>QHSC01000041.1 GCA_003220345.1 Candidatus Rokuibacteriota bacterium | reverse complement strand
GCGAAGCGCGTGGCCGAGCTGCGCATTCCCGCGCCGCTGCTCCTCATGCTCTCGAGCGGTGGGCTCACCCACGTCGGCGAGGCGCAGCGCACCCCGGTGCAGATGCTCGAGTCGGGCCCCGCCGCGGGCGCCATCGCCGCCGCCTTCTTCGGTCGCGAGGACAGCGGGGGAAATCTTCTCGCCTTCGACATGGGCGGCACCACGGCCAAGCTCTCCCTCGTCGACGGGGGCGAGCCCCTCACCGCCTACAGCTTCGAGGCGGCCCGGCAGCGGCGGTTCATCGAGGGCAGCGGGCTGCCCATGCGCATCTCCACCATCGAGCTGATCGAGATCGGCGCGGGCGGAGGCAGCATCGCGGACGTCGACGAGATCGGCCTCCTCAAGGTGGGGCCGCGCAGCGCGGGCTCGCATCCAGGGCCGGCCTCGTATGGCCTCGGCGGCACGGAGCCCACCGTGACCGACGCGGATTTCCTGCTCGGCTATCTGAACCCCGAGTACTTCGCGGGCGGCGAGGTCAGGGTGGACGTGGAAGCGGCGCGCTCCGCCGTCGAGCGGCTCGCGGCAAAGCTCGGGTTGCCTGCCACCCAGGTCGCGTGGGGCATTCACGACATCGTGAACGAGAACATGGCGGGGGCCGCGCGCGTCCACATCGCCGAGCGCGGGCGCGATCCGCGCGACTATGCGCTTCTCTGCACGGGTGGCGCCGGCCCCGTGCATGCGGGCTCCGTGGCGCGCAAGCTCGGCGTCTCGCGTGTCGTCTGCCCGCCGTCGGCGGGCGTGGCCTCCGCCCTGGGACTCCTCGTGGCCCCCGCGCGCGTGGATCGTGTGGCCACCGTGGGCATGCGTCTCGACCTGGGTCGAATGGCGGATCTCGAGGCGGCCTTCCGGAAGCTCGAGGACGAAGCGCGGGCGGTGATGACCGACACGGGCCTCAAGCTCGAGAACGCGGCCATTCAGCGACTGGCCGATGGCCGCTTCCTCGGTCAGGGCTTCGACCTCGTCGTGCCCCTGCCCTCTGGGCCCTATGAAGACACGCCGGAGGGCCGACGGCAGCTGGTCTCCGCGTTCGAGACGGCGTATCGCGAGAAGTTCGCCCTGACTCCGCCGGGCGTGCCCGTCGAGTTCCTGAACATCCGCGTGGCCGTGCGCGCGCCCGTTTCCGGCAGCGAGGTGGTGCTGCAGGGACGGCCCGGCCGCGGCGCCGAGCGCGCGCTCAAGGGAGCGCGCCCCGCCTATTTCCACGAGGCGGGCGGCTTCGTATCGACCGCGGTCTACGATCGCTACAAGCTCGGGATCGACGACGAGCTCACGGGTCCCGCCGTCGTCGAGGAAGAAGGCTCGACGCTGGTGGTTGGCCCCGCCGCAACCGCGCGGGTGGCCTCGAGCGGCAACATCATCATGACCCTGAGCGGCCAGTGAATCCACCCGCTACCCTCGAGACGCCACGGCTCCGGCTCCGCCTCCCGGTGGCCGATGACGCGGCAGCCATCTTCGACGCGTATACGCAGGATAGCGAGGTCGCGCGTTACACTTCATGGTCGCCGCACCGGAGCATGGACGAGACGCGGAAATTCCTCGATCAGCACTGCGAGGCGGGCTGGAAGGCGGGCACTGTCTTCTCCTGGCTCATCACGCTCGCAGAGGGCGGACACGCCGCGGGAATGATCGATTTCCGCCTCGCTGCGTGCCGTGCAGAAGTGGGGTATGTCCTCGCCCGACGCTATTGGGGCCACGGGCTCATGACCGAGGCGGCCCGTGTGGTGGTCGACTGGGTGATCAGCCAGCCGGAAATCCATCGCGCCTGGGCAACGGTGGACCTCGAGAACCCGGCGTCTCAGCGGGTGCTCAAGAAAGTCGGCATGGTGCGGGAAGGGGTGCTCCGTCGCTGGATGGTCTTCCCGAATCTGGGTTTCGTACCTCGCGACGTTTGGAGCTTCGCCCGCATCAAGGAAACGGGGACGCGCCAATGACGACACGCTTTGACGCCATCACCCTCGAGGTGCTCTGGACTCGCATCATCTCGGTGACCGACGAGGCGGCGAAGGCCATCGTGCGGACCTCGTTCTCCACGCTCTCCAACGAGGCCAATGACTTCGCCTGCGTGCTCACCGACGCGCGCGGCTATGCCCTCGCCCAGAACTCGGGCAGCATCCCGTCCTTCATCGGCACGCTGCCGGCGACGGTGCGGCACTTCCTCCGCGAGTTCGGGGAGGATGGACTGAAGCCCGGTGATGTGCTCATCACGAACGACCCGTGGCAGGGCACGGGCCACATGAGCGACGTCTCGCTCGTCAAGCCGATCTTCCACCGCGAGCGGCTCGTCGCCTTCTCCGCGACCACCTCGCACATGCCGGATATCGGCGGGCGGGTGCGGGCCATCGAGGCGCGCGAGCTCTTCGAGGAGGGGATCCACATCCCGCTGAGCCGCATCATCCGTGACGGCCAGCGCGACGAGACGCTGATCCGGCTCATCCGGGCCAATGTGCGCACGCCCGATCAGACCATGGGCGATATCTGGGCGCAGGTCAGCGCCAACGAGCTGATGGAGAATCGTGTGCGCCGCCTCATGGAGGAGTACGATCTCTATTCGCTTGAGGGCCTCGCCGACGAGCTGTTTGGACGCTCGGAGCGTGCGATGCGGGAGGCCATTGCCGCCGTTCCCGATGGCACGTATCGCTATGGCTTCCAGACCGACGGCTTCGAGAAGTCGTACACCTTCAAGATTGCCCTGACGATCAAGGGCGACGAGATCGTCGCGGACTTCACGGGCACCTCGCCCGCCCAGCCCCGCGCCATCAACTGCGTGTATGCCTACACGTACGCCATGACGGCCTACGCGGTTCGCTGCGCGCTCCTGCCCGGCCTGCCGAACAACGAAGGCATGTACCGGCCCGTGAAGGTGGAGGCGCCCGAAGGGTGTCTGCTCAACCCGCGCTTCCCCGCCGCCGTGGTCAGCCGCGCCCAGACGGGCCACTACGTGCCCGTTCTGGTCCTGGGCGCGCTCCACAAGGTCATTCCCGACAAGGTGATGGCTGGCGCGGGCTCCCCGCTCTGGGCGGTGGCCCAGACGGGAACGCGCGACGACGGGCGACCCTACACGAACGTCCTCTTCTTCAACGGCGGCATGGGCGCGACCTCCGGAAAGGACGGCGAGCACGTGCTCTCGTGGCCCAGCAACATCTCGAGCACGCCGGTGGAGGTGGCGGAGCGCAATAGCCCGCTCTTCTTCCACTACAAGCGGCTGCGCGCGGGCTCGGGGGGCGCCGGGCGCCACCGGGGCGGCCTCGGCCAGGACATCCTCGTCGAGAGCGGATCCACCCGCCCCATCGTGCTGAGCTTCATGGCGGAGCGGACGAAGTTTCCCGCACCCGGCTTCAAGGGCGGCGGCGCCGGCGGTCTCGGCGACGTGCGCATCAACGGCAAGAAGGTGGATCATCGCCGCCAGCACGTCCTCGCGCGCGGCGACCGCGTGCTCGTGAGCACGCCGGGGGGCGGCGGCTACGGCCCGGCCCGCGCGCGGGCGGCTGCCCTCCGCCTGCGCGACCGCCTGCTCGGCTATATCGGCGGGAAAGGCGGCTGATGCGGTTATAGTGAGATCTGTCATGCCCAAGGTGAGGAGGCGCCGGCCACAGTAGATGGGCCTCCTCTCCAAGATCTTTCGCACGGGCATAGTCACCGAGGCGATTCCTCCCGGTGATCCGCAAATCGTTCACCTCGTTCGCGAAGTCGACCGCCGCTCTCGGCGCCTCTTCGGCCGCGCCCTGGGCATCCGCGAGGTGGACGCGGGCTCCTGCAATGGCTGCGAGATCGAGATCTCGGGCCTGATGGGCCCGGTCTACGACAGCGAGCGCTTCGGCTTCCACTTCGTGGCCTCGCCGCGTCATGCCGACCTTCTCCTGGTCACGGGCCCCGTGACTCGGAACATGGAAGTGCCGCTGCGGAAGACCTACGAAGCCACGCCGTCGCCCAAGCTGGTCGTGGCCGTCGGCGACTGTGCGCATACCTGCGGCGTGTTCAAGGGCAGCTACGCCGTGGCGGGCAGCGTGGATCAGATCATCCCCGTGGACGTCTTCGTGGATGGCTGCCCGCCCGAGCCGGCCGACATCCTGCGCGGCATCCTCACCGCCCTCGGCCGTTCATGACCGACCTGACCCTCTTCACTCTGATGATTGGTGGCTATGTGGGGGGCGCGCTTGCCGCCTGTCTTTTCTCTCGTGGGGCACTCGCGAGATGGCTCGCCGGCGTTGGCGCTATCACGGGTGGCGCGGCTGCGCTCGCCCTCGGCGGGGGCAAGTTGTTTGATTGGAGCTCAGCGAGCTTCACCTGGATCGAGGTCATGGGAGAGACCAGCATCGCCGGGCCTCTCCGAGGTGCCAGGGTTGTCCTCATCGTGTATCCATTGAGCGCGTTGTTCCTCGCCGTCGTCGGGGCAATCGCCATTCCGGCCGCTCTTTACAGCATCGGGTATGCGCGAGATTGGGAAGGTCGCCGGTCGCTCCGAACGCCGGGCGTCATGTTGAATCTGTTCTTGTTGAGCATGAGCCTTGTGCCCCTCGCCGAGAGCATCTTCTGGTTCGTTCTCTTCTGGGAAGGGATGGCGATCAGCTCGTACCTACTCGTCATGACCGAAGCGGATGAGCCCGAGACCGTGAGCGCGGGCAACTGGTACCTCGGCATGACGCAGTTCGGACTCGGATTCATCCTGGCGGCGTTCTTTCTCCTCCTTCCGCCCGATGGCTCGGGTGACTTCACGGCGCTGGCCAAGCACGCCGCGACGCTCTCGCCCGGCCTCAAGAGCCTGGTCTTCGTCCTCGCGCTGGTCGGCTTCGGCGCGAAGGCAGGCCTGGTGCCGCTCCACGTGTGGCTGCCGAGTGCGCATCCGGCGGCGCCCAGCCACGTCTCGGCGCTCATGTCCGGCGTCATGATCAAGCTGGGGGTCTACGGCGTCCTCCTCTTCGGCTTGCGGCTGCTCGGCGGCGGCCCCGCCTGGTGGGGCGGCCTCGTGCTGGCTCTCGGCGCCGTCTCGGCGCTCCTGGGTGTGCTCTACGCGTTGATGGAGCACGACCTCAAGCGCCTGCTCGCGTATCACTCCATCGAGAACATCGGCATCATCTTCATCGGCGTGGGGGCGGGGATGATGTTCCTGAGCTACGGGCTTCCCGCGCTGGCCGTGCTGGGCTTCGTGGGCGGTCTCTACCACACGATCAACCACGCGTGCTTCAAGGGCCTGCTCTTCCTGGGCGCGGGCTCCGTGCTCCACGCCACCCACACGCGCAACATGGAGGAGATGGGCGGGCTCATCAAGCGGATGCCGCGCACGGCCCTCTTCTTCCTGGTGGGCGCGGCCGCGATCTCCGCCCTGCCGCCCCTCAACGGCTTCGTCTCGGAATGGGTGGTGTTCCAGGCTCTGCTCGGCGGCGCGACCATTCCCAAGCGCGAAGTGGCCGTGCTGATGCCCGTGGCCGTCGCGATGCTGGCGCTGGCGAGCGGATTGGCCGCGGCCTGCTTCGTCAAGGCCTTCGGCATCACCTTCCTCGGCATCGCGCGCTCGCATGAAGCCGAGCAGGCGCACGAGGCGCCGGCGTCGATGCAGGTGGCGATGGCAGCCCTGGCGCTCGCGTGCGTGGTCCTGGGCGCGGCGGCCTATGCGATGGTGCCGGCGCTCGCCCGGGTGGTGGGCGGCCTCGCCGGCCTGCCTCCCGCATCTGCCGTCACCGTCGGCTGGAGCCTCGGCATGCCGTTGAGCGCGCCCGGCGCCGTCGGCCAGATCTCTCCACTGTCGATCCTGCTGGGCCTCGTCGTCCTGCTCGCGGCGATTCCCATGGCCCTCTGGCTCTTCCGCGCCAGCCGCGCCCTCCGCGTGAGCGACACGTGGGGGTGTGGCCGCATCGCGCAGACACCGCGCATGCAGTACACCGCGGCCGCCTTCGCCGAGCCGCTGCGACGGATCTTCGCCGCGCTCTACCGTCCCACCGAGGACGTCTCGATCGACTTTCACCCGGAGTCTCGCTACTTCGTCCAGTCCATCGCCTACCGCGCTCATATCATCCCGTGGTTCGAGCGCTACCTCTACGATCCCGTCATCGATCGCGTGATCGCGTGGGCCGCGCGCGTCCGCGCCATCCAGTCGGGCTCGCTCCACGCCTATCTGACCTATCTCGTGGCCGCCCTCGTGATCATGCTGGGGCTCCTCATGCTGTGGGGAAGCTGAGGTGATGCCCCTGCCGACGGGATACACGGTCGCGATTGCCCAGACCGTGCTCGCGCTCCTCCTGGCCCCGGGTCTGGTCGGACTGATCCGGTGGCTCAAGGCACGTCTCCAGAATCGCCGCGGCGCCCCCGTGTGGCAGCCCTATCTCGAGCTGCGCAAGCTCTTCGCCAAGGAGGTCGTTGTCTCCAGCAACGCCTCGTGGCTCTTCCGCGCGGCGCCCTTCGTCGTCTTCGCGAGCACGGTGGCCGTGGCCTTCCTCGTCCCGGTGCTCGCGGTGCCGTCGCCCTTCGACCCCGTCGGCGACCTGCTCGTCGTCGTCTATCTCCTGCTTCTCGGGACCTTCTTCCTCGCGCTGGCCGGACTCGACCCGGGCTCCGCTTTCGGCGGCATGGGCTCGAGCCGCGAGATGACCGTGGCCGCGCTGTCCGAGCCCACCGTGGCGCTCGCCATCTTCGCCCTGGCCCTGGGCGCGGGCTCGACCAACCTGGGCCAGATCGTCGCGCGCACGATGGCGGACCCCGCCGCCGCCGTGAGCCCCGGCTATCTCCTCGCCTTCGGCGCGCTCTTCGTGGTCACGCTCGCGGAGAACGGCCGGCTCCCCGTGGACAACCCGGCCACGCATCTCGAGCTGACCATGATCCACGAGGCCATGATCCTCGAGTACTCGGGGCGCTACCTGGCGCTGATCGAGTGGTCGGCCTGGCTCAAGGTGCTTCTCTTCTTCTCGCTCCTGGGCAACCTCTTCGTCCCCTGGGGCGTGGCCACGGTGCTCACCTGGGCCGCGCTCGGCTGGGCCCTCGCCACCCTGCTCGCCAAGCTCGTTGTCCTCGCCGTCGCGCTGGCCGTCTTCGAGACGCGCGTGGCCAAGCTCAGGCTCTTCCGCGTGCCCGAGCTGCTCGCGGTGTCGTTCGTGCTGGCCGTCCTGGCCATCACGGTGTCCTTCCTGGTGCGGTAGCGATGGATTCCGCCTTCGGCCATCTCACGGTGCTCGGATCGAGCCTGGTGCTGCTCTGCGGGCTCACGCTCCTGTGGCGCCGCGGCTCGGCCGCGCACATCGGCGCTTTCGCGGCCCAGTCGGTGGCCCTGGCCGCGACGGCCGGGCTCATCGCCGTCGTCACGGGCAGCCGCGAGCTCTGGGTGGTGGCGGTGATCCTCCTCGGGCTCAAGGGCATCCTGATGCCGATTCTCCTCAAGCGCATGGACCGGCGTTTCGGCAGCCCGCGCGAGCTGGAGCCCTATGTCAACACCGCTACCTCGCTCGTGATCGGCGGGCTCCTCGTGGTGCTGGCCTACATCGTGACCTGGCCCATCCTCGACGTGAGCCGGCTGCCCACGCGCGCGGGCATGCCGCTCGCCATGGGCCTCATCTTCGTGAGCCTGTTCGTCATCATCAGCCGCAAGAAGGCGCTGACCCAGGTGATCGGCTTCCTGGCGCTCGAGAACGGCATCGCGCTCCTGGCCATGCTCGGCACCTACGGCATCCCGTTCATCGTGGAAATGGGCGTCTTCCTCGATGCCCTGATGGGTTTCCTGGTCATGCAGATCGTCATCTATCGCATCCAGGAGACCTTCGAGAGCATCGACGTCGAGCAGCTGAACCGGCTGAGCCAATGAGCGATCGCGCGTGCGACTGACCTATCTGGCTCTCGTCGGCGCGCCGCTCGCGGCCGCGCTCGCGGCGGCTCTCGTGCGGCCCTACCTTCGCGGAGTGGGAGCGGCGGGCGCGCTGCTCTCGACGCTCTCGCTGGTGGCGGCCCTGAGGCTGGCCGGCCAGGTGCTGGCCGGCGCCACCCCCACGTGGGGCCCCAGCGAGATGATGCGCGTGGATGCGCTCTCTGCCCTCCTGGCCGTCTGCGTGGCCTTCGTCGCCGCGCTGGCCGCCTGGCTCGGCCCCGGCCTCGGCCGCGACGAGCGCTACACACCCGCCCAGGCGCGACGGTTCAGGATCTTCTCGAGCCTCTTCGCCTTCACCATGCTGATCGCGGTGACGGCGAACAACGTGGCCATCATGTGGGTGGCCGTCGAGGCCACCACCATCGCCTCCGCGCTGCTCATCCCGCTGCATGTCTCGAAGGCCTCCGTGGAAGCCTCGTGGAAGTACATCCTGATCGGGTCGGTGGGGATCGCGCTGGCCTTCGTGGGCACGGTGCTGGGCTACTTCGATTACGTCCACCTGGCCGGCGAGCGGGAATCCGCGCTCAACTGGACGAGCCTCATGGCTGCGGCGCCCTCCATGCACCCGCGGGTGATGGCGCTGGCCTTCGTCTTCATCGTGATCGGCTACGGCACCAAGGCCGGTCTCGCGCCGATGCACACGTGGCTGCCCGATGCCCATGCCGAGGCGCCGGCGCCGCTCTCCGCCATGATGTCGGGGGTGCTCCTCGCCGTGGCGCTCTACGCCATCATCAGGTGGAAGGTCGTCGTTGATCTGACCGTGGGCTCGACGCTGCCCGATCGCCTGCTGCTCGTCCTCGGGCTCGCTTCTCTCGCGGTGGCCGCGCTGAGCCTGATCGGCCAGCGGCAGTACAAGCGGCTCCTGGCGTATTCGAGCATCGAGCACACGGGCCTCATGTGTGTGGGGCTCGGGCTGGGACCGCTCGGGGCCTTCGCCGCTCTCCTGCATCTCGTCAACCACGCCGTGGCCAAGGGCATGATGTTCCTTCTCTCGGGCCGCATCCTCGATCGCTACCACACCACCGAGATGGGCGAGGTCTCGGGGCTCCTCCGGGTCATGCCCGTCACCGGCGGTCTCTTCGCGGCGGGCATGCTGGCTCTCGCCGGCCTGCCGCCCTTCGGCATCTTCTTCTCCAAGCTCTCGCTGGTGCGCGCAGGGTTCGCCACCGGGCACCCGTGGCTGATGGCGTTCGTGCTGGTCCTGCTGCTGGCCGCTGTGATCGCCATGCTGGCCCAGATCAATCGGATGCTGTACGGCGCGCCGCCCGACGGCGTTCGCGTGGGCGAGGGCAACCGGTGGGGACTCGTGCCGCTCGCGCTCTGCGCGATCCTGCTTGTGGCGTTCGGTCTCGGCGGGTTCGGCGCCTTCCAGACGCTCCTCGACCGGGCGGTGGCGATCGTGAGCCGATGAGAGAGATCGCGGCAGTCCGGCAGGCTCTCGAGGAGCGACTGGCGGGCGTGCTGACCGAGCTGCGGCTGGCGCGCGGCCGCGAGTTCCACGCGCAGGTGAAGGCGGGCGACGCGCGGCGGCTGGCCGAGGCGCTGCGCCGCGAGCTGGGCGCGGAGCTGCGACTCATGGTCGCCAATGACCGGCGTTCGGGCGCGGGTCGCTTCGAGGTCTACTACCTCTTCGCTCATCCGCGCGAGGACTGGTTTCTCCAGGCGGTGAAGCTCCTGCCCGCCGACAGCCCTACCATCCGATCGCTCGGGACCTTTCACCATCCGGCCTCGCTTTTTGAGCGCGAGATCATCGATCAATTTGGGATCGTCGTGGCCGGACATCCGGATCCTCGCCCGCTCGTGCGCCATGCCTTCTGGCCACCGGACTACCATCCGCTTCGCAAGGACGCCGTGCTCCCGGACTTCCACGACGACGGCAGCCCGTTCCCGTTCACGGAGGTGGGCGGCGAGGGTGTCTACGAGATCCCGGTGGGGCCGGTGCACGCGGGCGTCATCGAGCCCGGCCACTTCCGCTTCAGCGTGGTGGGCGAGACGGTCATCGACATGAAGTCGCGCCTGTACTTCACGCACAAGGGCACGGAGAAGCTCTTCGAGGGCCGCGCCCCGGAGGCTGGCGTGGAGCTGGCCGAGCGTGTGTCCGGCGACACGACGATCGGCCATGCGCTGGCGTATTGCCAGGCGCTCGAGGCTGCCTCGGCCACCGCAGTGCCCGATCGCGCGCGCCATCTGCGGGTGGTCCTGCTGGAGCTCGAGCGCCTGTACAACCACGTGGCGGATTTCGGCATGATCGCCAACGACACCGGCTTCGCCGTCGCGCACTCGCACTGCTTCCGCATCCGCGAGCGGCTGCTGCGGCTCAACAAGCACGTGACGGGCAATCGACTCCTCCGGGGTGGCATCGTGCCCGGGGGTGTCGGCTCTGATCTGCCCGCCGGACTCGATCTCCGGAGCGACCTGGAGGCCGCACTCGAGGATTTCGAGGAGATCGTGGCGCTGGCGCTCGACAATACCCTCGTGCGCGACCGGCTCGAGGGAACGGGCCGGCTGACCACGCGCACGGCGCGCGACCATGGCGTGCTGGGCTACGTGGCGCGCGCCTCGGGCCTGGATGCCGACGTGCGGCGCGATCATCCCTTCGCGGCCTATGGCGAGCTCGACTTCAAGGTGCCGGTCTTCCAGACGGGCGACGTCGAGGCTCGGACGCGGGTCCGCGTCGAGGAGGCGCGCGAGTCGGTGCGACTCATCGGACAGGCTATCGCGCGGATGCCGCAGGGACCGCTCCGCTCGCCGCTCGGCCCGCTGCCGCCCTTCGAGGCCGCCTTCGGCCTCGTGGAGGGATGGCGCGGGGCCATCATCCACTGGATCATGGCCGACGCTCCGGATCGGCTCTATCGGGTCAAGATCATGGACCCGTCATTCCTCAACTGGCGGCCCCTGTCCTATGCCTTGCTGAAGAACATCGTTCCCGACTTGCCGCTCTGCAACAAGTCCTTCAACCAGTCGTATTCGGGGAATGACTTGTAGCGACACACGGGGAGGTATACTCGGGTCATGAAAACAGCACTGATTGTCGTGGGCGTCGTCGTCCTAATCCTGATCGGAGCCATCGGCTGGGCTGTCGGCGTCAACAACCAGCTCGTGACGGCCGAGGTCAACGTCACCGAGAAGTGGGCCCAGGTGCAGAATGTCTACCAGCGGCGGGCCGATCTGATTCCGAATCTGGTGGAGACCGTCAAGGGCTTCGCCGCTCAGGAGAAGGGCGTGCTCGAGGCGGTGACGCAGGCCCGCGCCAGCGCGGGAAGCATCAAAGCTACCCCCGAATTGCTCAATGACCCGGCGGCCTTCAAGAAATTCCAGGACGCGCAGAATCAGCTCGGCGGAGCCCTCTCGCGGCTGCTCGTGACGGTGGAGCGGTATCCCGAGCTCAAGAGCAACCAGAACTTCCTGGCTCTCCAGAGCCAGCTCGAGGGCACGGAGAACCGCATCACCGTCGAGCGCATGCGCTTCAACGAGGCCGTGAAGGACTACAACACGCGGCTCCGCCTCTTCCCGGGGAGCATCGTGGCGGGCATTCGCGGCTTCAAGGAGAAGGCTTTCTTCGAGGCGGCGCCAGGCAGCGAGCAGGTGCCGAAGGTGAAGTTCTAGCGTCTCTTAGCGTGGCGGCGTCATGCGCCTGAGCCGGCTTCTCGTCCTCGCGCTTCTGCTCTGCGCGGCGGTCGTCGCGCAGGCCGCGCTCCCCATTCCGAAAGCCCCCGGCGGTCGGATCAACGACTACGCCGGCGTGCTGTCGGCGGAGGACCGCGCGCGGCTCGAGGACAAGCTTCGCGCCCGTGAGCAGGGATCGAGCAATCAGGTCGTCGTCGCCATCTTCCGCTCGCTCCAGGGCGAGAGTCTCGAGGACTACTCCATCCGTCTGGCCCAGGCCTGGCGTATCGGCCAGAAGGGGCTCGACAATGGCGTGATCTTCCTGGTCTTTACCGAAGACAGGAAGATGCGGCTCGAGGTCGGCTATGGCCTCGAGTCCAAGCTCACCGATGCGATCTCGGGCCAGATCCTGCGGCAGGCGGTGGCCCCGCGCTTCCGCGAGGGTAAGATCGCCGACGGCATCGCCGCAGGCCTCGACGCGATCGATCAGGCCATTGCGGGCACCTACAAGGGCGCGGCGCCGGCCAAACGTCAGCAGGGCTCGAGCCTTTTCCCCATCCTCCTCCTGGCCATCGTCCTGGCTGGTCTCGGCTCCATCATCCTCCCCGCCATGTTCGCGAATGCCCGTCGCCAGGGATGGACGGCAGGGCATGGTGGGTGGGGCGGCGGCGGGCCCTTCATCTTCATGGGCGGTGGCGGGGGCGGTGGAGGAGGCGGAGGCGGGGACTTCGGCGGGGGCGGCGGCGGCTTCGGTGGCGGCGGCGCGAGTGGAGACTGGTGATGGCGCGGCATCCTCGATGGGTACGGAAGTTCCTGAGCGATGACGATCTGGAGGCGATTGCGCATGCGGTGCGCGTGGCCGAAGGCCGCACCTCAGCCGAGGTCCGCGTTCACCTCGATCACCGGTGCAAAGGGGACGCGCTCGAGAAGGCCGTGGCCGTCTTCGAGCGCCTGGGGATGCACAAGACGGCGGACCGCCACGGCGTGCTCATCTACGTCGCCGTCACCGATCGAAAGCTCGCGGTGATCGGCGACCAGGGGATCCACGAGCGCGTGGGCGAGGACTACTGGCGACGCGTGGTGGCGGCGGTCACCGACCACTTCAGGAATGAGCGCCCGCGCGACGGATTCCTGCACGCCGTCGGCGACGTGGGAGGGATCCTCGCCCGCCATTTCCCGCGCCGTCCCGACGACCGCAACGAGCTCACCGACGAGGTCAGCATCAGCTAGCGGGACATCGCCCCCTCACCCTGCCCTCTCCCCCGATGGGGGAGAGGGATACTTGGGACGGATCGCTAGACGCGGATCCAGGTTTCGGAGTAGGCGAGGAAGGCGGTGCTGCTCTGGCGGCCCGCAAACTCGCGCGGCACGGGCTCGCCCTTGAGCGTGCGGCCGTTGACGGTGGCGGTGACCTTCCGCGCATCCACAAAAAGGCTGAAGAGCGCATGCCGGCCCGTCGCGGATTTCTCCTTCGGGATACTGACCATGAAGGGCTCGCCGAGATTCTCCCAGGACAGCGAGGCCTCGACGCCCTCGCCCTTGACCCATTCCATGTAGGCCGACCGCGTATCGCCCGAGGCGGCCACGCCCGTCAGCTTGACGTAGTCCATGGACTGCAACGCCTCGGCACCCTTGAAGGCGCCGAAGTGCGCGGCAAACTCGTTGACGAGATAGCGCGCCAGCGACTCGTTGTCGGTGACGCAGACGTTGAGCGCCTCGGGAATGCTCGTGTGCAGCAGCGGCGCCTCGAGCAGGATGAGGGCGTGGCCGCGGCCGTGCGGCGAGGCAACCACGCGGAAGAAGGAGACCAGGGTCGAGAACGGCCCGTCGGCGTTCTCCTTTAAGTACATCCCGGGATTCTCGCCCGACCAGTCCACCGTACCGGGATGAGTCATCGTGGGCATTGTCATGGCGGCGATCATACACCGGCCCGTGATATGCTCGCCACGCCATGATCAAGACGGAAATTCCGACGCCCGCGCTATTGCTGGACCTGGACCGCTTCGAGCGGAACATCGCCAAGATGGCCGCCCACGTGAAGGCCGTGGGCAAGAAGCTCCGCCCGCACTCGAAGACGCACAAGTGCCCGGAGATCGCGCGGCGCCAGATCGCCGCGGGCGCCGTCGGGATCTGCTGCGCCAAGGTGGGCGAGGCGGAGGTGATGGCCGCCTCGGGCATCCGCAACATCCTCGTCACCACCGAGGTGGTCGGGCCCGAGAAGATCGGCCGGCTCATGGGCGTGCTCGATCGCGCGCCCGAGACGATGGTAGTGGTGGATAATGCCGAGAACATCCGCGAGCTGGGGCAGGCCATGACCCGCGCGGGCCGGGTCGCGAACGTGCTGGTGGACGTGGACGTGGGCGGTCGCCGCACAGGCTCCGAGCCGGGCGAGCCCGCCGTGCACCTGGGCCGTCTCGTCACGCTCGAGACCTCGCTCAACCTTCGCGGCCTCCAGGGCTATGCCGGACACTGCGCGCACATCGAGGGCTACGCCAACCGCCGCAAGACCTCGCACCGCTGGATGAGCCGGCTCATGAAGACGCGCGAGCTGTTCGAGAAGAACGACCTGCCCACGGAGATCGTGAGCGGCGGCTCCTCCGGCACTTTCAACATCGACTGCGATCTCTCCGGGCTCACGGAGCTGCAGTCGGGCTCCTACTGCGTGATGGACCTCGACTACCGGCGCATCGGCGGCAAGGGCGGAGGAGACTACGACGACTTCGAGATGGCGCTGACCGTGCTGACCACCGTGGTGAGCGTGCCCACGCCTACTATGGCCATGGTCGACGGCGGCCTCAAGGCGTTCTCGACGGACAAGCCCTTCGTCCCCGAAGCGGTCGAGTGGCCGGGTGTCGAATACTCGTGGGCGGGCGATGAGCACGGCCGACTCATGGCGCAGGAGGGCCGCCTGCCCGCGCTCGGTCAGCTCATGGAGTTCTTCCCGCCGCACTGCGACCCCACCATCAATCTGTACGATCGCATCTACGCCATGCGCGGCGCCAAGGTTGAAGCCATCTGGGACATCGCCGCCCGCGGCCGTGGCCAGTGATCCAGACTTATCCCTCTCCCCCATCGGGGGAGAGGGCAGGGTGAGGGGGCGCGTCCCAGAAGCGATTCCAGCGGTGCCGTGGAAGGACCTGCTGCCCATCACCAAGCTCGAAGCCCTCCACGAGCTCTCGATCTCCGCCCCCTGGTTGCTTGCCTCGTGGATCGCCGCCAGCCGTGGTTGGCACCCTGTAGCCCTCGCGTGCTCCTTCATGTTCTTCCTCACCGGTCTCCGCCAGGTCCACAACGCCTATCACTACGCGCTCGGGATATCCCGCGCCGCGCACGACTGGGTGATGCTCGCCCTGAGCGTTCTGATGCTGGGGTCGATGCACGCCGTCCAGATCAATCACCTGCGCCATCACCGCCACTGCATGGAGGCGGACGACATCGAGGCCATGAGCGCGCGCGAGCCGGTGTGGCGGGCCATTGCCGTGGGCCCGCTCTTCCCCTTGCGCCTGCACCGCAAGGCCCTCGCGGTGGCGACGCCTCGTCAGCGCCGATGGATCCTGCTCGAGCTGCTGGCCAACGCGGGGTGGATCGCGGTGGTCTTCTGGGTGCTCGAGCTGCGCTGGCTGCAGTATCACGTGGCCGCCATGGCGGCCGGCCAGTGCCTGACCTCGTTCTTCGCGGTGTGGACCGTGCATCACGATTGCGAGGAGGGAGGGCCGATCGCGCGCACGATCCGGGGGCGGGTGAAGGCGTTCGTGAGCTACGAGATGTTCTTTCACCTCGAGCATCATCTGTTCCCGGCCGTGCCGACGCGCCGGCTTCCCATCCTGGCCGGCCGTCTCGATGCCGTGGCGCCGGAGCTGGGCGCCAAGCGAGTCTTTTGAGGCGGCGGCACCCCATCCTCCGGCCAGGTTGAGCGATGCTGTTTCTCGCGGCACTCCTCGTCGATGGCGCGCTCGCGGGCGCCGTCTATGCTCCGATCGCCCTCGCGTTCGTCGTCGTCTACAAGGCTTCCCGCATGATCAACTTCGCTCTGGGCGAGTGGATGATGGTCGGCACGAGGCTGGTCGCGTCGGGCCTGCACGCCGGGTTCGGCCTGCTCGGCGCCGTGGGGGCCGCGTGCGCGGGCATGGCGGCGCTGGCCGTCGTCTTCAATCGAGTGGTCCTGCGCCACCTGGCCGGCCGCCCCGTCATCGCCTTGATCATGGTCACGCTCGGCCTGGGCGCATTCTTGCGGGCCTCCGGAGCCGTGCTCTTCAAGGACAGCCCGGGCTACATCCGCCTGCCCCTGCCCTTGGCGCCGCTGGATATCCGCGGGATATTCGTGCCCGTCGACAAGCTCGTGGCGGCGGGCATCGCGCTCGGGTGCGTGGCCCTCGTGAGCTGGATATTTCAGCGGAGCCGCATCGGGGTGGCCTTGCGGGCCATCGCGGACGATCCCCAGGTCGCGACGTCCGTGGGCATCGACATCCACCGCTACTTCGTCATCACCTGGGTCATGGTGGGCATCTTGTCGGTGGTGAGCGGCACGCTGTGGGCGATCACCGTCGGGGGCGGGTTCGGCGTCGTCCTCGTCGGCCTCAAGGTGTTTCCCATCGTCATCGTGGGCGGCCTTGACAGCATCCTCGGCACGCTTCTCGGGGCCATCTTCATCGGAGTCCTCGAGAGCGTGACCACCGGCTACGTCGATCCGCTCCTGGGGGCGGGATTCGGCAGCATGGTTTCCTATCTCGTGGTCATCGCGGTGCTCTTCGTTCGCCCCTACGGGCTCCTGGGCAAGCCGCAGATCGAGCGCGTGTAGTAGCGGAGTCAGGTCTCACAATCCAACATGGTCGGGGCGGGGGCTGTGGCCTGGTGGTTTCGAGAAGTGTTCCGCCAAGGGGAAATGTCGGATTGTGAGACCTGACCCCTAGACGAGGAGGCGGCCGAAGATGCGGTCGCCGAGCTTGAATCCTTCGAGCACGGTAGCACCCGCGCCCTCGGCGGCGGGGTTCGCCTCTCGCCACGGTCGGCACGTGTCCCGATCCAGAGCATGACCCCGCCGGCGCTCGGTCCCGGGCCATCGGGTGAGGCCGCGAACTCCATGGGCTCCTGGCAGTGGTGGCAGCGCGACAGAATTTGCACGGCCCGCCCGATCATCGGCGCAACGCCAAGTGCGTCCGTCGCGCAGCAGGCAAACCGTTCGGCGCCGTCCGGCAGTCGGATGACGAAAGGAGTCGGAGAGGCAGTGAAGGGGTACGCGACGTCGATCTGACCGTCGCGGAGGCGAAGCAAGTCGTCATGGTCCAGCGCGGCGAGCGCCTGGTGGACGGCGGCCGCGGGAATATCGCGGAAGGCTGCGGCGATGTCCTCTGCGAGGATCGGCCCGCCGTGATCCACGAAGGCCCGAAGCACCTGCTTGGAGACCTGCGTCTCCCGACCGGCCCGCCGGGTGCGCCAGCGGTCTTGCACATCGAGCGCCATCAGTTCGTCGGCGGTCTTGATCGTCAGGGTCGCCACTCGGGGCCCTCCTCTCGGCTCTCTCGCCTGCTGCCATGATAGAGTCTCTGGCAATTCTGTTCCCGAGAAGTATCGCCAGGGCGAGGTGCCACGATGCTCAGCGCCGAAGATAATGAGCTGCTCACGCGGACGGGGCCGGGCACGGCCATGGGCGATTTCTTCCGTCGCTTCTGGATGCCCGTGCTCCTGTCGCAGGAGCTGCCGGAGACCGATGGCCCACCCGTCCGCATCAGGATTATGGGCGAGGACCTGGTGGCCTTCCGCGACACCGACGGGCGGGTAGGGCTTCTCGATCCGCGCTGCCCGCATCGGGGCGCCAACCTTTTCTTCGGCCGCAACGAGAAGTGCGGGCTGCGCTGCGCGTATCACGGCTGGAAGTACGACGTTGCCGGGCGCTGTGTCGACATGCCCACCATGCCGCCGGAGAGCACGTTTCGCGACCGGGTCCGCGCGGGCTCGTACCCCACACGCGAGCATGGCGAGTTCGTGTGGGCCTATCTGGGCCCGGCCGGACACGAGCCCGAATTGCCCGGGCTGGAGTTCGCGCTCGTGCCGCCCGCCCACCGCTTCGTGTCCAAGAAGCTCCAGCAGTGCAACTGGGCCCAGGCCTGCGAGGGCGGGATCGACACGGCGCATTTCTCCTTTCTCCACATGCCCGTCAGCGCGTCGGAGAGCGAGCGCGACGAGGTCATGAGCCGGTCGTCGGCGGATCGGGATCGGACGCGCTGGATGCGGGACGACGCCATGCCCGAGTTCCAGGTCGTGCCCCACGATGCGGGCCTGGCCATCGGCGCCTCCCGGCGGGCCGACGGCAGCGGTCTCTACTGGCGCGTGAGCCAGTTCCTGCTGCCGAACCACGGGCTGGCGCCCAACGCCTTCGCGGGCGAGAACTATCACGGCCAGACCTGGGTGCCCATCACCGACGAGCTCTGCTGGGTGTACTGCTACACGTGGAACCCGGGGCGGCCCCTGACGGAAAGCGAGCGCCAGCGCCTCCGGGCCGGCCAGAGCGTGCACGCGGCGGTGGACGAGCGCTGGGTGCCCCTGCGCAACCGCGACAACGACTACCTCATCGATCGGGTCGACCAGAAGCTCCGCACGTTCACGGGCATCCGCGGCATCTCCGAGCAGGACGCGTGCATCCAGGACAGCCAGGGCCTCATCGCGGACCGCACGCGCGAGCATCTCGGGCCCACGGATGCCGCCATCGTGCAGTTCCGCCGGCTCATGCTGCGTGGCGCGCGCGATCTGGGCAAGGGCGCCGAGCCGCCCGCGGCGCGCCAGGGCGCGGCCTACGCGGTGCGCTCGGGCAGCGCGCTCGCCGACCGGAGCGTGCCCTTCTCGGAGGTCATGATCGAGCGCTTCGGCGATCCCGTGGGGCGGGTGGGCCACCGGCCCGCCGTGCCCAAGTCCGTGGCTTGACAGAGTGGAGGCCCGGCCCTAGGGTTTGACCGGTCACATCCTCGAATGGAAGCAGCGACCGTGCCGAGAGAGGAAAAGGAGATCCCATGAGCGAAGACGAGGAAGTCTCGCGGTCGAAGAGCCAGCGCCTGTCTCGGCGCACGCTGATGCGCCTCGGTCTGCTCGCCATTCCGGCGACGCAGGTGCCGCTTGGCTTCGTCCATGAGGCGGCCGCCCAGGGAACCAAGCTGGGCGCCAACCTCATCGGCAAGCTCGAGGGCGCCGAGGTCGTCACGGATCCTGCCCTCATCCCCAAGACCTTCAAGGAAGCTCCCCAGCTCGCGGAGCTGGTCAAGGCGGGCAAGCTTCCGCCCGTCCAGGAGCGGATCGGCCAGGATCCCCTCGTCGTCAAGCCGCTGCGCGAGATCGGGAAATACGGCGGCACGTGGCGGCGGGGTTTCACCGGTCCCTTCGACACCTCCAATGGCCATCGTGTCGCCCAGAACGACAAGCTGCTCTACTGGGACTACACGGGCACCAAGCTCGTGCCCAATATCGCCAGGGCGTGGGAGGTCAGCCCCGACGGCAAGATCACCACCCTTCAGCTTCGCCGCGGGATGAAGTGGAGCGACGGCCATCCCTTCACCGCCGATGACTTCGTCTTCTGGTTCCAGGACGTCTACAACAACAAGGATCTGGTTCCCACGCCGCTGTCCGTGATGACCATCGGCGGCAAGCCCATTGCCATCGAGAAGATCGACGCCACCACCATCCGGTTCGTCTCGCCCGAGCCGTACTACGCGCTGCCCACTGTGCTCGCCTCCGTGTGGGGCATCGGCCACCATGCGCGATGGGGACGCGCCGCCCTCGGCGGGTTCGCGCCCGCACACTACCTCAAGCAGTTCCATCCGAAGTATGCCTCGAAGGATGATCTCGCGAAGAAGGTGACGGAGCTGAACTTCGACAGCTGGGTGACCATGTTCAAGAATCGCAACGACGCCTGCCGCAACGTGGACCTGCCCGTGGTGACGCCCTGGAAGACGACCTCGCCGCTGACCACGCCCACGTGGATCCTCGAGCGGAATCCCTACAGCGTGTGGGTCGACACCGACGGCAACCAGCTCCCCTACATCGACCGGATCCGGATGACGCTCGGGGAGAACCTGGAGGTGATCAACCTGCGGGCCATCGCGGGCGAGTACGATTCCCAGGCCCGACACATCGACATCAGCAAGCTGCCCGTGCTCCTCGAGAACCAGAAGAAAGGGGGATACCGCGTCTACCTGGATCCTTCGGACCAGGGCGCCGATGTCGGGCTCTTCTGCAATCAAAGCTACGAGAAGGATCCGGAGATCGCCAGGTGGCTCAGCAGCCGCGAGTTCCGGATCGCGCTGTCCCACGGCATCGACCGCGCCCAGATCAACGAGACCTTCCTGCTCGGTCTCGGCCAGACCGGCTCGGCCGCGCCCGGCGAGCGTACGCTCTATTATCCCGGCCCGGAGTACAAGACCCTGCATACGGGCTATGACGTCAAGAAGGCAAACGAGATGCTCGACAAGCTCGGGCTCAGCAAGAAGGACAGTGAAGGGTACCGCTTGCGGGCCGATGGCAAGGGCCGGCTGCGCCTGGCCCTGACCACGTACCTGGGTTTCCTTCCTTTCACGAAGATTGCCGAGATGATGACCGAGCAGTGGAAGAAGGTCGGCATCCGCGGCGAGGTCCAGGAGATGGAGCGCGGCGCGGCGACGAAGCGCGTACAGACCAACGAGCACCAGATCTACTTCGAGACCCAGTGGGGCGCCGACAACATCTACGGGCACTTCCCGTTCGTCTTTCCTGCCGACGAGGGAAGTCCGATGGGGCCGCTCTACGGCCTCTGGTACGCGAGCGCGGGAGCCCAGGGAAAGACCCCGCCCGCGCGCATGCGGGAGCTGATGGACAAGTACCGCAAGTCTTTCAGCGTGAAGGATGCGGAGCGGACGAAGATGGCCAAGGACGTGTGGAAGATCGCGCTGGACGAGATGTGGATGATTCCAATCGTATGCGGCTCACCTGCCTCCCAGGGGGTGCGGGTCATCAAGACGAATATGGGCAACATCCCCGAGAGGCTCTGGAACAGCGCGGTCAGCGACAATCCGCACGTCGCTCACACGGAGACCTGGTACTTCAAGTCCTAGACATCATCACCGCGAGGGCGGGCTGGCGGGGAGGGCGGACGACGATGAAGACGCGGCCATCCTCCCACCAGCCCGCGCCGTCCTGGCTCGGGCCGTTCAGCTTCGGCAGCGGCCCATGGCCCTCGACGGTCACCGCCCGCGCGCCGTCGATCCGTAGCCGGATGAGGTAGCGGCGCCCGGCCGGCACCACCGAGCGGTCGCCGACGGGCTCTCCGATTCGCACCGTCACGTCCTTCGGTCGGGCCACGCACTCGAACCGCGTGAGCGCGTGACGGCCTTCGCGATAGGCATTCGACCGACCATCGTCCTCGTAGAGCTCGAAGCTGGACGCGCCGTCCGGGTAGATCAGCAGCGTGATCTCGTCGAGCGGCCGCTCGCGGGTGTGCTGGACCACGGGGCCGAGGGGCAGGATGGACCCGGCGCGCACCAGCAGGGGCAGCCGCTCGAGAGGCGCCTCGAGCGTGACCCCGCCCGGTCCCTCGTGGCGCGTGCCGCTCCAGAAGTCGTACCAGCCGCCCGCGGGCAGGTAGACGGGCCACGCCGTGGCGCCCTCGCGCGTGACGGGCGCGACGAGCAGATCGTCGCCCCAGAGGAACTCGTGACCGAGCTGCCAGACGCGAGGGTCGTCGGGATAGTTGAGGACGAGCGGGCGCATGAGCGGGAGGCCGAGCGTGTGCGCCTGCCAGGCGAGCGTGTACGTGTAGGGCAGAAGCCGGTAGCGCAGCTCCGCGTAGTCGCGGCAGATCTTCTCCACCTGCGCGCCATGCGCCCACGGCACGTGCTCGCGCCACACCCAGCCGTGGGAGCGGAAGATGGGGCTGAAGGCGCCCAGCTGGAACCAGCGGGCATAGAGCTCGCCCGTCTCCGGCACCGGATGGAAGAAGCCGCCCACGTCCGTGCCCCAGTACGGCACGCCCGACAGGCCGGTATTGAGCCCGAGCGGGATCTGCGCGTCGAGCGTGGCGAAGTCGTTGTTGATGTCGCCCGACCAGCATGTCGCGCCGAATCGCTGCATCCCCGCCGCCCCCGAGCGGCACAGGAGGAAAACGCGCTGGTCGGGCCGGCCCGCGGCCTCACCACGGGCGAATGCCTCGTGGCGGAACCGGTCGTAGATGTTGTGCAGGAGGGTGCCATCACCGGCGTGGAGCTTCGCCGTCGCGGGTGGCCCCTCGCCGCCGTCGAGCCACCAGCCCGCCACCCCGAGCGTGGTGAGCTCCCGGTGGGCCGACCACCACCAGGCGCCGACGGCCGGATTGGAGAAGTCGAGGTAGCGCTGGCCCTCGCGATAGTTGGCGGCCCGCCGCGGCCCCTCGCTCGATCGGCCGTAGCCGTCGTCGAGCAGATACCCGCTCGCCTCGGCCTCGGCAAACAGCGGCGAATCCTCGTGGAGCACGGGGTACTCGTGGGTGATGATCTCGAAGTGCTGCCGCCTCGCCTCCTCGATGAGGGCGGGCGGATCCGGCCAGAGCGCAGGCTGAAAGCCGAGATGCCCCACGCCGCGATTCCAGCCTTGCGCTTCGCCGTACGTCGAGAGGTAGATGAGGCCGTCGCAGGGGATCCGCTTCTCGCGAATCGTGCGAGGGAGGCGGCGCAGCTCCTCCGTGTCCTCGAAGTGGCGCGTGGACTGGAGAAACCCCAGGGCCCAGCGGGGCGGAAGGGGTGGCCGGCCGAGGAGCTCGGCAGCTTCGAGCATGACTCGACGTAGATCGGGGCCAATGAGGAAGTACCACACGAGCCGTCCGGCTTCGGCGGTGTAGGTGATCCGGACTCCGCCATCCGACCGGCCCACCGAGAGCATCGCATCGCTCGTGTTGTCGAAGAAGAGCGCGTAGCCGCGATTGGAGATCAGGAGCGGGATGCCCATGTCCGACCCCGGCCCGTGCCCGATATGCGTGTTCCAAAGCTGGCGGGCGATCCCGAGCCGGTCGAGCTGCAGTCCGCCCTGACCCAGGCCATAGAAGTGCTGCTCGTCGGAGAACTCGAAGGAGGCGCGCACGCGCCGCCGCGTGTCCCCGAGCGATTCCGTGATCATGCCGCCCTGGGCGGGCTCACGAAGCAGCCAGGCGCCCGCGGCGTCGAGAAAGGTCAGACGGACCGGGCTCGTGGCCGCCTCGACGCGCAGATCGCCGGTCGAGAGACGCACGCGTTCGCCATCGATGATCTCGAACGGCACGGCGGCCCAGCTCCGCGGGCCGACATAGGATGGGCCGGCCGCGTCCCGTTCGTCCGCCAGCTCGACGCGCACGATGCGTGACGTGCACACGGTGAGCGTCACCGGCGAGGCGCCGTGGTCGAACCGCACGGTCGATCCGCTCCGCGCGAACCGGGATGGGACGGTATGGTCGGACATTGTTCTCCCTAGCGAGCCCTGGGCTTCGCGAGCCGCGACGGCGCATCATAGCAGAGCCATGGCCGCTCGATTGACCGCCCGGTGGCGATCTGGCAGGATCGGCGCCGTGAGCGTCCCTCTCCATGGCCCCCGCTGACCGACGCCCGCTGTCGATCGGCCGGCTCCAGTTCGTCGATGGCCTGCGCGGCGTCGCCATCATCCTCATGGTCATCAACCACACGTCGCGCGACTGGATGGACGTGCAGATGGGATGGGCCCGCTATCATCTGGTCTACGGCAGCCTCATCTGGCCCGCTTCGATCTTTCTCTTCCTCGTGGGATTCTGTCTGCCCATCTCGTACTACCGCCGTGGCGACAGCGAGGGGCTCCTGGGCGATCTGCGCAAGTACTTCCGGCGGGGGATCGGCATCATCGTCGCGGGGTACGTTCTCAACGTCATCATGCTCCCCCGCGGGCCCGTGCCGCCGGAGGAGCGCTTCTGGCATGGGGGAGTCCTGCAGACGATCGGGCTCAGCATCATCGTGCTCGGACCGCTCGTGCCGGTGCTTCGACGGCAATGGGCGCGCTGGATGCTGCTCGCCCTGGCCGTGCTCGTCTATCTCTCGTTCGGGTGGTCGCGCCCGGCCCTCGCGCGCTGGTGCGCGGCGCACCCGATCATTGGCCTCGCGATTTTTGGCGACTTCCCACCCTGGCCGTGGCTGAGCGCGGCCCTGATCGGGCTCGTGCTCGGCTGGTGGTGGCTCGAGGCGCGGGCCCGCGGGCCAGAGGCGGAGAAGCGATACTTCGCGACGGCGGCCGTGATAGGGCTCGTCTTTCTCCTCGCCTACGATGCCTGGGAGTTCTGGATCCCCACGAGCCCGCGCTTCGGCTTCCCTCGGGACTGGGGCCTGAACCACTACTGGACGCCCCGCGGGGTGACGACCTTCCTGATCATCGCGGGCGACGCGTGGCTGCTCGCCCTCTGCTACTGGCTCATGGAAGTGCGCCGCTGGGAGATGCCCTGGCTGGTGACCCTGGGGCAGACCGCGCTCGTGCTCTACTTCGTCCACCAGCTGATCGAGGAGACGCTGATCCATCGGATGCTCGGGCTGCGCTTCAACAACTGGATCCTCTACTGGTCGGCGAACATCGCCCTCATCGTGCTCTGCGTGTACATCGGCCGCCTCTGGCAGACCGTGAAGCCGCGCCTGCGCACGCTGGCCGGGCTGGCGCCCGCTTAGGGCTTCGGAAGGGGGGCGGAACCCGCCTCCGAGCTGTTCAGGGCTTGGGGATGCGCAGGGTCTTGCTGCTCATGAGGGCGCCGGACGCGAGGAAGACCAGCGCGATGGCGTGGAACGTGACGCCGAGCAGCTCGACCCGATTCAGGTGGCCAGTGTAGAACGCCAGCATCAGCAGGCCGAGCGGCACCACGCTGGTGGGAATCGGCGTGCCCTCGAAGTATTCCACCTTGCCCTGCTCGTTCGACAGGCTCTCCGCGGTCACGTTGTAGCGCGCGAGCCGGCTCAGCCCGCACATGGAGAAGAAGAGCAGGATCATCTGATCGAGCCGGGTGTTGACCCCGGCCGCAAAGGCGATGGCGGCGGGGGCGACGCCGAACGAGATCACGTCGGCGAGGGAGTCGAGCTCGCGACCCATGGGGGAGGCCGCATGCCGCCAGCGGGCGATCCGGCCGTCGAGCACGTCGAAGATCAGGGCCAGGGGAACCAGCAATGCCCCCAGGTACAGGTGCCGCGAGTTCTGCGTGCCGAGGAACTTCATGGCCTGGAAGATCGCGGTCACGCCGCAGATGCCGTTGGCGATGGTGAAGAGGTCGGCCAGGTGAAAGCTGCGGATCATCGAGAAGTGCCTGCGAGAAGGCGTGTCGGCCATGGTCACCTCCCGACTCGATGGACCCATCAATGATCGCGCTTGTCCGCGTCGCTCACCGTGAACGTGATCAGGATCAGGATCGTGTAGTCGTCCTGCTTGGCCAGGCCGACCCCGGTCGGGGTGCGCTCCACGAACTTATCGCTGGGGCCGTCGAAGGCGTAGATGGAGACTTCAGCCTGTCCCCGATTGCGAGCTCTCTTGAAGAAGGCGATCTCTGGGGTGGGGATGTTGAGGACGGGGGCCTGGAAGGCGGGGATCCCGATGAACTTTTCATTCTTGTCGGTGCCCAGCACGGACACGAAGACGCGAAGTTTCAGCTCGGGCTCGGAGGTTGTCACGTGCACGCGATGCGCTTCCAGCCAGGCCGCCACGAAGGCTTTAACGAAGGTTTCGTTGCCGCTCTGTAGGTAGATATCCACCCATACCTTCCGATCGGCAAAGCGGCTGATGTCGAGCCCGGCAAGCGCGCGCTCGAGGGAGCGCATCACGAGCTGCTGGGTGACGCCCGCGGGTTGTGTGGGCGTGAGCTGGCTCGAGAATGCGCATCCACCGAGAAGGCATGCGAGGACCGCGAGTCCCGACATCAGGGCGCGCTGCCGCCGGCACCGGCCGGCCTCGAGGCGCGCGAGCAGCGTACGGCCGTGCTTCGGCCGGACCTCTCCCGGCTTCTCGCCTCTTTCCACGATGGGGATCATCCGCTAAGGCCCGGGCAATTGTCGTGCCGGACTTTATGCGCCTGATTGACAAGGCCTTCGCGGGGTCGAGCAGGTACTCGGCCAGAAGAAGTTACCTATCCGTGGGCGAATCTTCCCACCGCCGGGAAGACGGCGGACCGGGTCAAAATTTGACGGGTCCGGACCGATCTGGCAGCATCGGCCGGACGGCATCGAGCGTGCGCAGTGGACCGAGTCTGCCAGGAGAGGAGGAGGGCCACGATGGGACCATTCAAGCTCCTGGCCGCACTCGCGGTCTCGTTGCTGACTCTCCTCGCGAGCGGGCCGTCCGACGTCTCCGCCGACAACCAGATCCAGCTCAAGCCCGGGGCAACCAGGCCGGGTGGGACGATCAGCGTGAAGCTCACGGCGCCGCTCGACCCGCGACAGAAGGTTTTTGTCAGGCTGACGGGCCCCAGTCAGCTCGATGACCTTCCCGTGGACAGCGCGGAGCTCAGCCGGGGGCGGTTCCGGATCGTCTTGCCGAAGGAGATGCGCCAGGGCAGATACGATGTCGAGGTGGTGACCGAGCAGGGCCAGGCGGTCGACACGGGTGGCCATCTCAAGATCCTGGCTACCGAGCCGCCGACGATCACGAAGATCACGCCGCATCCGACATATGCAACGGGCGGCGTGTACTCTTTCGAGGTCGCCGGCGAGAACTTCGGCAACGATGCCGAGGACGACCTCGTCAAGATCAACGACGTTCCGATCGTGTTCGAGAAGCGGCTGACGGATCGCGGCCGGCGGCTTTCCTCCGCGAGCTGCGAAGGAAAGCTCCCGTGTCTCATCGGAAGCCGCCGGAGCCTGCAGATCTTCGGGGTGTCACCGGAGAAGGCTTCCGTCTATCGGCCCATGCATCTCACCGTGCAGGTCGATAGCCTGGTGTCTTCCGAGAAGGCTCTCGTCCTGTCCTGGGCACAGCGGCGCACGCCCGGGCTCATCGCGTTCGGGGTCCTGGTCGTCTTGTCCGGCGCGGTTTTCCTGATGGCGAGACAGAAGGCCGCGCGGTACCGGCCCCACGAGAAGGCGTACACGACCCTGGCCTACTTCTTCATAGAGCCCGAGACGAACACCTACAGCCTGTCGAGGCTCCAGCTGATTCTGTGGACCGCCGCCGCGGTGATCGCGTATGCATATCTGGCGGCATCACAGAGTCTGGTCCAGTGGAAATGGGAGCTGCCGGATGTGCCCGAGGGACTGCCGGCCCTCCTCGGCGTCAGTGTTGGCACCACCGCGCTGGCTCTCGGGGCAACCGAGGTTCGGGGTAGCAAGGGCGCCGGCCCCCCCCATCCGTCCCTCGGCGACTTCGTCACCAACGGAGGTGTCCTCGCTCCGGAGCGGCTGCAATTCTTCGTGTGGACGATCATCGGGGTCATCGGGTTCGTGGCGGCCACCCTGGCGCAGGATCCGGCGACGGTCGCCGAGCTGCCCAAGGTGCCGAGCAACTTCGTCCCCCTCATGGGCGTGAGCGCGCTCGGATATCTGGCGGGCAAGGTCGCCCGCAAGGCCGGGCCCATCATCAAGCAGCTCGCGCCGGAGCCCCCCTATGGGCCGGGCTCGCCCTCGGCCGGCGGCATCCGCATCGTTGGCGAGAGCCTGTCCCCGCGCGCCCAGGTCTCGATCAACGGCGAGCTCGTTCCCTCGGCCGGGGTGACGGTGCCTCCGCCGCAGTCGGCCACCTCCGAGTTCGTCACCGAGCTGCTGGTGACGCCTCCATCCATCGCGCCCCCGGCGGCGCAAGTACCCGCGGTCAAGGTCGTCAATCCCGATGGACAGAGCGCAGAGATGTGACGGGAGGAGCCCATGGAGCTCTACGAGGTGATGCGTAGCACCTTTTCCGCGCGCGAGTTCACCAGCGATCCGCTTCCCGACGAGACCCTGGTGAAGATCCTGGACCATGCGCGCTTCGCCCCCAGCGGCGGCAACCGCCAGGGGTGGAAAGTCATCGTCGTCCGCGATCCCGGCACCAAGCGCGCCCTCGCCGATCTGAGCGGCATTGCCGCCAAGCGCTATACCGCCCAGGCGAAGAACGGCGAGAATCCGTGGAACACGATCGATCCTCCGCGCGTGGACGCCGCCACCATCGAGCGCACGCCGGCTCCCCCGCATCTGACGGAGTCGATCGCCAAGGCGCCGGTGGTGCTCGTCATCGGTGTCGACCTCAAGGTCGTCGCTTCCACGGACCAGGAGCTGAAGCGCGTGGGCGTGGTCAGCGGCGGGTCCATCTACCCCTTCGCCTGGAATGTCTTGATGGCCGCCCGCCATGAGGGCTTCGGCGGCACCATCACCACCCTCGCCGTCGCCCAGGAGGCGAAGATCCAGGAGCTGCTGGGCCTGCCCACGCATGTCGCCGTGTGCGCGGTCATGCCGCTCGGCCGCCCCGTCCGGCGCGTGACGAAGCTGAAGCGGAAACCCGTGGGGGAGTTCGCCATGCGCGAGCGGTGGGGCGGGCCTCCGCTCGCCGGCTGACTCGCTCGCCCTACGCGCCTCGCCGCGCGCGGTAGTGCGCCGCGATCAGGTCGGCCACGCACGCGGTGAGCCGCTGGGCGTACGGGACGTGCAGGAACTCGTTGGGGCCGTGGGCATTGGACCCCGGGCCGCCCGTTCCCGTGATGAAGAACTGCGCGCGCGGGAAGCGCTCGCCCAGCATGGCCATGAACGGGATGGAGCCGCCCAGCCCCTTGAACATGGCGGGCCGGCCGAAATGACGCTCGGACGCGACCTGCACCGCCTCGAGCAGCCAGGGCTCGGTGGCGGGCGCGTCCCAGCCCGGCGACGGCGTGGACGTCTCGCAGCGCACGCGGGCGCCGTAGGGCGGGTCGGTCTCGAGAATCTCCTTGAGGCGACGGGCCGCCCGCGCCGCGTCCAGCGTGGGCGGGATGCGAAGGGAGAGCTTGAGCGACGTCGAGGGCCGGAGGACATTGCCGCCGTCCCTGGGCGAGGGGAGGCCGGACGCGCCGGTGATGGACAGGGCGGGCTCCCAGGTACTGGCGAGGAGGAGCGCCACGGGATCGTCCTGCGCGTAGCGCATGCCCTCGACGACGGGAAAGCGCTCGGCCATCTCGCCCGTCAGGACGCCCGCCACCGCCTTCGCCTCCGCCGCTCGCGCGGGCGGCACCTCGACGTGGAAATCCCGAACGAGCGCGCCGGAGCGCTCGTCCTCGACGCGCGAGAGGAGCTGGCGCGCGATGCGAAAGCTCGACGGCACGATGCCGCTGGCCGCCCCCGAGTGCACGCCTTCCGTCAGCACCTCCACGGTGAGGAGCGCGCTGATCACGCCGCGCAGCGAGGTCGTGCCCCAGAGCTGGTCGTAGTTCCCGCACCCGGAGTCGAGACAGATCACGAGATCCGGCTCACCGATCTTGGCCGCGCGGGCCTCCATGCAGGCGGGGAGATCGGGGCTGCCGCTCTCCTCGCTCCCCTCGATGAGCACGATGAGGCGCGCATGCGGAGCGCCCGCCCGCTGCACGGCCTCGATGGCCGTGAGCGCGCAGAAGGCCGCGTACCCGTCGTCCTGGGCGCCGCGGCCGTAGAGGCGATCGCCGCGTCGGACGGGCGTCCAGGGCCCGAGACCCTCGCCCCAGCCGATCATCTCCGGCTGCTTGTCGCAGTGACCGTAGAGCAGGATGGTCTCGGGCGAGGTCCCCGGCACCTCCATCAGGATCACGGGCGTGCGGCCGGGAAGCCGCACGGTCTCGATCGAGAGGCCCTCGATGGGCCGACCCCGGCCCCACTCCTCGATGAGGGCGGCCGCCCGGTCGATGTGGCCGTGGCTCGACCAGTCGGGATCGAAGGCCGGCGACTTGGCGGGGATCTCGATGTAGCGGGTGAGCGCGGGAAGGACGTCTTCCTCCCAGCAGCGTTGAACAAAAGCCAGTGTCTCTCGGACGGGCAGCGGGCTCGTGGATGCGCGGCTCATGGTCGCCCACCGTAGCATTGGCACCGCCGGCTTGCAACGCACGGTGGGATTGACTTTGACACGGCCCCGCCTGTATCAGGAGGATCGGGAGGAGACATCGTGGCCCTCGACGACGATCCGACCGCCGAGCAGTCGACGTGCTCGAACCGGGCGGCCTGGCGAGAAGTCGCTCGAAGAGCCGGCCGTGGGCATGGCTTCCGGGAAGCCTGATGGAGCTCAAGCGTGTCTGGACGGACACCGCTGCCGGACGGATGCACGCGCGAGTCGGCGGCGAGGGCGTCCACGGGCTGCCGGTTATACTCGTGCACGGGATGGTCATCTCGAGTCGTTACATGGTGCCGACGGCCGTCGAGCTCGCCGCGCTGTGCCCCGTGTACGCGATTGATCTTCCCGGCTATGGCGACAGCGCCAAGCCCCGAGCCGTCCTCCGTCTCCCGGAGCTCGCGGACGCATTGGCGGCCTGGATGGACGCGATGCGGTTCCCCGCCGCGCATCTCGTCGCCAACTCGTTCGGCTGCCAGGTCCTCGCGGAGTTCGCCCTGCGGCACGCCCATCGCGTGGACCGATTGGTCTTTCAGGGCCCGACGGTCGACCCGAAGGCCCGGACCGTGCGGCAACAGCTCGGCCGCCTGCTCCAGAATTCTTCGTCGGAAAAAACTGGGCTGGGGTGGATTACCGTGGTGGACTACGTGAAGGCGGGGATGCGGAGAATTCGCGCGACGATACGAATGGCCATAGAGGATCGCATCGAGGACAAGCTGCCAGGAATCACCGCGCCGACTCTCGTCGTGCGGGGCGACAAGGATCCGCTCGTTCCTCAGGAGTGGGCGGAAGAGGTGGTCCGCCGACTCCCAAAGGGGGAGCTGAAGGTCCTCCCCGGTCTTGGACACACCATCAACTACACGGCGCCCAAGGAATTCGTGACCGCTTTGCGGCCGTTCTTGCACCTGTGAGCGGATGATGGCTCACGAGGTCGAGTACCTGGCGGATTTCGATTCCGCCACCGGCATGCTCCGCGCTCTCGCCGCGTCTTTGCGAGGCGAGGGTCTCCCCCTCCTCGGCGCGATGCAGCCATCGAGGGCGCCGCTCATGAAGCTGGTCGCGTCAGCGGTCAACCGCCTGCCCAAGTCGCTCCAGGAGCAAGTCTATATCGTGAGCGGCTGGATGGAGGCGGTGTCGCCACGGAAGCTCGCGGCCGTGAGTGGCGACGAGGTGGCCACCTTCATGGCCGGCCTGTACCCGTCACGACAATACCCGGCCGTCGTGGTCGGCTCGTCCAACGGCGCCGCCGTCCATCTCTGGGCCGCCCTCGGCATCCCGTGGCTGCCCCAGACGTTTCTCGTGCCCGTGGGGCGCTCGGGCATCCCCCCGGACGAGCCCCGGGAGGAGATGCGCTGGGCCGAGCCGCACGCCGAGACGGTGCTGCGAAGGAACCCCGACCTCGAGCTTCATCACATGCAGGACCCCGTGCAGGATCGATTGATGGTCCGTCGCATGAGCTACTTCCGCCTCAAGCGGCGGACCCTGGGCGAGGCCTATGAGCGCTTCCTGCGGGAGCGCCTCGCGCCCGGGGGGACCATCATCGTGATGGAATGCGGACTGCAGTGGCCGACGACTCGCCGGGGCGACCGATACGTCTTCCAGTTCGGAGCGCTCGGGGGCGCCACCGCGGACGAGATGATGCATGGCGGCGACCGCGTGGAAGCCTACCTGCGAAACCACCGATCGCCGAGAAGACGATGGGAGCCGCCGCCCACGGACGGGACGAGCCCCGAGGCCGAGTGGGGGTTCGCGCCCGCGCTGCGGGAGGACGTGGAGGGCTTCGCGCGGCGCCACGGGTACCGGGTCCGGCGCGTCGTGTTCGAGCAGCCGGAGGCCATGAGCCCGCTCGTGGCCGACCTGTATCGCTGGTGGCACGCGCGCCTCGGCGCCGCGGACAATCGCCTCGTGGTCGACTCCTTCATCCTGATGGAGCCCTTCTGGACGATTCGCACTCGGTCCGTGCCATTCTGGATGGTCTTCAATACCGAGGGCTCATGGCGCGCGCTGGAGGAATATCTCGACCAAGCCCCCCCCTTTGACGAGCTGCTCATCACCCTGTTCTCGCATGGCGTCGATTCGATCGGGGTGGTGCCGATTCGGGAGTGGCGTCGCCTCTTCTCTCGAGCCCGCACGCGGGCGGACTTCATCGGCGTCGACGAGGCGGCCTACCCTCGGGACTTCGGGGTCTTCGTGCGGTACCACTTCGATTTCCTGCGCAAGATATCCGCGCGCCATCCGAGCCCGCCGGCCCTGACCATCGACGAGCTGAACGAGTTCCTGCGCCAGACGCGCGGCCGCTATCGGGTGGCGTGGGAGGACTGACGGAGGCGGCTTTCGTGACCACCGACTACGATCCGATCGCCGAGCAATACAAGCGCGCGAAGCTCCAGCCATGGCGGACCCATGTCGAGTCGTTCACGTTGATGAACCTGCTGGGCGATCTGTCGGGCAAGTCCGTGGTGGACGTGGCGTGCGGCGACGGGTACTACACGCGACGGCTTCGCGCTCACGGGGCGGCGAGGGCTCTCGGGGTCGATCTCTCGGAGCGGATGATCGAACTGGCCCGGGCCCAGGAGCGGGAGCATCGCCTCGGCATCGACTACGAGGTGGGCGACGGGCGGGACCTCAGGCTGCCTGCGCAGCCAGACATCGTGGCCGCCGCCTACCTGCTCAACTATGCGCGAGACCGGGCCGAGCTGGGTGCCATGTGCGCGAGCATCGCGCGCTGCCTGCCCCCGGGTGGGCGCTTCGTCACCGTCAACCAGAATCCGGCCCTGGATTTTCGCTCGGCGCCGTCGTTTCGCCCGTACGGCTTCGAGACGACCACGGCGGGCGAGTGGCGCGAGGGCACGCCGATCACGTGGACCTTCTATCTCGAGGACGGGCCCTTCTCCATCGAGAACTACCATCTCGAGGTGGCGACGCACGAGGAGGCGCTCCGGTCGGCGGGGTTCCGGCAGATTCGCTGGCATTCGCCGCAGCTTTCCCCGGAGGGCGAGGCCGCCTTTGGACGCCCGTTCTGGAACGCCCTGCTCGACCACTCTCCGATCACTTTTCTCGAATGCGCGAAATGAGGGCCCGGCCGAGTAGACTGTGACCGTGCTCGAGATCACGCTCGTCCTGCTCGCCGTGGTGTCGGTCGGGCTCGTCGGCGTGCTCGTCACGGTGTTGACGCCACCCCTCATCACCGTGTTCGCCATGGCCACCATGTGTTTCGGACTCCTGGTGGGCGTTCCGACCGGATTCTGGTATCACGTGGCCCTCTATCGCGTGGTTTCGCCGAAGGTCCAGTTGCCGCGCACGTGGTGGATTGCGCCCTCGGAGCTGCACCGGCATCTGACCGACGCCGAGCGACGTCGGATTCACCGTTGGTATCGACTGGGCGGCGTCGGCTTCGTGCTTTCCGTCGTGGGTGGGCTGGCGGCCATCGCCGGCCTCCTGCTCAGCGCGAGGTCCTGAGATGCGGGATCACCCGCGGTGGGAGGCATGAGCATGACGGCGAAGGCGAGTGAGCTCCCGTACACGCTCGGCAGAACAGTCCGCGAGTGGGCTGTCAGGTCTGCTCGCGACCTCTGCCTCAACGTTCTTGGATTCGCTCTCACATTCTGTGCCGCGGCCGCCCTGGCCGTGGGGATCCGCACCGGAGTGGAAAAGCTGCTCGGCTTGGGTCAGCCCTGGCTCGCCCTCGTCTTCGTGCTCCTGGCGGGGGTTGTATGGGCGACGCTCTTCGGACTGGTCCGCAAGAAGGATCTTCGCAATCCGGAAGGAAGGGTTCTGCCGTTGTCCGCGGCCGGTTTCCTGCTCGGGGCGGCGGCGATGTGGATCTACATCTTCGCCGGCGTGTCGTACGCCCTCGAGCGCCTGGACTTCGTCGAGTTCGCGGCGTCGCGGCCCAACGACCTGCTGTATCAGCTCACCGACGCCTACGGGTGTTACTTCCTCGATCTTCTCCCGGGTCTCAACGTCCCGACCGCCCTCGGCTGGAAATGCCCGGTCGAGCTTCAGGGTGGCGTCCGTGGCGTGCTCTTGGTGTTGTTCCGCGTGGCGGTGATCTATCAGATCTTCGCCAAGGGACGAGAGATCCTCAAGGAGGACGGGCCCACGTCCGTTCGCAAGTAGACGCCGAGCCGGGCCTCGCCGCGCTCAGGCGAGCGTCGGCGAGGGCTCGGAGGGGCGGACGGACGCCTCCCAGTATTCCTGGAAGACCTCCCAGACCTCGGCGGGGCTCCGTGTCTGGAAGATGCGCGCGCGGCAGTCCGTCGCGTGGGCGAGCCCTTCCGTGTACCAGGCGAGGTGCTTCTTCATCTGCGAGAAGGCCTGCCGCTCGCCGGCGTGCTCCTGGAGCAGGGCCATGTGCCGGCGGATGACGCGGTCCTTGTACGCGCGCTGGCCCTCGGCGGAGAGGACATCGAAGCCCTCGTCGAAGATCCACGGGCTGCCCAGGGCGCCGCGGCCGATCATCACGGACTGGCAGCCCGTCTCGGCGACCATGCGCCGCGCCTCCGCCGTGGAGTGGACGTCGCCGTTGCCCGTGACGGGGATGCGCACGGCCTGCACGACCTCCGCGATGATCGTCCACGGCGCCTTGCCCGTGAAGCGCTGCGAGCGCGTGCGCGGATGCACGGTGATCGCGTCGATGCCTTCCCCCTCGGCCATCCGCGCAACCTCGACGGCGTTGAGGTGCTCGTCGTCCCAGCCGCCGCGGATCTTGATGGTGAAGGGGACGGCGATGCTCTGGCGCATCGCGCGGAGCAGCCGCGCGGTGGCCGTCACGTCCTTCATGAGGGCGGCGCCCTTGCCCTTGCTCGTGATCTTGGGCATGGGGCAGCCCATGTTGAGGTCGACGATGTCGGCGCCCAGCTCCTCGCAGCGAAGGGCCGCGCGCACCAGGGCCTGCGGGTCCTTGCCCAGGAGCTGCATGGCAAGCGGGCGCTCCTGGGGGAAATACGCGGCCATGTCGTGGGAGCGCGGCGTTTCCATCAGGAGCGCGAAGGCGTCGATCTCCTCCGTGGTGGTGAGCCCGCTGCCGCATTCCTTGGCGATGAGGCGGAACGGCGCATTGCTGATGGCGGCCATGGGCGCCAGGCGGCAGAGCTCGGGGATCTCGACGGAGCCGATCTTCATGCTGGATCCGGGCTCAGGCCCGGCCCACCAACTATACACGGCGGTCGCGACAGACGGCGAGAGGCTTCGGAAGGGGGCGAAGGCTCCTCCGAGCTCCCTAGTGCTCCCTCACCACCGGGTTGCGCAGCACGCCGATGTCCGTGATCTCCACCTCGACCACGTCGCCATCCTTCATGTTTTCCGTGGCGCCGTCCGTGCCCATCCACAGCACGTCGCCCGGGTAGAGGGTCAGGTACTGGCTCATGCGGCTGATGAACTGGCGCACGGAGAAGAGGGCATCCTTGACGGCGTACGAGAACATCTCCCGGCCATTGAGCCGGATGGTGACGCGGAGATCGTCGGGGTCGAGCCCGGTGACGATCCAGGGACCCATGGGCTTGAAGGTGTCGGTGTTCTTGCCCCGCCACAGCGTCCGGTCGCCGCGCTGCCAGGTCCGCTCGCTGACATCATTGCCGATGGTGTAGCCGAAGACGTAGTCGAGGGCCTCGGCTTCGGAGACGCGCTTGCATCGCTTCCCGATCACCGCCACCAGCTCCCCTTCGTACTGGACCTGCTCCGTCGCGTCCCTGGGGATGACGATGGGCTCGTCCGCGGCCACCAGCGCGTTGTTGGCGCGGTAGCCAACGTCGGCGTGCGGGGGGAATTCCGGCTTCACGCCCCGTCGGCTGGCCATCTCGGTCACGTGCTCCCGGTAGTTGACCCCGGCGGCATAGAAGGTGGGAGGAATGACGGGCACGAGCAGCTTGACCTGGCTCAGGGGAAAGGTCGTCGATGTTCGAGCGTGATCGTCGAAAGGGCTTCCCGCGACTTCGGTCACGGTGCTCTTCTCGATGACGCCATGGGCGATCTTGCTTCCCGATTGAAACCGGCACCATCTCAAGGCGGACGCCTCCTCAGGTCTGGAGATCGCCCACGGCCGTGGCCAGGGCCTCGAGCTCGGCGCGCCACGACGTCGGCGCGACCACCGGACGGAGGACGAACTTGGAGAAGCCCACGGCGATGAACTGCTCGACGAGCTTGCGCAGAGCGGGCAGGCCCACCGGCGTCAGCTCGAGCGCCCGGGGACGGCGGGCGGCCATCGTGCGCGCGGTGGCGGGGTCGATGGGCGCGGCGGCGTACCCGATGCTCACCCCGAAGTGCTCGCCGCTGATCGAGCGGCCGGCCCGCGCCGCCGCCTCTTCGATCACGACGCGTCCGGCCGCCGCCTCGTCGGGCGTGCACAAGGAAGGCAGCCACCCGTCTGACAACCGCCCGCAGCGATCGAGGGCGGCCGGCACCGTGCCGCCCAGCCACACTTCGAGCGGCTCCTGCACGGGCAAGGGTGAAAGCTTGACGTCACGGAAGCGGCCGACCGCGCCGTCGTGGCTCACCGTCTCGCCGGCCCACAGGCGCCGTAGCAACGGAAGCGCCTCGTCGATGACGGCACCGCGCTGCTTGGGGTCGACGCCGATGGCCTCGCGCTCGGGCGCGTAGGTGAGCCCGGGCACCAGCGTGACGAGGAGGCGTCCCTTGCTCAGCACGTCCAGGCTGGCGAGCTGCTTGGCGAGCCGCAGGACATTGCGTCCCGGCAGCAGCATGGTCGTCCCGAGCTTCAAGCGCGGATTCCTCGCGGCCGCCCAGGAGAGGCCCACCACGGGATCGAGCACGGGGCCGGTCAGCACTTCCGAGAGCCACAAGGAGTCGAACCCTAGCTCATCGAGACCCATGACGAGCTCGGGCAGCGCCTCTGCCATGGAGGTCGTGCCTCCGGCTCCGATGCCGATGCGTATCTTCATGCCGGATCCCGCCGGGGCTCGATCCTCGCCATTCTCGCCTCCTCGTCCAGGGTCAGATCCATCCCGTGCCCGCGAGCGATTCTACCGCGTCCGCGAACCGGGCGCGTGCTCGTCTCCTCGAGCGGGGCGGGCCGGTGCGGATCGTGATCCTCTTGCGGAGAGGCGTGGATTCCCGCGCGGGTTGCCTGCTAAGATGCGGACGAGCTCGCATCGATGGCAAGAACGGAGGCGCCGATGGTACCCGCGCTCATTCTCTCGTCCGACTCTCACGTGTTCGAGCCGCCGGATCTGTGGACGACCCGCATCGACGCGGCCTTTCGCGATCGCGCGCCCCGGATGCAGCGGATCGATGGCGTCGATCAGCTCGTGGTGGAAGGGCAGCAGGCCGTGTCCGGCATCGGGCTCATTTCCAATGCCGGCGCTCGGTTCGAGGCGCCCGAGACCATCTCCTCCCACGGTCGTTTCGAAGACGTCCCCCGAGGAGGATATGACCCCGGGCAGCACCTCCGGGACATGCAGCTCGACGGGATCGCGGGCGAGGTGCTGTATCCGTCGCAGGGCCTGTTCTACTTCAAGGTGGCGGATCCCCCGCTCCTGTCCGCGATCTTTCGCGCCTACAACGAGTGGCTCGCCGAGTTCTGCCGCGCGGATCCGGCGCGGCTCAAAGGCATCGCCATGGTCAACCTCGACGACATCCCCGACGGCATCAAGCAGCTGGAGCGCGCCGCCAAGATGGGCTTTGCCGGGGCGATGATCACGGAATACCCGCCCGAGGAGCGACGCTACGACCAACCGGAGTACGAGGCCTTCTGGGCCGCGGCGCAGGCGCTCGACCTTCCCCTCACCCTGCACACGGCCACGCGGCGGCAAGGCAAGATCCGTGGGGCGGGGCAGAAGACCCTTCGCGACGCGAGCAGCCGCGCCACGAAGGCCTTCTACCCCGCGATGTCGATGTGCGACATGATCTTCTCGGGTGTCTTCGAGCGCTATCCCAACCTCAAGCTCGTCATCGCGGAATTCGAGCTGGCCTGGGCCCCCCACCTGCTCTCCACCATGGACTACACGTATCGCGAGCGCCACGAAGAGGCGCTCTACCGATTCAAGGACGCCATGCGCCCGAGCGACTTCTTCCACCGCAACGTCTTCCTGAGCTTCCAGGAGGACGGCGTCGGCATTCGTCTGCGCGACGTGATCGGGCCAGACAACATGATGTGGGGCTCCGACTACCCGCACAGCGAGTCCACCTTCCCGCAGTCCCGGAAGATCTTGGAAGAAATCCTCGCCGGAGTGCCGGAGGACGAGCAGGCCAAGATCGTCGGCGCCAACACCGCGCGCCTGTACCATTTCGACGCAGCGCGGCTTATCTCGCGCTAGATGCTGTAAGGCCCGACCCGGGGAGACACCTGCGCTGGGGGTTGCGTTTCCCTTGACTCCTTTAGCGGGGGATGCTCACATGTATGGCCCCGCCCGACAATTGCTCATTGATGTAGGAGGCGGGAGCGAATCGTTCATCGGCGGGCTGGAGCGTCGTTCCGCACGACGCGCGGAAATCATAGCCATGCTGCGATCTCTCCTCAGCTCAGTCGTAGCCGTGTCGTTGCCCCGCTGGCCCGGGGCCGGTCGCTCTCGCGACGAGCGCGGGCATCAGCGCACCGAGCCGGAAGACGGGCTACGCTCGGACCGCCCTCAATCGCCAAGCCCTCGCCCGACCGAAGGCCGCGAGACTGGGGAGGTCAGGGAGAGCCTGACGCGGCCGACGGTGGTGCCAAAGACCCGCTATCGAATCGTCGGCGACCTGGGTGCCGGCGCCTTCGGGAACGTGTCTCGTGCCGAGGACGAGACGACCGGACAGGACGTCGCGATCCGGTTTCTCCCCCGCGGGGTCGCGCGCGCGCCCCATGCGGCGCCGACGAGACACCCTACGGGTGGATCGATCGTCGTGGCCTCGGCGGCCCATCCGGCGCTGGTCCGCGTGCTGGAGTTCAGCGAGCCCGAGAA
>QHSC01000340.1 GCA_003220345.1 Candidatus Rokuibacteriota bacterium | reverse complement strand
TGAAAAGACCGATGGAACCCAAGGCCCCGACCGGGCAGGCATCACGCCTGCGTGATACAGTCGCCCGGAGAGGAGAGGGGTAATATGAAAAAGCTCGGGATCGTGGTCGGAGTGATCGTGGCGGTGCTGATCGTGGCCGTCGTCGTGCTGCGCGTGGCCGGGCTCGATCCGAATGAGCGCCGGGCCGGCTTGTGGCTCACGGGAGAGGTCGTCACCACGCCCGTCACCGACTGGTCCTTCACCGACAAGTACCGAAACATCTACGTGCAGACGAAGACCTGGTATCTCGTCCCGCACTCGGTGACGACCGGATGCACAGCAAAGGACGGCAAGCTCTATCTGACCTCCATATACCGCCCCGGCCAGCAATTCCCCCGCGACAAGGCCTGGAACCGGAATTTCGTTCGCGATCCACGCGTGCGGCTGAAGATCGGCGACAAGCTCTACGACCAGACGCTGGCTCTGGTCATGGACGAGACCGAGAAGGACGCCGTGCTCGAGGCCAAGGCCAAGAAATACCCGCAGCAGCCCGCGGTCGACAAGAGTCGCGTCTATGTCTTCAAGGTGCTCCCGGGCTAGGGGCCGTCACCGAACATGAGCGAGGCGCGCGCCGGCGACGGCCCGCCTGCCGCCGCGCGCTCGCGCAAGAGCCGATGGTGGCAGCGCGGCCTGCCTTGGCTGATCACCGCGGGCTGCTTCGTCTACCTCTATAGCCGGCTCGCCCGCGCCGCCGCCGCCGAGGGGCGCGGGCTCGGCCCCTACCTCGCCGCCATCTTCGAGAACGTCAGCTGGTCGCGCTGGCTCCTTCTGATGATCCCCTACTGCGCGCTCTTCGTGCTGATCGATAGCCTGGTCGTGTGGCGGGTCATCACCTGGTTCAACGCGCGGCTTCGCTACGCCGACGTGCTGCCCATCCGGGCCAGCGCCTACATCCTCTCCATCGTGAACGAGCAGGTCAGCAAGGGCGCCATCGCGCTCTACCTGAGCCGACGCAACGGTATTCCCGCCTGGGAAGTGGGCTCGAGCATGCTCTTCATCATGTTCTGCGAGTACTACTACCTGCTGATGTGGGCGACGGTGGGGGTGCTCTTGCAATGGGACCGGCTCCCGCAGGTGTTTCACGTCATCCCGTGGCTGGCCCTCGTGTCCGCCGCTGTCTTCGTGGTCTTCTATCTCTTCTTCACGGGGCGGCTCTCGAGCGGACGCGTCGGATGGGGTGGGGCCGTGCGCAATCGGCCGCTCTTCCGCTCCTTCCGGCTGGCCCGGCTTCGCCACTACGCCGCGGTGATCGCGCTCCGCTCCCCCGCGATGCTGACGGCGGTGGTCGTGTACGGGCTGGCCCTCAAGCTCTTCGGCGTGACGGTCGGCCTCGGCGAGATGCTGGGCTATCTGCCCGTGATCTTCTTCGGCGCGGCCATGCCCGGGCCCATGCACTCCGTGGCCATCGTGCTCTGGGTGCTCCTCTTCCCCGAGCGGCCCGGCGCCATGACCACTTTCGGCTTCGTCCAGCACAACTTCTTCATCCTCTTCAACGCGGGGATGGGCCTTCTCTTTCTTCGCCGGGCGACTCGCGAGCTTCTCGCGAAAGCGCCCTGACCGCCCGCAGCCGCTCGGCCATGGAGATCAGGGTGGTGGCGACGAGGATCCAGGCGACGAGCGTGAGCAGGGGCTGAAGGAACGTGAGCCCGAGGCGGATGAGGATGTCGCCGCCGAGCGGGGCGAAGTAGAGGATGCCGTTGTACCGACCGAGCCGGCTCGTGCGAAGCCTGCGACCGCGGTGGAGCCAGTACGAGTCGACCACGTACTGGGCGAAGGCGATGGCGACGAGGACAGGCAGGATCCAGGGAAAAGCGCCACGCGAGGCGCCGGCGGCCAGGCCGCTCGTGACGAAGAGGAAGTCGACCGTGTGGTCGAAGATGCCGCCCGCCGCGCTCGCCGTGCCGCGGCGGCGGGCGAGGGGGCCATCGAGGAGATCCGTGGCCACGGCGGCGGCGAACATCAGAGCGGCCAGCACCGCGTAGCGGGTGCCGCCTCGGGCCATGAGGAGCGCGAACGGCACGATCAGGAGCAGCCGGACGGCGGTCAGAGCATTGGCCATGAATGAGCAGTCGCGCGGTCGGAATTGTATCACCGTCGCTCCGCTACTTGCGGGGCCGCGCGGGGATCGGTAGCCTACCGCCAGGAATGGACGACCTCGCGATCCGCGGAGGGCTCGTCGTCGACGGAACCGGGGCGCCCGGCCGTGAGGCCGACGTCTTCGTGCGCGAGGAGCGGATCGTGGCCATCGAGCGGGAGGGAGGGCGCCCCGCGCGCCGGACCATCGATGCCCGCGGCCACGTCGTGGCGCCCGGCTTCATCGACATTCACACGCACTCGGATTTCACCCTGCCGTTGAATCCGCGCGCCGAAGGGAAGATCCGGCAGGGCGTGACCACCGAGGTCGTGGGCAACTGCGGCTTCTCCGTCGCGCCGGCGCTGCCCGGCACCTCCGCGCTCCTCGGAGACTACCTCGGGGCCAGCGCCCCCGGTCTGCCGTTCCAGGACGCGACGTTCGCCGAGTACCTCGACCGCTTCCCGCCCGTCTCGGTCAACACGATCATGCAGGTGGGCCACAACACCCTGCGCTTGATGACGGTGGGCATGGAGCGGCGCGCGGCGACGTCGGAGGAGCTGGAGCGGATGTCGCGGCTGCTTGCGGAGTCGCTGGAGGCGGGCGCCCTCGGGCTGTCCTCCGGGCTCTTCACCGCGCCGGGGAGCTTTGCTGGGCCCGACGAGATTCTCGCGCTGGCGCGGGTGCTCGCGCGCTACGGCGCGACCTACGCCTCCCACGTTCGCGACGAGGCCAACCATGGCTTCGAGGCCGTGCGGGAGGCGATTGCCGTCGCGGATGCGACGGGGATCCACGTGCAGATCGCGCACCTCAAGCTGTCCGGCACCGACAACTGGGGACGGGCGGGGTCACTCCTGAGGGAGATCGAGGCCGCGCGGGGCCGTGGCCTCAAGATCGACTGCGATCAGTACCCGTACGACACCGCGACGAATCCGCTTCGCAATCTCCTGCCGGGCTGGGCGCAGGAGGGCGGCGTGTCTGCGATGCTCGAGCGGCTGGCTCATCCGGCGATTCGCGAACGCATCCGCCACGACCTCGCGCGTGACGGCCTCAACAACTTCGGAAGGATCCCGTCGTGGGACGTCGTGCGCATTGCCGGGTCGCCGTCGCGCCCGGCAGACGCCGGCCTCAACTTCGGGGCGCTCGCCCGACGGCGCGGGATCGATCCCCTCGACGCCGTGTGCGATGTCATCGTCGCCGACCGCGGCCACACGCGCATCCTGATCCGCAGCATGGCGGAAGCGGACGTGGACGAGATCACGCGCGCGCCGTGGGTGCTCGTGGGCTCCGACGGCAATGCCCTGGCACCGTACGGCGTCACCGGGCAGGGCAAGCCGCATCCCCGGTACTATGGCACCTTCGCGCGCGTGCTCGGGCACTGCGTGCGCGACCGCGGACTCCTGACGCTGCCCCAGGCCGTTCGCAAGATGACGGGCGGCTCGGCGGCGGCTCTTGGCCTCGCCGATCGTGGCGAGCTCCGGCCGGGAGCGTGGGCGGACGTCACCGTGTTCGATCCCGACACCGTCGCTTCGCTCGCAACCTACGACGAGCCCCATCAGTACGCGGCCGGCATCTCGACCGTCATCGTCAACGGCACCGTGGTGATCGACGGCGGCGACCACACGGGCGCCCTCCCGGGCCGGGTCCTTCGCTTCCCCCGCCGCGCCGCCTGACGGTGGCGGCTCTGCACGGCGTGTGATACCTTTCGCCCGCAGTCGACCAGGCAGTGCGCGAGCCGCGAATGGCTCGCTGAGGGAGACCGCGAATGAGCTCCGCTGAGTCGCCGCATGCCTGGCCGGGAGACACCCTCACCCGCGTTCCTTACTGGGTGTACCAGGACGACGCCAACTATCGCGCGGAGCTGCGCCGCATCTTCGAGGGGCCGGTGTGGAGCTACGTCTGCCTCGAGTCCGACGTCGAGCGGCCGGGCGACTTCCGCACGACCTTCGTGGGCGAGATGCCCGTCATCGTCGTCCGCGCCGAGGACGGCACCATCTGCGCCTTCGAGAACCGCTGCGCGCATCGCGGCGCCCTCATCGCGCTGGACGACCGGGGGAAGGCGCGGAGCTTCCAGTGCATCTATCACGCGTGGACCTATGATCTACGCGGCAACCTGACGGGCATCGCCTTCGAGAAGGGCTCCAACGGCCGCGGGGGTATGCCCGCTTCCTTCTGCAAGGAGGAGCACGGCCCGCGCAAGCTCCGCACGACCACGCTGCACGGGCTGGTCTTCGCGAGCCTCTCGCCAGAGGCGCCGCCCATCGCGGAGTATCTCGGTCAGGAGATCCTCGGACGGATCGAGCGCGTGCTGCATCGGCCCGTGCGCGTGCTCGGCCGGTTCGTGCAGGTCCTGCCCAACAACTGGAAGCTCTACGTCGAGAACGTCAAGGACACGTATCACGCCAGCCTGCTCCACGCCTTCTTCGGCACCTTTCGCATCACGCGCCTCACCCAGGGCGGCGGCATCATCGTCAGCCCCGACGGCGGCCACCACGCCAGCTACACCATCGATCGGGCCGATGACCGCGTGAGCACGGCCTACCGGGATCAGGGCATCCGCTCCGAGCACCAGAACTATCGCCTTGCCGATCCGAGCCTGCTCGACTCCGTGGACGAGTACGGCGACGGGATCAAGCTGCAGATCCTGACCGTGTTCCCGAACTTCGTCCTGCAGCAGATCGAGAACTGCCTGGCCGTCCGCCAGGTCCTGCCCAAGGGCCCGGACTCGATGGAGCTGCACTGGACGTACTTCGGCTTCACCGACGACACGCCCGAGATGCATCGCCGGCGGCTCAAGCAGCTCAATCTCGTGGGCCCTGCCGGCTATGTCTCGATGGAGGACGGCTGCGTGGGCGGCTTCGTGCAGCGCGGCGCCGCCACCGCGAGCGACGAGCTCTCCGTGGTGAACATGGGCGGCGAAGGCACGGAGTCGCAGGACACACGCGCCACCGAGGCTTCGGTGCGCGGCTTCTGGAAGGCCTATCGCCGCTACATGGGGGTCTGAAGTGGCGGAGACGGATCCCCTCCTCACGAGCCTCCAGCCCCTCGTCTCGCAGCTCAACGCCGACTACGCGCGCGCCATCGACGACGATCGCCTGGAGGACTGGCCGGACTTCTTCGTCGAGCAGTGCCTGTACTCGATCACCTCGATCGACAACCATCGCCAGGGCTATCCCGGCGGTCTCATGTGGGCCGACTCGAAGGGCATGCTGCAGGACCGCGTGGCCGCGCTGCGTGACGCCAACTCGGCGAGACGGAGGGCGCGGTGCGCGCGGAGACCCCCTTCCTGGTCGTGCGTATCATGCGCGACGGCCGCATGGATCTCTTCGCCACCGGCCGCTATCTCGACGTCATCGTGGAGGACGCGGGCGCGCTCCGCCTTCGCGAGCGCATCGTGGTCTGCGACAGCAGCCGCGTCGACACCCTCCTCGCCCTTCCGCTGTAGGTAACCGTCCCCCTCCCGCTGGGTGCTCCTTGACAGGTGAATTAGAACTAGTATTCTATTACCCGATGCCACGGGTGTCGAAGTTCGACGAGGATCAGATCTTGACGGCGGCGGGCCGGATCATCGCCACCCACGGGCCCTCGGGCGCCACCATCGGGGCGATCGCGCGGGCGGTGGGAGCGCCCACCGGCTCGATCTACCACCGATTCGACTCGCGGGATGTCGTGCTCGCGAAGGTGTGGCTGAGGGCGGCCGCCACGTTCCAGGCGGCATTCTTCGAGCGCCTGAGAGGCTCGCCACCACGGAAGGCGGGCCTCGACGCAGCGCTGTACATGGCGGAGCGCGTGCGCCTGCATCCCCAGGAAGCGCGGCTACTGTTGCATCACCGACGTGAAGATTTCGTCGATCGCGGCTGGCCCGCCGGGCTGCGCCGACAGGCGGTCGAGCTCGGCCAGCAGGTCGAAGCGGAGCTGGCCCGCTTCAGTCAGCGTCTCTGCGGCCGCGCGGCCGCGCGAACGGTTCGGATCGTGGCCTACGCGGTGGTGGAGGCTCCCTTCGCGGCAGTGCGGCGGCACGTCTCCGTCCATGAGTCGCCGCCGCCGTATGTGGACACGCTGATCCGGGCAACGTACGCGGCCGCGCTCCGTCTCGTTCCCATGACATCTCGATCACGGAGGCCATCATGAGTGCCGAGAAGAATGCGCAGGTGATGCTGGATGTGTTCAGGGCGATCGAGCGGAGGGATCTCCAGCGCCTGCAGGAGCTGTGGCATCCTGACGTGGAGTTTCACTGGCCCTCCTCGCTTCCGTATGGCGGCGTGTCACACGGTCCGGGAGGCGAGCGCCCCAACTGGACCCAGACGTGGATTCCTCTCCAGCCCACCGAGGCCGAGCGACGGATGGATCCGCGGGTCGTGGCCGCAACGGGAGAGGAGGTCGTGGTTCTCTGGCGGCAACGGGGGCTGAGTCCGACGGGCGCTCGCTTCGACGGCCCCGTCCTTGGTTTGTATCGGGTTCGCGACGGCAAGCTGGCTCGCGCGCAGATGTTCTACTTCGACACGACCGCGCTGGCCGGCTTCCTGGCCTATGCCACGGACCAGGCGGTGGCATCGAGCTGAACGGCCCACGAGCGACGGACAGCGAAAAGCGCCGTGAAGCGTTGGACCCACGGAACAAGGAGAGAGCATCTTGGCCGCAAAAACTCTCATGGCTCTTAGTGCGAGCATCATCTTTACGCTCGGAGTCGTCCATCTCGTCTATACGTTCTGGGGGCCAAAGCTCACGCCCCGTGACCCCGCGCTGCAAATCAGCATGAGCCAGATTTCACCTGTCATCACGAAGGAAACAACAATGTGGCGGGCCTGGGTGGGCTTCAATGCCAGCCACAGCATGGGACTTATTTTGTTCGGCTTGGTTTTTGGTTTTCTCGCATTGGCTCATGGCCAACTCCTCTTTCGGTCACCGTTCCTGCTCGTCGTCGGGCTGGCAATGCTTGGTGGTTTTGTTGTGCTCTGCAAGGTTTATTTTTTCAATGTGCCTCTCACAGGTATCAGCATTTCTTTGGCCTGCTATGTCGCCAGCATTGCGCTATCGCGGGCCTAACGAGGCGCTCCAGCTTGGGCGTTGTGTATGTGACATGGACGGGCACGGTGCCGCTATTCGGGCGGGAGGAGTGAGGCGTATGAACGTCGGATTGGTAATCGCTGGCTCGCTGTGTCTGGTGCTCGCGGGCGGTCACACGTTCGTCGGTCGGCTGGTGCTCGACCGGCTCCCTCGTGACCTGCACCCCACACGGTTCGGCGACGGCGCGCTCACGCGCGGGGCCGTCGTGTTCACATGGCACGCGCTCAGTGTGATGCTGACCACCACGGGCGCGGTCCTGATCGCGCTCGCTCGCGGCGAGCACGCCCACGATCGCGGGGAGGTCGTCTTCCTGGTCGGCGCGGCCTATGCCGCCGCGACTGTACTGCTGGCCTGGAGGAGCCGCCGGAGGCCATCGGATTTGCTGCGAACGCCGGTGTGGTGCTCCAGATCGTCATCACCGTCCTGTGCTGGCTGAACACCTAGGAGGCACCCTCAGGTCTTTTGCATTTACGAGCGTATGGCACTGATGACATACCTCCTTTCCGAATGAGCTGTCGCTCCCATAGGGCTTAATTAGTGGTAGAGTCCGGGGCACCGCATCTCGACAAGGAGATCCTCCATGGCCACGGTGATCGGATCGGAGCTGCTCGCGCGGGCGTTGAAGTCACAGGGCGTCGAGACGATGTTCTACGTGATGGGCGGCCCCATGCTGGAGACCGAGGCCATCTGCATCAAGCTCGGCATCCGCGCCATCGATACGCGGCACGAGCAGGCCGCCTCGCTCAGCGCGCACGCATGGGGGCGCGTGATGCGCCGCCCCGGCGTGGCCATGGGCTGCTCGGGACCGGGGGCGACCAACCTCGTGACCGGCGTCGCCAATGCCTTCACCGACGCGGCGCCGCTCGTGGCCATCGGCGGCTCGAGCCCGCGCGTCTATCTCGGCATGGAAGCCTTCCAGGAGATCGATCAGGTCGCGGTGATGCGCCCAGTGACCAAGTGGGCCGAGCGTATCTACGACGCCCGCCGGATCCCCGACATGGTTGCCACGGCCTTCCGCCAGGCGACGACGGGCCGGCCGGGTCCCGTCTATCTCGACCTGCCGGGCGACATCCTCGGCGAGAAGGTGGACGACGAGAAGATCGAGTTCCCGCCGGCGTGGAAGACCCTGCCGCGGCCGCTCGGCGACAAGGGGGCCATTCAAGAGGCGATCGCGCTCCTGTCGCGCGCCGAGCGCCCCGTCATCCTCGGCGGCAGCGGCGTCTGGTGGTCGGACGGGGCCGCGGCCTTCCAGGCGCTGGTCGAGGCGACGGGCATCCCGTTCTACACGACGCCGATCTCGCGGGGGACCGTGCCGGAGGACCACGAGCTGGCCTTCATGAACGCGCGTAGCAAGGCGTTCACCGAGGCCGACGTGCTGCTGACCGTGGGGACGCGCTTCAACTGGGTGATCCAGTTCGGCCGCCCGCCGCGCTTCGCCAAGGACCTCAAGGTCATCCACGTCGACATCAATGCGGCGCAGCTCGGCTGGAACCGCGAGGCCGACGTGCCCATCGTGGGCGATGCCCGTGCCGTGCTGGAGCAGCTGACCGAGGAGGCGCGCGGCAAGATCGATCCCAGGAAGTATTCGGCGTGGGTCGGCAAGCTGCGCGTGCTCGACGCCGAGAAGAACACCGAGCAGGAGAAGGCGATGTCCTCGGACAGCACGCCCATCCATCCCCTCCGGCTGTGCAAGGAGGTGCGCGACTTCCTCAAGCGCGACGCCATCCTCGTGGTCGACGGGCAGGAGATCCTGAACTTCGGCCGGCAGTCGATCCCGACCTACGTGCCCGGGCATCGGCTGAACTCCGGCGCCTTCGGCTGCATGGGCGTGGGCCTGCCCTTCGGCGTGGGCGCCAAGGTCGCCAAGCCGGACACGCAGGTGCTCGTGCTCCACGGCGACGGGTCGTACGGCATGAACGCGATGGAGATCGACACGGCGGTGAGGCATCGCATCCCCATCGTCGTCGTCATCTCGAACAACGGCGGATGGACGGCCGACACGTCGTGGGCGCTGCCCCTGCCCAAGCCCGGCCGGAATCTCGGCCGCACGCGCTATGATCGTGTGGCCATGGAGCTGGGCGCGCACGGCGAGCTGGTCGAGAAGCCGCACGAGATCCGGCCTGCCCTGGAGCGCGCGTATGCTTCCGGGAAGCCGGCCGTGGTCAACGTGATGACGGACGACCAGGCGCGCGCGACGACGGTGCGGTTCTCGGCATACACGACCTAGGAGATTCGAGCGATGCCCAAGGCCCTTGACGGAATTCGTGTCCTCGACCTGACGCAGTACGAGGCGGGCCCGAGCGCCACTCAGATGCTGGCGTGGCTCGGCGCCGAGGTCATCAAGATCGAGCCGCCCACCGGCGAGCCCGGTCGCAACGCGCTCTCCGACAAGCGCGGCGAGGATGCCTGGTTCTTCCTGCTCCTCAACTCGAACAAGAAGGGCGTGACCCTCAATCTCAAGTCCGAGCGGGGCCGCGCGCTCTTCCTGGAGATGGCCAAGAACGCCGACGTGGTTGTGGAGAACCTCGGCCCCGGCGCCCTCGAGCGGCTCGGCCTCGGCTGGGACACGCTC
>QHSC01000040.1 GCA_003220345.1 Candidatus Rokuibacteriota bacterium | reverse complement strand
CTCGCTGCTCGCGCAGGCGATCACCTCGGCGCCGGCGAGCTTGCCGAGCTGCACGCAGCAGGTGCCGACCCCGCCCGAGGCGCCGAGGATGAGCACCTTGTCGCCGCGCCTCACCTCGCCGATCGTGTGCATCATGCGCACGGCGGTGCCGTAGGCGACGGGCAGGCAGGCGGCGGCCTCGTACGACACGTCATCGGGCAGCGTGACGAGGTGATGGGTGGGCACGCGACAGTACTCCGCGAGCCCACCGTGCCACATCTCGCCGAGAAGCCCGCCGGGCCCGACGCGATCCACGGGATCGACCATCACCCGCGCGCCGACTTTCCAGTCAGTCACGGCGCTGCCCGTCTCCACGATGTCGCCAGCGAAATCGACGCCCATGATGCAGGGCATGGGCACCTTGATGCCCGGCATGCCCCGACGGGTGAAGATGTCGTGGTAGTTGAGGGTGGTCGCTCGCACCTTGATGACGACATCGGTCGGCCCCGGGCGGGGATCGGGAAACGCGGGATCGATCTTTATCGAGCCGGGGCCGCCGTGCTCGTGGATGACGGCAGCCTTCATGGCCTCGTTTCCACCTGAAGATGCTCGAGGGCGAGGCGGCGGAGGGCCACCCGGTCCACCTTGCCCGTGCTCGCCAGGGGCAGCTCGGGCATGAAGACGACGTGCCGCGGGTGCTGATAGGGGGGGGCGTGCGCGAGCGCGTAGCGCTTCACCTCGTCTTCGGTAAGCCGGCTCTGCGGGCGGGCCACGATGAAGGCAAACGGCTTCTCGTGCTTGATCTCGTCGGGAATGGGCACCACGCAGGCCTGGATGATGTCCGCGTGTCGCTCCAGGAGCGCCTCGACCTCGCCCGGATAGATGTTCTCCCCGCCGCACACGAACATGTCATCCGCGCGCCCGACGAAGTAATAGGCGCCCGTCTCGTCGCGCCTCACGATGTCTCCGGAGATGTACCAGCCGTCCGACGTCAAAACCTCGCGAGTCTTCTCGGGGAGATTCAGATATCCCGTCATGTTGGCGGGCGTGCGGATCCACAGCATGCCTTCGTCCGCCTCGCGGCCGTCCGATCCCACGACACGGACCTCGACCTGCGGGCGGGGCCAGCCCAAGGCCAGGTCCGGCTTTGAGCGGCCGTCGGGATGAGGGCCGAACATGACGGGGCCGGCCTCCGTCGTGCCGTAGATATAGGAAACCGCCGCTCCCGGGAAGGCCTTCTTGACCGCGTCGATGAGCTGCTGGGTCGTGGGCGCGGAGCCCATTCTCACCGCGCGCACCGAGGAGAGATCGGTGCGGGCGAGGGTCTCCGGCTCGCGAAGAATCAGGGCGAGCATTGTGGGCACCGAGGTGAGAAACGAGACGCGGAAGCGGCCGATGGCCTCGATGTAGCGCTTGGCGTCGAACTGCGGCAGCAGGACCATGGCGGCGTGCGCCGCGAGCACCATCTTGCTCGTACCCAGCCCGTTCATGTGGAAGAGGGGCGCGGCCACGATGAAGCGCTCGCGGGACATGTCCTGGCGACCCTCGACGCGGGAGCGCACGGTCCACAGGTGGCCGTCGTGGGAGAGCGGCACGCCTTTCGGACGGCCCGTCGAGCCCGAGGTGTAGAGCACCATCGCCGTCTCGCGCGGCTCCGGGTGGATCGCCGTGAAATCGCCCGGGCTCAGGAGGGCCTCGAAGCCCTCCTCGCCCTTCGAGTCGAAGTCGACGAGGGGAAGGCCGGAAGGAACGAGCGCCCGGCGCTCGCCATCGCAGAAGACCAGCTTCACGCTCGAGTCGCGCAGGACGAAGTCGATGGTGTCCCGCGGGAACTTGTGATTCACGGGGACGGAGACGAGACCTGCGCGCATCGTCCCGAAGTAGGCGATGAGGAACTCCGCGCGGTTCGCGGCAAGAATGGCCACCGCGTCGCCCCGGCGGAGCCCGCGGGCGAGGAGCCCTCTCGCGCAGGCGTTGGCGAGCTGGTGAATCTCGCCGTGGGAGTATTCGCGCGGGTGCTCCCAGTCCAGGCAGTCGATCACCGCCGTGCTCTCGGCGGGACGGGACCGGTCGAGGAGGTCACCCAGGTTGTCGCTGAAGCGCGTCATGATCGCTCGCCAACTATACACCGGTTGCGGAGGCGCCCGATTCGGACATAGCATGGACAGGCCATGTTGACCTCGAATGCGGAACGCCAGGCGTGGTATCGGAACACCCTCGCGCCGTCCGACTGGCTCGTGCCCTTGCCCGCCGCTGCGGTGGCGGAGTGCGAAGAGGTCGTGCGCGAGCTGAGGCGGGAGCCCCTTCCCACCCTCCTGCTCTCCGCGGAACAGTTCGGCCTGTCGCATTGCCGCGAGGTCATGGCCCGTGTCGGACGGCAGCTTCGCGAGGGGATAGGGCTCGCCGTCATCGACAAGCTTCCCGTCGAGCGCTTCTCGCTGGAGGAGAACCAGGCGCTCGGCTGGCTCCTCGGCTCGCTCCTGGGACGGCTGGTGGCGCAGAAGTGGGACGGCACCATGGTCTACGACGTGCGCGATACGGGCAAGGCGCTCGAGTATGGCGTGAGGCGCTCGGTGACGAATCTGGATCTCCAGTTCCACACCGACGCGCCGTGGCTCGCCTTGCCGCCCGAGCTCGTGGGCCTCGTCTGCCTGAGCCCGGCGCACGAGGGCGGCATGAGCCGGTTCGTGAGCATGGTGACGGTGCACGAGGAGCTGAAGCGCCGCCATCCCGCCCTCGTCCGGCGCCTGTACGAGCCTGTGTCGTGGGACCGTCAGGCCGAGCACGCCCCGGATGACGCCAAGGTCTCCCGCCAGCCCGTCTTCGAGCAGACCGCCCGTGGTCTACACTGCCGCTACAATCAAAGCCTCATCGAGAACGCGGAAGGCTTGACGAGCACCCGCCTCGACGACGAAGTCCGCGAGGCCCTGCAGGCCATGCGAGGCATCACCGACTCGCCGGAGCTCTGCGTCGAGTTCAGGATCGAGAAGGGCCAGATCCAGTACCTGAACAACCGGCTCTTCGCCCACAGCCGCACCCCGTTCCGCGACAGCGACGTGCCGGGCCAGCAGCGCCACCTGATCCGCCTCTGGAACCGCGACGAAGGCCGCCAGAACTTCCACGGCTAGGTGCGAACTCGATTCGATGCCGCCCGGTTCGGCCCGGACAGGAATATGGTCGTGAAGCGTCCGCTGGTTACCGTGACGGTCGCTCTCGTCCTCGGCCTGCTCGCGGCGCCGGTCGCCGCGGACTACAAGCCGGAGTTCAAGACGTCCATCGTGGTCAGCGAGCAGACCCCTTGGGGCCAGGCGGCGAACAGGTTTGCCACCGCCGTCAGGTATCGGACACAGGGGCGCATCAACATCAAGAACTACTTCGATGGCCAGCTCTTCGCAGACAAGCAAACAGCCGAGTTTCCGCTCCTGCAGCAAGGGGTGGCCGACTTCGCCCTGGGGTCGACCATCAACTGGTCTGCGCAGGTGAAGGAGCTGAACCTCTTCGCCCTACCCTTCATGTTCCCGAGCTATCAGGCTCTGGACGCCGTACAAGCAAGCGAGCCAGGCAGGCGACTGTTCAAACTCATCGAGCAGAAGGGTGTCGTCCCGATCGCCTGGGGGGAGAACGGTTTTCGTGAGCTGACGAACTCGAAGCGGCCGGTCCGCCGGCCCGAGGATCTCCAGGGACTGAAGGTCCGTGTGGTCGGGATACCGATCTTCGTCGAGACTTTCCGGGCGCTCGGCGCGAACCCCGTCACCATGAACTTAGGCGAAATGCTGGCCGCCTTGCAGCAAGGCACAATCGACGGGCAGGAGAACCCGATCGCGCTCATCGTCCCCTACAGGTTCTGGTCGGTACACAAGTACATCACCCTGTGGCACTACGCCGTCGATCCCGTCATCCTGGCGGTCAGTGCCAAGACCTGGGTGAGTCTCAGCGCCGAGGATCGCACCATCGTGCGGAAGATCGGGGAGGAAGTCATGGCCGTGCAGAAGAAGGAAGCGCGGGAAGGACTCGAAGGCGCCATGACCGCCCTCGACATCCTGCAGAGGATCTACGGAATGGAGGGGGTCCATCTCTCGCCGGGCGATGTCAAGGCGTTCCGCGACAAGACCCGCCCTGTCTACACGAAATGGGCCGAGGAGATCGGTGCCGACCTGGTTCGCAGCGCGGAAACTATTGTGGAGAGCGCGAAGTAGCGGCTGCGGATCGACGCTCCTCGATGCCTAGCGGGTCTCATTTACCACCGGCGGGATGCAATGGGCCCACGGTCGTGCCGTCTCGAAAGCTGCGGCCGCGCCGAGCACCATAATTTCCTGGCGGCGCCGCCCGACGATCTGAAGCCCCACCGGCAGCCCGGCCTTGGTGAACCCGCACGGGATGGAGATGGCGGGCAGCCCCAGCAGCGAGAAGGCGTAGGTGAGGTAGGAGCGCTGCATGGTCTTGCCCAGGGGCTGGCCGCCAACCTCGACGGCGTGCGGCAGCTCGATGGGGAAGGGCGGCGTGGCGGTGGTCGGCGTGAGCCAGAGATCGTGGGTGTCGAGGAAGGCGCGCACACGATGCCAGAGCTGAGTGCGCAGGAGCTCACCGCGGGCGATGTCGCGGGCCGAGAGCGCGAGGCCCTGCACGGTGTTCTCCACGAGCCCCGCCTGGAGCTGCTCCTTCCACTGATCGAGCTTGTCGGCATGGCGCGCGACCATGAGAAAGCCGCGGCTCAGCCTCACGATCTCCGGCACATCGCTCATGTCGGGGCTCGCGCGCTGCACGCGGGCTCCGAGCTTTCCGAAGACGCCGGCCGATTCCTCGCAGAGGCTGGCGATCTCCGGATCCACCGTGAGCAGGCCCCCCAGATCCGGGGTCCAGGCCACGCGCCAGCCCTTGACCGTGGGGCGCCGGACCGCCGCGAGCAAGGCGCGAGGATCGCTCTCGTAGCTCATGGGCGCCCGGTCGTCCGCGGGGCCGGACATGACCGAGAGCATGAGCGCGGTGTCCGAGATCGTGCGTGCCATCGGTCCCTCGACGGAGTAGGAGTCCCAGCCGAGGACGTCGGGATAGCGAGGCACCAGTCCCGGTGTCGTCCTGAAGCCGACGACTCCGCAATACGCCGCGGGGCCGCGGAGCGAGCCGCCCAGGTCCGTGCCCTCGGCGAGGGGACACATGCCGGTGGCGAGGGCGACGGCAGATCCGCCGCTCGAGCCGCCGGAGGTGAGGGCGAGGTTCCACGGGTTCCGCGTGGTGCCGAACACGGCGTTGGTGGTGTTGGGACCGAAAGCGAACTCCGGCGTGTTCGTCTTGCCCAGGATGATGGCGCCGGCCGCCTTCAGACGCTCGACGACCACGGCGTCTTCGTCCGGCACGTGCTGCTCGAAGAGCTTGGAGCCATAGGTGGTGCGGATGCCCTTGGTCGCCGTCACGTCCTTGATGCCGACAGGGATGCCGTGGAGTGGCCCGAGGGTGGCGCCCCGCTTCAGCGCGGCGGTGGCGCGTCGGGCTTGCCAGAGCGCGGCGTCGCGATCGAGGGTGACGATGGCGTTGACCCTGGGATTGACCAGATCGATGCGCTTCAGGAGGACTTGCATCATCTCGAGCGGTGAGACCTTGCGGGCGCGGTAGAGCCGGGCGAGCTCGCCGGCCGGAGTGAAGCAGAGATCGCGGGGCATCGCCATGGAGGCTCCTCTCGGGTCTGAGTTCGTGGGGAAGCGTAGCCCGGCGGTGGAGGCCGTTCAAGGCGCGGGCGCCGCGTGCTACTATCCCGTCGGCTTCAGCCACGAACTACTTCGACTCCAATCAGGGGAGGCAGCGATGGGACTGTTCCGACTCTATACGGGCACTGATGGCCAGTCGCACATCGAGACGATCTCGCTCGCCAAGTCGGCGGAGTGGGGGAAGGGCCTCGCGACCACGCAGATCTCCTTTCGCGAGAGCCCGGCCGGTAATTTCCAGGACTGGCATCCGGCGCCCCGGCGCCAGTTCGTGATCATCGTGTCCGGCCAGCTCGAGATCGGCCTGGGCGACGGGTCCAAGCACGTCTTCGGCCCGGGCGACGCGCGTCTCGTCGAGGACACCACGGGCAAGGGGCACACCACCAAGGTCCACGGCAATCAGCCCTGCATGACGGCGACGGTTCCGCTGGCGCAGCAGTAGTCGCACGCGCCCAAACCGCCCCCTCACCCTGCCCTCTCCCCAGAGGGGAGAGGGATGTAACGGCAGGAGGACACAATGACGTGTAAGAGTGCCACCACGTTCGCTCTCCTCAGCGCGCTCCTGCTCACGGCCGCGAGCGCCGGCGCCGCCGACAAGAAGGTGGTGCGGCTCTGGCAGACGGAGACGGAGCCCCAGACCCTGGCCGTCCTCAACGAGATGGCGGCGGCCTACGAGAAGACGCATCCCGACGTGTCGATCAAGATCGAAGGCCTCGCCTGGGGCGACCTCGAGAAGAAGCTCACCGCCGCCCTCGCGGCGGGCGCTCCGCCCGACGCGGCCCACGGCCAGCCCATTACGTGCGTGTCCTTCGCGGCCAAGGGTCTGCTGCGTCCCGTCGAGGACCTGGCCGACTCGCTCGGCAAGGACAACATCGTGGACGCCTTCCGCGGCCTCTGCCGCTGGCAAGGGCGCACCTATGGCGTCGGTCACTCGCCGGCTTCGTCGCTCTTCGTCTACCGCAAGGACCTGCTCAACCAGAAGGGACTGAAGGTTCCCAAGAGCTGGGACGAGCTGATCCAGGTGGCTGAAGCGCTCAAGGAGACCAAGGATGGCCAGGTCGTCCGCTACGGCCTGACCATGACGGGGGCGCCGCTCTTCATCAACATCGGCGTCGGCGAGCTGCTGAAGACGAATGGTGGCCGGCTCTTCGACGACCAGGGCCGGCCGACGCTGACGTCCAAGCCGGTGATCGAGCTGCTGGACTTCTACAAGAAGCTCAACGGCGTGCTGCCGCCCGGCTGGACGGGGCACGGCTATCTCGACACCTTCGCCAACCTGGCCAATGGCAAGGCGGCCATGCTCTACCAGGCCTATGGCCGCGGCGCCGGCTACATCGAGAAGTACGCGCCGAAGGAGATTGCCGACCCCGAGCACTTCGCGGTGGCCGACAAGGTGGTGGGGCCCTCGGGCAAGTTGCCGGCGGCGCAGCTCGACTGCGAGCCCTGGATGGTCTTCAAGGACGCCAAGGGCGCCAGCGAGGCGGTGGACTTCCTGAAGTTCTTCTTCAAGGACGAGAACTACGTCCCGTATCTCCACTCGGTGCCCATCCATCTCCTGTCCATCAAGAAGTCGACCACGAAGAATCCGAAGTACGCGGACAACGCCATGATCGCCAAGTGGCGCCCCTGGGTGGACATGCAGGAGAAGTACTTCAAGAACGACTGGATCAAGCCGGTGCTGGTGACCGACTGGGACGACATGAAGAAGCCCTACCTGCTCGAGGTCATGGGCTCGGGCATTCTCGTGGACATGGTGTTCGACGCCGTCAAGGGCATGCCCTCGGCCGAAGCCGCGGCCAAGGCCCAGAAGCGCGTCGAGGACCTGCTCGTCCAGACCGGCTATCTGAAGAAGTAGCGTGGCGAGCCTTCCCGGTGCGGCCGCGCCGGGCGCCTCGAGGGCGCTCGCGCGGCCGCGCCGGCGCCGGCCCGCCCTGCTCGGGCTCGCCGGCATCCTGCCCGCCCTCGTCCTGATCGTCGGCCTCATCCTCTATCCCGTCGGTTACGCGATCTGGCTCTCATTCTTCGACAAGCATTCCTTCTTCCCGCAGGAGCGCTGGATCGGCCTCGGCAACTATGTCCGGCTCGTGGGCGACCCAGAATTCTGGGACAGCCTCTGGAAGGGAACCGTGTACGCCGCCGGTACGACGGCGCTTCAATTAGTGTTCGGCGTCGCCGCGGCGCTCGTGCTCCACCGGACCTTCCGTGGCCGGACCGCCGTGCGGGCCCTCGTGCTGTTTCCCTACATGATCCCGACCATCGTCGCCGTCATCGTGTGGCGCTGGCTGCTCAACGAGACTTTTGGCCTCGTGGACCACCTCCTCGTGGCGTGGCGAATCGTGCGGCAGCCCATCGCGTGGCTGAGCGTGGACCACATCATGACCTCGCTCATCGTCATGAGCGTCTGGCAGTTCGCGCCCTTCGTGACGCTTTCCGTGCTCGCGCGGCTACAGACCATTCCCCTCGAGCTCTACGAAGCCGCGCGCGTCGACGGCGCCTCGGCCTGGGCGCGCTTCCGCCACATCACGCTGCCCCAGATCCGCGCGGTGATCTTCGTCGTCATCCTGCTGCGCGGCATCTGGATGTTCACCAAGTTCGACACGGTGTGGCTGTGGGGCGAGGGCGCGGGCGCCGGGGCGGAGATCCGCACCCTGCCGATCTATGCCTACATGCGGACGTTCACGTACTACCAGGCGGGCTTCGGCGCGGCGCTCTCCGTCGTGATGTTCGTCTTGCTCATGATGGCGACGGGTCTCTACTTCCGTCTCTTCTGGCGTGACGAGGAAAGGACGTGAGACGCCTGCGGGGGCGCCTCGGTCTGGCCATTCTCTATCTGGGCGCGGCGGGGCTGGCCGCCCAGGCCGTCCTGCCGCTGCTCTGGATGCTCTCGACCTCGCTGAAGCCGCCGCGCGAAGTCCTGGCCACGCCGCCCACTCTCATCCCGGCCGCCCCCACCCTCGAGAACTATGCTCGCCTGCTCGCCCAGACGGCTTTCGTCCGCTACTTCGTCAATAGCGTGAGCGTGGCCGGTCTCACCGTGCTGCTCACCATGGCGGTGGGCGCCGTCGGCGCCTACAGCCTGACGCGCTTCAGGTTTCCCGGGCGAGAAGGCATCGCGCGCCTCATCCTCTGCACCTACATGTTCGCGCCCATCATGATCGTGGTGCCGATCTACATCCTGGCGAGGCGGCTCGGGATCGTGGACACCCACACCGCGCTCGTCCTGTCCTACTCCTCCTTCTGCCTGCCCTTCTCCCTCTGGCTGCTGCGGGCGTTCTTCCAGTCGATTCCGATCGAGCTCGAGGAAGCCGCGCAGGTGGATGGCGCGGGGCGGCCGCGCGCGCTCGCCTACATCGTCGCGCCGCTGGCCCTGCCCGGGCTGATCGCCACCTCGATCTTCACCTTCACCCTGGCCTGGAACGACTACATCTTCACGCGGATCTTGATCGTGTCCGACGAGCTCAAGACGCTGCCCGTCGGCGTGCAGGATCTCTTCTCCGCCGCCGTGGTGGACTGGGGGCTCGTCATGGCGGCGGGGATGCTCATCACCATCCCCGCGCTCGCATTCTTCATGGCCGTGCAGCGGCACCTCGTGGCCGGCTGGGGCACGGGCGGCCTCAAAGGCTGACTTGGCCTTGGGTGGTTGGTCAATGCTATGCGCAGGCGGTATAGTCGGCTCGCTGGAAACATTTTGGAAAGGGAAACGCCAGAAAGTGGCCAGACTTGGTGACCTGCCCGTCGAGCAGTCCACGAGGCTCGAGTTGGTGCTCAACCTGAAGACAGCCTAAGGGTCAAAGGAGGAACAGCCATGGCTGACTCGGAATCGGTCTCCGTCGAGACGTTGAAGGCCATCACCGATGCGTTCAATGCCCACGATCTCGATGCCATCATGGAATTCATGGCTGAGGATTGCTCATTGGACATGCCGCGAGGACCAGACCCCTGGGGGAGACGGTATACGGGCAAGGCGCAGGTGCGAGAGGGATTGGCGTCCCGCTTCAAGGGACTTCCCGACGTCCACTACAGCGAGGGCCGGCACTGGGTCAGCGGCAACCTCGGCGTGTCGGAATGGCTGCTGACCGGCACGACCCCAGACGGAGTCCAGATCAGAGTGCGTGGATGCGATCACTGGGAGTTCCGAAACGGCAAGGTCCTCAGGAAGGACTCGTACTGGAAGATCGTCGAGAAGCCCGCGTGAGACCTGGGAGGTAATCATGTCCCTCCGGAGCGCCGGGCTAGGCGAACCTTACGACGTCATCGTCATCGGCGCCGGGCTCTCCGGGATGTACCAGCTCCATCGGCTGCGCGAGCTGGGCCTGAGCGTGCGGGTGTTCGAGGCCGGCGACGACGTCGGCGGCACGTGGTACTGGAACCGCTACCCCGGGGCGCGGTTCGACTCCGAGAGCTGGACGTACGGCTACTCCTTCTCCGACGAGATCCTGCGCGAGTGGGAGTGGAGCGAGCACTTCGCGGCGCAGCCGGAGACCCTCCGCTACTGCAACTTCGTGGCCGACAAGCTCGACCTCCGCCGTGACATCGAGTTCGATTGCCGGATCAAGGCCGCCGCCTACGACGAGGCCGCGGGCCAGTGGGAGGTCGAGAGCGAGGACGGCCGGCGGGCGCGGGCCCGGTTCCTGATCACCGCGATCGGCCCGCTGTCGGCGCCGACCATGCCGACCATCCCGGGCGTCGAGAGCTTCCGCGGCGAGGCCTACCATACCGGCACGTGGCCGCATCGGCCGGTGAGCTTCGCGGGCAAGCGGGTCGCGGTGATCGGCACCGGCGCGACCGGCGTGCAGGCCATCACCGAGATCGCCAAGACGGTGGGCCACCTCACAGTGTTCCAGCGCACGCCGAACTGGTGCGCTCCGCTGCACAACAGCCCCATCGACCCGGCGGATCAGGCTCGCATCAAGGCGAGGTATCCGGAGATCTTCGAGACCTGCCGCAACTCCTTCGGCTGCTTCATCCACGATGCCGACCCGCGCAACGCGCTCGAGGTCAGCTCCGAGGAGCGCGAGGCCTTCTTCGAGCAGCGCTACCGCGAGCCCGGCTTCGGTATCTGGATGGGCAACTTCCGCGATGTACTGATCAACCGGGACGCCAACGCCACGATCAGCGACTTCATGCGCCGGAAGATCCGCGAGCGCGTCCGCGACCCGAAAATCGCCGAGAAGCTGATCCCGACGAACCACGGCTTCGGCACCCGCCGGGTGCCGCTCGAGAGCGGCTACTACGAGGTCTTCAACCAGGACAACGTCCGCCTCGTCGATCTTCGCGAGACGCCGATCGAGCGGATCACCCCCGCCGGGGTCAGGACCACCGGCGCCGAGCACGCCGTCGACATGATCGTCTATGCCACCGGATTCGACGCGATCACCGGCGCGTTCGATCGCATCGAGTTCCGTGGGATAGCCGGGCGGCGGCTGCGGGACAAGTGGGCGGAGGGACCGCGCACCTATCTGGGCCTACAGATCGAGGGCTTCCCCAACCTGTTCACGCTGGTCGGGCCGCACAACGCGGCGACCTTCTGCAACATTCCCCGCTGCATCGAGCAGAACGTCGACTGGGTGACCGCGCTCATCCGGCACATGCGCGAGAAGGGCCACACGCGCGTGGAGCCCACGGCCGAGGCCGAGCGCGAGTGGACCCAGCACGTGCTCGACACCGGGCGGCGCATGCTGTTCACCCAGGTCGATTCCTGGATGATGGGCATCAACTCCAACGTGGCGGGCAAGCAGAAGCGCACATTCATCGTGTACGCGGGCGGCGCGCCCAAATACCGGGAGAAGTGCGACGAGGTCGCCGCTGCCGCGTACGTGGGGTTTACGTTCGGGTGATCTGCCGCGTGCCTAGTAGCCCCTGGCGCGATCCACCAGGTTGAGAAGCGGCTGTCCCGCGAGGTAGCGACGCAGGTTCTCCGCGAAGAGCTCGGCGCACTTGTCGTCGTAGCTCGGCAGGAAACCCGACACGTGGGGCGAGACGATCACGTTGTCGAGGGCGTAGAGCGGGTGACCGGCCGGTGGAGGCTCCTGGGCGAACACGTCGACGGCGGCGCCCGCGATGCGGTTGTCGCGGAGCGCCTGGGCCAGGGCCGTCTCGTCCACGGTGGCGCCGCGTCCGACGTTGATGAAGTACGCCGAGGGCTTCATGGTCTCGAGCTCGCGGGCGCCGATCATGGCGTGCGTCTCCGGTGTGAGAGGGGCGCACATGACGACGATGTCCGACTTGGCCAGCAGCGTGGTCAGTTTCTCGGGCGCGAGCCACTCGTCGGGCAGCGCGCCTTCCGGATCGCCTGTGCCGGGCAGGTGATAGCCGGGATCGGCGCGGAGAGATGGATCGCGCTTGCACGCGAGCACGGTCATGCCGAAGGCGCTCTTGGCGATGCGGGCGAGCTCGCGCCCGATACTGCCGTAGCCGATGATCCCGAGCACCGCGCCTCGGACCTCGGTCGGAACGAAAAGGGCCCAGCGCTGCTCGTCGGGCGGCCAGGCGCCCCTGGCCTTCCACTCGACCATCCGGGGCACGCGATGGGCCAGGGCCAGGAGCATGGTGATCGCGTACTCCGCGATGGTGGGCCCGTGCACGCCGCTGGTCGTGGTCAGGATGGTGGCCGAGTCCGTGTAGACGGGGTGGTCATGGAGCGCGTTTACGCCGGCCATGTGGAGCTGGACCCACTTGAGCTCGGGCGCGCGCGCGAGGTCGCGCGGCGGCATGCCCGCGTAGAGGATGTCCGTGGTGGAGTAGTCGGCCTGCTCCGCGTCCTCGCACGTGACGCGGAGATCGGGCGAGACCGCGCGGAGGCGGTTGAGCTGGCCTTCGTTGAAGCGCATGGTCACCAGCACGTTCGGCATGGCGCTAGCTCGGCTACCTTGCCCCCTCACCCTGCCCTCTCCCCCGATGGGGGAGAGGGATCCGAGAGGGAGGGATGCTCGCGAGCTTGACGACGCGCGCGAGCAGCGTGCGCTGCTGCGCCTTCGTGGTGGCGGGGTGACGCCGAAAGCGCCCGTCTATCTTGACGTCGCAGAACAATCCCGCGGGGTCCTCATGGAAGTGGAGGAATGGATCTCGCTTGCGATAAAAGACGCCGCGACTCCGCTCGGTCAACGCGGTGCGGGCGCGGATCATTTTCAGGAGAGGCTCCAGATGATCAAGGGCGCCGGGGCCGGCATGTTTCACGCCGACGGCCCCGGCGCCCCTGGTGCTCCGATTCCGCGCCGACTCAGCCGGCCGGGTAGAAGGCGTCGCGCCCGCGTTGGTAGGTCGCCTGGCGCTGAACGGGGTTCCTGCTCACGAGCGGACGGAAGAACATCGGGTGCGTGTAGCACCGGACCTCGTGCTCGATGACGCAGAGAGGCTCGCGCGTATCGGGATCCACGATCGTGTTGAAGCGGTACTGGTACTCGTTGCTCTCCTCGCTGACGAGCCCGTGCTTGTCGAGCCACTCGTGCGGCCCGGAGAAGTTCGTGATGTAGATGGCCACGTGGTAGCCGTCGTAGGCGGGGATGGGCTTCGACGTTTCGCGGAAGACCATCTCCTGCCGCTGGCCCACTTTCACGTGCGCCGCCAAGCCTTCCGCATCGGGCGTCACCGCGGCGGCGGTGCCCAGGACCTTCTCGTAGAAGCGCGCGATCCCGGCGGCGCGCCCTGCTTCCACGGGAATCTCGACATGCGTGATGCCGAGGGTCATGTCGCCGAAGGTCGGCCCGGCTGCGAAGAGGCGGAGCCGGTTGCCCCACGGCGTAGTGACGGCGATGTACTTGTCCTCCACGCTGTAGCCGAACTTGGTGTCCTTGAGATGATCGCGGACAGCATCGAGCCGCGCGGGCATCAACTCGAGATCGGGGACCACGATTTCCACGTGTCCGCGCATCACGTTCGGCTCGCCCGTGGGCAGGTGGAACTGCGTCTGGCCCATGTTGATCCACATGTTCTCGACGCCGACCATGATATAGGGGTCGCGCGTGAAGCCCAGCCCCTGGATGTAGAAGGCGGTGGCGAGCCGCTGATCGGGCACGCGCACGTTGACGTGCTCGAGGAACACGACGTTGCCGACGTCCTGCCGATGCCTGTCGAAGCGCTGCATGACGATCCTCCTCTGGGCCACGATCTCCACGAGCCCGGGTCTCGAGCGTGCCGGCCGCGCCCAGGTTCTCCCCGGGCCCGCTACTCCGTGCAAACATACGCCAAACCGGGCCGTTATGCCAGTCCACCCCCGGCGGCCGAGGCTCTGGTCGCTTGACGGTTCCCCGTGCCCCGCCTACACTCGCGGCGTTCACGGCGGCGATTCCATCCTCGAAGGCACTGGACCGCCGAAGGCAATGCCGCCTACCGCATGAGAGGAGGCCAAAGATGGCCGCTCGCCGACTGACCCGCCGCGCCTTTCTCGCCACCGCGGCCGCAGGCGCCGCCACGGGACCCTTCGTCTTCACACCGGCGAAGGCGCAGAGCTTCAACTGGAAGCGCTTCCAGGGCAAGGAGCTCTTCCTGATGCTGACCAAGCACCCCTTCATCGACGTGCTCGAGAAGAACATCCCGGAGTTCGAGTCGCTCTCGGGGATGAAGGTCAAGTGGGAGACGCTGCCGGAGATCCAGGCCCGCCAGAAGATGACGGTCGAGATGACGGCGAACTCGGGCGGGATCGACGCCTTCTTCACCTCGCTCCATGTCGAGAAGAAGCGCTTCTGGAAGGCGGGCTGGTACCACCCCCTGAACAAGTTCCTGCAGGACACGGCCCTGACCAGCCCCGACTTCGACTGGAACGACTTCTCCCCGGGCGCGCGCTCGGGCGTGACCCAGCCCGACGGCAGCATCTCCGCCCTCGCCGCCTTCATCGACGCCAACGTGTTCTTCTACCGCAAAGACCTCTTCGGCCCCAAGAATCTCGCGCCACCCAAGACGCTCGCCGACCTCGAGCCGCTCGTGCAGAAGCTCCACGCGCCTCCCGGCATCTACGGCATCGTGCTCCGCGGGCTCAAGAACGCCAATGCCACCCAGTACCCGAGCATCCTGTTTCCGATGGGCGGCACGTACCTGAAGGACGGCAAGGCCGCCCTCGATACGAAGGAGCAGGTGGCGGCCATCGACATGTACAGCAAACTCCTTCGGCAGTACGGGCCGCCGGGCGTGGTCAACTTCAACTGGTACGAGTGCTCGGCGTCCTTCATGCAGGGCCAGGCTGCCATTTACATGGACGGCGTCAACTTCGCGAGCCAGTTCGAGGATGCCACCAAGTCCAAGGTGGTCGGCAAGGTGGGTTACGCCGTGCTGCCCTCTGGGCCGGGCGGACACTTCTCGCCGATCTACATCACGGGCATGGCCGTCAACGCCCAGAGTCGGAACAAGGAAGCCGCGTACCTCTTCTGCCAGTGGGCCACCAACAAGGCCAATGCCGTGCGCGAGCTGATGGCCGGCGTCGGCGTGGGACGGACCTCGACCTGGGACAGCCCGGAGGTCAAGGCCAAGCCCAAGATGCCCGCGGACTGGTACCAGGCCTATCAGGCCTCGCTCAAGATCGGCCGGCAGGGACTGCCGGAGATCGTTGGCGTCACCGAGTACCGCGACATCATCGGCGTGGCCATTCAGAAGGCCATCGAGGGCGCGCCGCCCGCCCAGGTCCTGGCGCAGGCGCAGAAAGACTTCCAGGAGATGCTCAACCGGACGGAGGGCTAGCGCGAGGCTCGGTGCCGACCTCCTCCGGCCGGCTCGGACGCTGGGCGCATCGCCACGCGCGGTGGCTCTTTCCCGCCCCCGCCGTGCTGCTGGTGGCGGTGATCATCGTGTATCCCATCGCCTACACGGTATGGATGAGCCTGCAGGAGTGGTTCGCCTCCAGCCTGACCGCGCCGCACTTCATCGGTCTCGCGAACTACCGCAAGATCGCGCTCGCTGACGCGCGCTTCCAGGAGGCGGTGGGACGGACCGTCTACTTCACCATCGTGGCCGTCGGCGCCGAGACGGTCCTCGGCCTCGCCATGGCGCTGCTCTTCAACCGGCAGTTCTGGGGGCGGGGACTGCTGCGCACCCTGGCCATCCTGCCCATGGTGGCGACGCCGACGGCCATCGGGCTCGTGTTCGTGATGATGTATCACCCGAGCCTCGGCGTGGCGAACTACCTGCTCTCCGTCGTCGGGCTCGCGCCATGGCGCTGGACGTACTCGAGCCAGACGGCGCTGTACGCGCTCGCCCTGGTCGACGTGTGGCAGTGGACGCCCCTCATCATGCTCATCGCGCTCGCCGGCCTGGCCAGCCTGCCTCGCGAGCCCTACGAGGCGGCCCACCTGGACGGCGCCTCGACGCTGCGGGCGTTCTGGCACATCACGCTGCCGCTCCTCCGGCCCGCCCTCGTCGTCGCCGTGCTCTTCCGCGCCAT
>QHSC01000039.1 GCA_003220345.1 Candidatus Rokuibacteriota bacterium | reverse complement strand
GCCGCCGGCTGTCCACGGCCGCCTTCTACGCGCTCGCCGGCCTCTTCATGCTGCCCACGGTCTTCGTCTTCTACTGGATGATCACGCTCTCGCTCAAGCCGCAGGTCGAGGCGACGGCGTATCCGCCGTCCTTCGTGCGCTTCAGCGTCACCGTGGCGGGCTACCGCGAGGTGTTCACCAAGTATCCGTTCTTCCTCTACACGTGGAACAGCCTGGTGG
>QHSC01000339.1 GCA_003220345.1 Candidatus Rokuibacteriota bacterium | reverse complement strand
TCCGCAGGGATTGGCCGCGCAGGTGGCCAAGGTCGAGGACGCGGGCGCCTGGGTGCTGCCCTCCAATGCGCAGGCCGCCCGCGCCGCCGCGGGCATCGCGGGAGCGGAGCTGTGATCAGCGACCTGTTCGCCCGCGAGCTCCGCGTGATCAACTGCGGGCTCGAAAGCTTCGCTGAGGAGCTAGAACAGCTCGGAGTCTCCGTGATTCACGTCGAGTGGTCGCCTCCGGCGGGCGGCGATCCACGCAAGGCCGCGCTCCTGGCCGCGCTCGAGGACGAAGACGGGTGACGATCGCATCCGCCAACCAGATCGCGCTCGGACGACTGACCGGGGCAGAGCCGATCCTCATCGACTGCGGGCCCGCCCGCACGGTGATGGGACTCACCGGCCGCACGGTGCTCCACGCGGGACCGCCGCTCGGCTGGGAGACAGCCTGCGAGACCATGAAGGCGGCCATCCTCTGCGCCATCCGGTACGAGGGATGGGCGGCCGACGATGCCGAGGCCCTCGACCTCCTCGTCAAGGGCGAGGTGGAGATCGCGCCATGCCACGCGGCGGGGGCGGCGGGCCCCATGACGGGCATGGTCACGCCCTCCATGCCCGTCTTCCTCGTCGAGGAGCGGCGGTCCGGCGGCCGCGCCTTCGCCACCGTCAACGAGGGGCTCGGCAAGGTCCTGCGCTTCGGCGCCAATGACCCGAGCGTCATCGAGCGGCTGCGCTGGATCGAGGGCGAGGCTGGCCCCCTCCTCGGCGCGGCCATCCAGGCCAGCGGAGGCATCGATCTCCGCGCTCTCATGGCCCAGGCGCTCCGCATGGGCGACGAGATGCACCAGCGAAACATCGCCGCCTCGTCGCTCCTCGCGCGCCTGCTCATGCCCCACCTCGCCCGCGCCGGCAAGGACCAGGACGCGCTTGCCCGCGTGGCCGAGTTCATGGCGGGCAACGACCAGTTCTTTCTGAACCTGGCCATGGCCGCGGGCAAGGCCTCGGCGGATCCATGCCTGGATGTCGCGGGCTCCACGGTCGTCGCGACCATGGCGCGCAACGGTACGGACTTCGGCATTCGCGTGGCCGGGCTCGGCGATCGCTGGTTCACCGCGCCCGTCAACACGCCGCAGGGACTCTACTTTCCGGGCTTCGGCCCCGAGGACGCCAATCCCGACATCGGCGACAGCGCCATCATCGAGACCATCGGGCTCGGCGGATTCGCCATGGCCGCCTCCCCCGCCGTGGCGGCCTTCGTGGGCGCGGGCGGCTTCAGACAGGCGGTGGCGGTGACGGAAGAGATGGCGGAGATCTGCGTGGGCGAGCACCCGCGCTTCCGCATTCCGGCCCTCGACGATCGCGGCTCCCCCGTGGGCATCGACGTGCGCAAGGTGGTGGAGACCGGCATCACGCCCCTCATCAACACGGGCATCGCGGGACGCAGGCCCGGGACCGGCCAGATCGGAGCCGGCGTGGTCCGCGCGCCCCTCGCCTGCTTCGAGCAGGCGCTCGAGGCGCTCGCGGCGGCGCGCTGATGGCGCTCCCGTTCGATCTCCTGCTGCAGGGCTGCCGGCTTCCCGATGGTCGGATCGCCGACGTGGGCGCTCGCGCAGGGCTCGTCGCCGAGATCGGCACGCTGGCCGGGCGCTCCGCCCATCGAGCCGTGGACTGCGGCGGGCTTCTGCTCACGCCCGGTCTCGTGGACGCTCACATCCATCTCGACAAGGCGCTGCTCTCCGACCGGACGCCCTCCTTGGAGGGCACGGTGGCGGAGGCGCTGCGGGTGACGGGGCACGCCAAGCGCCGCTTCACCGTGGAGGACATCCGCGCCCGCGCGCGCCGGGCCCTCGATCTGGCCGTGCGCGCGGGCACCACGGCCATGCGGAGCCACGTCGAGGTCGATCCCATCGTCGGCCTCAAGGCTCTCGAGGCGCTCCTCCCCCTCAAGCGCGAGTACGCGCCGGCCATCGATCTCCAGCTCTGCGCGTTCGCCCAGGAGGGCATTCTCCAAGCGCCGGGCACGGAAGCGCTGCTCGCCCGGGCTCTGGAGAGCGGCGCCGATCTCGTCGGCGGCTGCCCCTACAACGACACGGACGCCCACGCCCAGATCGACATCGTGTTTCGCCTCGCGCGGGAGTTCGACGTCGACGTGGACTTCCACATCGACTTCTTCGACGAGCCCGAGCACATGGACGTGCTCTACGTCGCCGAGCAGGCCGTGCGCTGGGGCTGGCAGGGGCGCGTTGCGGTGGGGCACGCGAGCGAGCTCGGGGCCCTCGAGCCGGAAGAGCTCGACCGCGCCGCGGCCATCCTCAAGGACGCGGGAGTGGGCGTCATCATCCTGCCCGCCACCGATCTCTATCTCATGGGGCGCAAGGACGTCCGCAATGTCAGGCGTGGCCTGGCGCCGGCCAAGCGCCTGCTCGCCGCGGGGGTCACGGTGGCCGTGGCCACGAACAACATCCTGAACGCCTTCACGCCCATGGGCACGGGCGACCTCGCCCTCATGGGCTATCTCATGACCGCCGCGGCGCACATGGGGACGGAGCGCGATGTCGCGGACATCCTCGCCATGCTGACGGAATATCCGGCGCGGATGCTCCGGCTGCCCGAGCATGGGCTCCGGGTGGGCGCCCGCGCCGATCTCGTGCTCTGGGAGACGGAGCGGGCGGCCGAAGCCGTGACGACCATGGCGGCCCGCCGGCTCGTGGTCAAGGCGGGGCGGCTCTCCATCCAGCACGAGCGGACGTGCACGGAGTTCTGGCGTGAAAGCTCGTGATCGTGCCAGACTGAGATCCCCGACATGGACACGCTCCGCACCCTCGAGATCCTCATCACGTCGCGCACGCCCCTCATCGCCATCGAGACGCTCGAGGAGGAGCGCGCCGAGCAGGCGCTCGAGCGCGTGGCGGGCCGTCTCCGCATCCCGCTCTTCACCTGGACCATGACGCGAGGGCTGCGTCGCTCGGGCGCCGTCGATTCGATCTACGAGACGAAGGAGCCCCTCAAGGCCCTCCGGAGCGTCGCCGAGATGAACGAAGGCATCTATCTGATGAAGGATCTCTACCGCTCGCTCAACGACGCGGCGGTGGTCCGCACGATCCAGGACCTCGCCCACGCCTTCGCGCGCGACCGGCGCGCCCTCGTCATGACCGCCCCCCGCATGGATCTGCCGCCCGAGCTGGCCGGTCTCGCGAGCCTGGTCAGGCTCGAGCTGCCCACCCAGTCGGAGCTCCGCAAGCTGACCGAAGAGGTCTTCGTCAACCTCGCGCGCCAGCACAAGCTCGGGCCGCCGCCCAGCGCGGAGATTCTCGACAAGGTCGCGGCCGCGCTGCGAGGGCTGACCCTGTTCGAGGCGGAGCGGGCCGTGACCCGCGCCGTGCTCGACGACCTCACCCTCGATCCTCGCGACCTCGAGGTGATCGCGGAGATGAAGCAGGAGCTCCTCTCGAAGGAGCGCGTGCTCGACTGCGTGCCCGTGCCCGAGAGCCTGGGTGACGTGGGCGGCCTCGCCGGCCTCAAGGCCTGGCTCGACAAGCGCAAGCGCGCCTTCACCCCGGAGGCCAAGGAGTTCGGCGTGCCCGCCCCGCGCGGCATCCTCCTCCTCGGGGTCCAGGGCTGCGGCAAGAGCCTGGCCGCCAAGGCGGTGGCCAAGGACTGGGGATTGCCGCTCCTCCGGCTCGAGCCGGGCCGGCTCTTCGACAAGTTCATCGGCGAGTCCGAGAAGAACCTCGACCGCGCCCTCGCCACGGCCGAGCGCATGGCGCCCTGCGTGCTGATGATCGACGAGATCGAGAAGGGCTTCGCCTCCGTGGTCAGCTCCGAGTCCGACGGCGGGCTGTCGCGCCGCATCCTCGGGCGGCTCCTCGGCTGGCTCCAGGACCGCTCTGCCCCCGTCTTCCTCGTGGCCACGTGCAATCAGATCGACGCGCTGCCCCCCGAGCTCATACGAAAGGGCCGCTTCGACGAGATCTTCTTCATCGACCTGCCCACGGCCGACGAGCGGCGCCAGATCTTTTCCATCCACCTCGCGCGCCGTCACCGCGATCCCGCGGGCTTCGATCTGGCCGCCCTCGCCGCGGCCTCGGAGGGCTTCAGCGGCGCCGAGATCGAGCAGGCCGTGGTCTCCGCGCTCTACACCGCGTTCGCCCGCGGCGTGGAGATCTCCACCGATCTCATCGTCGACGAGCTGAAGGCGACCAAGCCGCTGTCCGTCACCCGCGCCGAGGACATCGAGGAGCTCCGCGAGTGGGCTCGAGGGCGCGCGGTCCCCGCGGCATGAGCACGATGCTCGAGGGCATCAGGGTGCTCGACCTGTCGCGGGTCATCGCGGGGCCGTACTGCGCCACCATGCTGGGCGACCTCGGCGCGGACGTGATCAAGGTCGAGCGGCCTCCCGTGGGCGACGACCTCCGCGTGCTGCGGGGCAAGAACGGCATCAGCGCCTCCTTCGGCGCCATCAACCGCAACAAGCGTGGCATCGCCGTGGATCTCCAGCGCCCCGAGGGCGTGACGATCGCGCTGGAGCTCGCGCGGCGGGCGGACGTGGTCGTGGAGAACTTCCTGCCGGGCGTGGCGGCCAAGCTCGGGGTGGGCTACGCGGCGGTCAGCGCCATCAATCCCGCCGTCGTGTACGTGTCGGTGACCGGCTTCGGCCAGGACGGCCCGCATTCCAGGCGACCCGGCTACAACACCATCGCCCAGGGGATGAGCGGGCTCATGGCGCTCACCGGTCATCCCGGCGATCCTCCCACCCGGGTCGCCGGCTCCACTTCGGACCTGTCGGCGGCCTGGGTCGCCTTCGGGAGCGTCTGCGCGGCGCTGGTGCATCGCTTCCGCACGGGGAAGGGGCAATACCTCGACGTCAACCTGCTCGCCTCGAGCCTCTCGCTCCTCCCGGACCCGACGGCCATCTTCTTCGACACGGGCGTGCGACCCCAGCGTGAGGGAAATCGCAACCCGGCCATCGCGCCGGGAGGCGCGTACAAGACCAAGGACGGC
>QHSC01000338.1 GCA_003220345.1 Candidatus Rokuibacteriota bacterium | reverse complement strand
CCACCAACGCGGAGCGCATCTCGCGCTACGACGAGTTTGTGGCCTACGTGGAATCGCGCCTGGCCACGGCGGCCACGGCCGAGTGGATCGAACGCTTCGAAGCCGCGCAGATCGCCGCGGGCCCCGTCTACGAGTTCCACGAGGTCTTCGAGGACCCCCAGGTCCAGCACCTGGGCCTCGTGGCCACGTTCGACCAGCCCGGGCTCGGCCC
>QHSC01000038.1 GCA_003220345.1 Candidatus Rokuibacteriota bacterium | reverse complement strand
CCACAAGACGGCGGACCGCGCGGCGGGGTTGACGCGCCAGCTGCTCGCCTTCAGCCGCCGTCAGATGCTCCATCGCTCGGTGCTCGACCTGAACGCCGTGGTCACGGACACCGAGGTCATGCTGCGACGGCTCATCGGCGAGGACGTCGAGCTCGTGACGGTGCTGGACCCAGGCCTGTCCCGCGTCAAGGCCGATCGGGGCCAGATCGAGCAGGTCCTCATCAATCTCGCCGTGAATGCCCGGGACGCCATGCCGAAGGGCGGCCGCCTGACTCTCTCGACGGCGAACGTGGAGCTGGGCGAATCCTTCACGCGCAAGAACCCCGGCTCGCATGCGGGGACCTTCGTCCAGCTGAGCGTGCGTGACAACGGCCAGGGCATGGATGCCGCCGTGCAGGCGCAGATCTTCGAGCCCTTCTTCACCACCAAGGAGCCGGGGAAGGGCACGGGGCTCGGACTCAGCACGGTCTACGGCATCGTGAAGCAGCATGAGGGGTACATCGTGGTGGCGAGCGAGCAGTGGCGCGGCACGGTCTTCGACATGTACCTGCCGCCCGTGGAGGCGGGGGTGGCGGAGCCGGAAGGACCTCTCGTCCTCGAGCGGGGCCCCTCGGGACGCGAGACGATCCTGCTCGTCGAGGACGAGGAAGGCGTGCGCGAGCTCGCCCGGGACGTGCTGCGGGGCGCGGGCTACCGCGTCTTCGAGGCCGCGGACCCGGCCGAGGCCATGCGGCTGTGGAGCCTGTACACGGACGAGATCCAGCTGCTGCTCACCGACATGGTCATGCCGCGCATGACGGGGCGAGAGATCGCCGAGACCTTCGCCCCCGTGCGTCCCGATCTGCGCGTGGTGTACATGTCCGGCTACACGGACGACCCCATGGTGCGCGCGGGTGAGACGGCCGTGCCCGGCGTCTTCCTCAAGAAGCCCTTCTCCGTCGACGGGCTGCTGCAGGCCGCCCGCACCGCCCTCGACGGCGCCATCAGCTAGGCAGGCGGCTGAAAAAGGCCCATCTGCTTCGTTGGCGCCCTCGGCAGCAGGTTCAACGTACGTGGTAGTTCGAGCCGAGGGGCGGCCACGAGGCGAGGGCTGAGTGAGAACTACGCCTCACCTGCTGCCTTAGGGCGCCGCCTCGCATCTGGACCTTTTTGAGCCGCCTGCCGCGTTCCTCAGCTCCCAGAGATAGAGATGTCGAGCCAGCCGCGGGGCGTGACGACGGCGCGGTCGTCCTGGCGGAGGACCACGGTGGTCGTCGCCGACTCGAAGATCGCGGGCCCCTTGACCTCGAGGCCGGGTCGCGCGGCGTCGAGGTCGTAGACCGGCACCTCCGCCCAGCGCCCGAGGTAGACGCGCCGACTCCGCGGCGCCGCGCCTGCTCCGGCGCGAAGCTCCACGGGCCGGTCGGCGGGCGGACTGCCCAGGGCCCCGACCACGGCCACCCGCGCGTTGACGAGGACCACGTCCTGTCCCGGCGCGCTGTAAGTGTAGAGCTCCTCGTGGCGGCGATGGAAGCGCTCGATCACCTGGTCCATCAGGTCCGGCGCGTCAGGATCCACGCCGTCGAGGGGGACGGTGATCTCGAAGGTCTGTTCGCCGTAACGCATGTCGACGGCGCGATGCACGTCGACATGGCCCGGAGCTTCCCGGCTCAGCCGCTCGCGCCCGCGCGCCTCCATCTCGGCGAAGAGCGCGCGGAGCCGCGGCCCTCCCACCTTCCGTGCGTCGCCGACGTACGTCAGCACGAGCTCGTGGCGCAGATCGGTGGCGAGCATGCCCCAGGCCGAGAGGACGGCCGCCACGCGAGGCACGACGACCCGGGAGATCTCGAGCATGCGCGCGACCTCGGTGACGTGGAGACCCGCCGCGCCGCCGAAGGCGAGGAGGGCGAAGCGCCTCGGATCGGCCCCGCGCCGCACGGAGACGATGCGGATGCCTTCGGCCATGTTGGTGTTGACCACGCGCTGTATGCCCTCGGCGGCCGCGACGGGCAGGGTGCCGAGTCGCGAGGCGAGGGCCGCCACCGCGGTCTCCGCGCGGGCGGCGTCGAGGCGCGTGCGGCCGCCGAGGAAATTGGCGGGATCGAGCAATCCCAGCACGACGTTGGCGTCGGTGACCGTGGCCGCGGTGCCGCCCAGGCCATAGCACGCGGGCCCGGGGACGGCGCCCGCGCTCTCGGGACCGACGTGGAGGATGCCACCCTCGTCGACGTGAGCGATAGAGCCGCCCCCCGCGCCGAGCGTGTGGATGTCGATGGCGGGCAGGGCGACCTTGCTCGGCCCCACCGCCTTGTCGCCTGTCAGCTGCGGCTCGCCGCCCTGAAGCAGCGCGATGTCCGTGGAGGTGCCGCCCATGTCGAAGGTGATGAGGTCTCCGTGCGAGAGCAGTCGCGCGGCATGCCGGCCACCCGCGATGCCTCCCGCGGGCCCCGAGAGCACGGCTCCGGCGGCCAGCCGCACGGAGTCGGCGACTCCCGCCACGCCGCCGTGCGATTGCATGATGAGGATGTCGCGCGTGTAGCCGGCCTCGCGAAGCCTGTGCTCGAGCCGGCCGAGGTAGACCCCGAGGGCGGGCCCGACATAGGCATTGACCACGGTGGTGCCGAAGCGCTCGTACTCCTTGATCTGGGGGAGGACCTCGGACGAGAGCGAGATGTAGACGCCCGGCATGAGCCGCTCGAGGGCGCGCCGCGTCGCCTGCTCGTGGCGGGCGTTGCGATAGGAATGGAGGTAGCACACCGCGACCGAGGCGCAGCCGGCGCGCTTGAGCCTCTCGATGCCCGCAGCCAGCGAGCGTGGGTCGAGCGGCGTGGCGACCTTGCCGTCGAAGCGGACCCGCTCCTTCACGCCGAGCCGGCGCGCGCGAGGCACGAGAGGAACGGGAGGCGGCATGCGCAGGTTGTAGCGGTCCTCCTTGAGCCCTTCGCGCATCTCGATCACGTCGCGATGTCCCTCGGTGGTCAGCATGCCGACGGCGGCGCCCTTGCGCTCGAGGAGGGCATTGGTCGCGACGGTCGTGCCGTGGACGACGAGGTCCGTGGCCTCCAGGAAGGCGCGAAGGTCGAGGCTGTGCTCGCGCGCGAGCAGGGTCAGGCCCTCCATGACGCCGAGCGACTGGTCCTCGGGCGTCGAGGGGGCCTTGGCCATGGTGACGCGGCCCTCCACGTCCGCCGCGACGAGGTCGGTGAAGGTCCCGCCCACGTCTATCCCGATGCGATACATGCCTAGCGTCCGGGGCGGCGCTTCACTCGCCGAGCGGGAGCGGACCCGTTCTTTCGCGTCACGAAGCCGTTCTCGAGATCGTTGGCTCGCGCCTTGGGATCGCGACGGGCGGGCTTGCCCCATCCGCCGCCGCCGGCGGAGACGATGTCGAAGACGGCGCCCGGCGGAATCGGGATGCCTGCTTCCTTGGTCTTGAGCACACGCCTCGTGCCGCCCGCGACCATGACGTAGCGGTGGGGAAGCCCGTCCTTGCCGCCGAGGAGGCCGTAGGACGGGTGGCGCACGCCGTCACCCGCGGTGTTCCCGCGCGCCGGCTCCGTCGTCTCCATGCGGAGCTCGAGGACCGAGCCGACGCCGCCGCGAAAGCGGCCGTCGCCCGCCGAGTCCGGCCGGAACTCGTGGTTCTTGAAGAAGAGGGGGAAGCGCGCCTCCGCCACTTCCACGCTGCCGAACTTGATCCCGCCCGCCGCCTGCCCTTCCCCCGCCGTCTCCCATCCATCGCCGGCGGACGATGCGCCGCCGCCGCCGCGCGCGTGAAAGAGGTGCCAGATGAAGGGCCGCCCGCTCCGCGGGTTCTTGCCGGAGATGGCGATGCGAAAGCGCCGCGACCAGCCCGCGAGGGCGCGCTCGGGGCACGCGCCCGCCAGCGCCTTGATCACCGCTTCCGCCACCTCCTGCGCGCAATGATTGGTGGCGAGCGTCACCGGGGCCGGCGGGTTCGGCCAGACGATGGTGCCCTGCTTCGCCTTGACCTCCACGGGCCGGAACGTGCCCTCGTTCTTCGGGATGCGCGGGTCGATGAGATAAGCCAGGGCCATGTAGACGGCCGACATCGTGTTCGGGTAGGAGGAGTTGACGAAGCCGATGACCTGCGGGTCGCACTCCGTCAGGTCCACGATGAGGCCGTCGCCCCTCTTGGTGACGGTGGCGCGGAGCTTGATGTCTTCGATGCCGTGGCCGTCGTCGTCGAGGATGGACACGCCACGGTAGACGCCGTCCTTCCACTGCCGGATGCACGCGCGGCTCTGGCGCTCGGCCGAGTCGAGCACCTCCCCCACCGCGAGCGTCGACGTCTCGATGCCGTACTCCTCCACCAGCTTGAGGAGCCGTCGCTCGCCCACGCGCGCGGAGCCCATCATGGCGCGGAGGTCGCCCAGGAAGTCGCGCGGGTGCCGGACGTTGGTCGCCACCATGTTCATGACGTCGTCGCGCAGGGTGCCCGCGTCGTAGAGTTTGAGAGGAGGGATGCGGATGCCCTCCTGCCAGATCTCGGTCGCCCCCGGGTTGTAGGCGCCGTGGGTGGCCCCGCCGATGTCGCTCTGGTGCGCGCGGTTGATGGACCAGAAGGCCAGGCGATCGCCCACGAAGACGGGCAGGAGCACGGTCAGGTCGGGCAGGTGATTGCCGCCATGGTAGGGATCATTGAGCAGGAACATGTCCCCGGGCCGGATACGCCCGGCGAAATCGTTGCTGATGGCGGCAACGGCCCAGGGGAGGGCCCCGACATGAATGGGCACGTGCTCGGCCTGGGCGGCGAGGCGGCCCTGGCCGTCGAAGACCGCCGTCGAGAAGTCGCGGCTCGAGTTCAGGATCTGCGAGTAGGCCGTCCGCAGCATGGCCTCGCCCATCTCCTGGACGATGGATTCGAGACGGTGCTGGATGACGGAGACGGTGATTCGGTCGAGCGCCATGACGCCTCCCGGTGACGCAGGGGATCGAGACTCTCTCCGCGACTGTACATCACCGCGACTTCCAGCGCAGCAGCCGCTCGCTCTCGCGTTCGCTCTCTGCCTTGCCCTCGAGTGAGCAGACAGGTAGTCTCTGGGTGCCATGAGCTTCGACTCGCTGTCTCCCGGCGCGGAGCTGCCTGAATTCCATGTGAGCGCGGCCGCGCCGACCGAGCCGCGCGAAAACAAGATCCACGAGGACGACGTGGCTCGGCAGTACGGGTTCAAGGGCGGGCTCGTGCCCGGGGTCACCGTCTACGGCTGGCTCACCCATCCCGTCGTCGAGGCGCTCGGCGCGGAATGGCTCGAGAAGGGAAGCTTCCGGGCGCGCTTCGCCAAGCCCATCTATTTCGAGGAGCCGGCCGTGATCCGCGCGCGTGTCGCCGCGCGCACCGGTGACGACGTGATCGTCGAGGCCGCCGCGCACAATGCGGCGGGCGAGGTCTGTGGCACGGCCCAGATGAGCCTGTCGCGAGCGCCTCGTCCTCTGCCGCCCGATGCGGGCGCCTACGCGACGACCGCCATGCCCGTCGAGCGACCGCAGGTGAGCCGCGCGCTTCTCGAAGGGCTGCGCGTCCTCGGCACGCCCGAGCTTCAGCTCACCCCTGAGAGCGCCGCCAGGTATCTCACTCGCTTCGGGGAGACGCTGCCTCTCTACCGCCGGGCGGAGCCTCCGGCGCATCCGGGCACCTACCTCGATCTTGCCAACCGCGCGCTCAGTGGGAACGTGCGGGTCAGCCCCTGGATCCACGTCGAGAGCCGGGGGAGCCACTGGAGTGTGGCGCGCGTGGGCGAGCACCTCGCCATGCGGGCCCGGATCCAGAGTCTCTTCGAGAAGAAGGGGCATCAGTTCGTCGAGCTCGATCTCCTCCTGGTCGCTCAGGGCTCCCGTCCCGTGGCGTCGATCCGGCACACGGCGATCTACCAGCTCCGCCCCGCCTGAGGCGCCTCCGGCATGCCGGGCCTCGGCAGCTTTCCTGCCAATTTTTGGGAGCCTTTCCGGGGCGGCGTTCGCTTCCTGTGCATCTAGTACCGTAAGATCAGCCAGATAGAGGGTGGAACAGCTCTTGCTCCCCTGTGAGGCATGAGCCGAGCTCGGCCCTCGAGCGGGACGCTGGAGGCGCAGGATCACACGACCCGATTTCGCGACTGTGCCGGGTCCCACGGTCTCCGTCTGCACCGAATACACGTGCCCACCGGGGCGAGGGGCGGATGCCAGTGCACGGTGGTCTTCGATTGCTCGTGCGGGCAGCGCTGGCTCTTGCGGGTCTCCCAGGGCGAGGTTGCGTCGGTCGATGGCCAGATTCTGGGCGAGCTCAGGCGGGGACGGGAGGGACAGGCGACTTCACCCCCGGGATTCCCTGGCTTGCTGAGCGAGGGCTAAAGGCCTAGCTCAGTCGAGCGCGGCGCGGACGATCAATGCGCGAGCGATGAGCTCGGGCTGAGGAGTGAGCCAGCCCTGAGCCAGCCGCCGCCGGGCATCGACCACCCGCAAGAATCGTACGGGAAGGATGTCGGGCTCCTGTCCGTCAGGATCCTGCTGTCCAGGCAATCCTTCGGCCATGTTCGGGTTATCGGCCGGGGGCGTCTCCTCTCGGAGACCGCCAGGACGTTTGACATTTCAGTGGGTTGCGGCATACTTGCCGGGCCGTGGTGAGATTCTTTCCGGGGAGGACAACCCGGCATGCTGTACCCGTTGTGGCTCCGAAAGGCTGCCCGAGACGCATGGAAAGCGAAGTCGTAGAAAGTGCCGTCAAGGCGACTCGGCTGCTGGTCGTCGAGGACGACCCAGCTCTGTCCGACACGGTCGTCACCGGGCTCGAGCGGAAAGGGTACCTCGTCAGCACTGCCCGGGACGGTGAAGCCGCCCTCCGGACCCTCGCCCGGGAGGAGTTCGACGTCGTCCTCATGGACCTGCGCATGCCCCGCAAGGACGGCATCCAGGTCCTGCAGGCCATGCGGGCCGAGGGCTATGACGCCGAGGTCATCATCGTCACGGGCTATGCCGAGGTCGAGACCGCCATCGAGGCCCTCAAGCTCCGCGCCTTCGACTATGTCACCAAGCCCTTCCGCCTGAGCGAGCTCTACGAGGTCGTGGCCCGGGCCGCCGAGCACCGTCGGCTCCGCCACGAGAACCGGGCCTTGCGGCGCGTCGTCCTCCAGCATGAGCCCGAGCCCGCCATGCAGGGCCAGAGCCGCGCCATAGAGCGGCTGCGGGAGTTCCTGACGCGCGCGGGCCACTCGCACTCGCACGTCCTCATCCAGGGCGAGAGCGGCAGCGGCAAGGAGCTGGCTGCGCGCTACGTGCACCGGGTCAGCGAGCGGCGCGATCAGCCGTTTCTGGCCATCAACTGCGCCGCGCTGCTGGACGAGCTGCTCGAGTCGGAGCTGTTCGGGCACGAGAAGGGCGCCTTCACGGGCGCGGTCGGCCAGCGCCAGGGTCTCCTCGAGCTCGCCCACGACGGAACGCTCTTCCTCGACGAGGTCGCCGAGATGAGCCAGGCGATGCAGGCCAAGCTCCTCCGCACGCTGGACAGTGGCGAGATCAGGCGCCTGGGCGGCAACCGCACCCTTCACGTGGACGTGCGGATCGTCGCCGCCACCAACAAGCGGCTCGACCAGGCGGTGGCGGCCGGCGAGTTCCGTCACGATCTCTATTTCCGCCTGGGCGTCGTGGTCATCGAGGTGCCTCCGCTTCGCGAGCGCGTCGAGGACATTCCGATGCTCATCCGCTATTTCGCCCAGCGCGTGGCGCAGCCCCGCGGGCGCGCGATCCGCTTCTCTCCCGAGGCGATCAAGGTCCTCACCAGTCATCGCTGGCCGGGCAATGTCCGGGAGCTCCGCAACATGATCGAGCGCCTGGCCGTGATGGCGGCGGGCGAGGAGATCACCGCCGAAGAAGTCGCCTTCCATCTGCCGAACGCGGCTCCTGACGTGGAGGGAGCGCTGCCCCCCCTGGACGAGGTGGAGCGCCGACACATCTTGAAAGTACTGAAGCACGTGGGGGGAAATCGGACGCAGGCCGCGAAGGTCCTGGGCGTGGACCCCAAGACGCTCTACAACAAGCTCAAAGCGTACAGCCCGCCCGTCAGCTAAAGTTTCCTGCTCGCAAGGGCATGGAGATCAGCGAGTCAGAGTCAGCTAGGCGATCGCCAGCGCCCCGGCCGCCTCGAGGCAGCCCCCGTCCGAACGCAGGGCCTGGACGGCGGCGGTGTGGAGCTGGGTAGCCCGCGACTCCGAGATGTCCATGATCATGGCGATCTCCCGGAAGTTGAGATCCTCGACGTAGTAGAGCTGGAGCACGAGCTGCTGGCCCCGCGGCAGCCCGCTGACGAGCGTGGCGACCTCGTAGGCGCGCTCAGATTCGAGAACCTGGCCCAGAGCATTCCCTTCCGACCGGTCGGCCAGGCGACCCTGCGAGGCCGCGCCGCGATGGTCTTCGTCGCCGCCCTCGAGCCGCTCGAGCGAGAGGGGAGACCCCGCGGCCTGGAAGGTCATCAGCTCGTGGAAGCGATCCATGGACAGCCCGAGGTGCTCGGCGGCCTCCGCATCGGAGATCTCGCGCCCGCGATCCTGCTCGAGGGCCGCGACCGCGCGTCCCGCCTCGCGGAGGCGCCGGCGCGTGGTACGTCCCACCGGATCGATCTCGCGGACGAAATCGACCATGGCTCCGCGAATTCGCGTGAGCGCGTAGACGCTGAAGTCCGTGCCCTGGTCCGGGTCGAAGCGCTCGACGGCGCCCAGAAAGCCCTCGATGCCGGCCCCAACGAGGTCATCGGCGTCCACCGAAGGCGGCAGGGCTCGTCCCAGCCGGCGCGCCATGTAGCGCACCAGATGGATGTAGCGCTCGACGATGACGTCTCTGGCCTCGGCCGTGGGCAGGGTCCGATAGGCGGTCCAGGCCGCATCCACCTCCTCGCGGCTCACGGCCTTGCCAGCGGTTTCGAAGGGCCAGCGATAGGTCTGGCTCACGGCTTTCATTGGCGGCTCCTTGGCTCTAGGTGTCTCATGCACCAACCATAGAGCAAGCCGTATTCCAGGCAGGCTAACTAGCGGATGCGATTAGCTGTTTCCCTGCTGACACGCAAAAACACGGCAAACGTTGCCGAAGAAGGGCAGGAAGAATTCCAGAATCTGGGCAGTGGCTCTGAGCTCGGACCGGATATCAGGCGGGGGTCTGTCGAGCGGCCAGCCGGATGCGCAGGGTCTCGCGCGCCACGCCGAGGATCTTGGCGGCGCGCGTCTTGTTGCCCCCGCAGAGCCCGATCACGTGGTCGATGTATGCGTCTTCTATCTCGCGAAGCGGGCGGGGCTCGCCGGCTGGAGCCCAGGCGGGCCCCGGAGCGCCACGGTCGGCCGCGAGGAAGTGATCGGCTTGCAGGGCGCCGCCCGGCATCGTCTGAGCCGCCTGCGCCACGGCCAGGGCGAGCTCGCGGACATTTCCCGGCCACACGTGACCCATGAGCCGGTGGACGGCCCCTCGCGTAAAGCCTTCGAAGGGCCGGCCGAGCGTGGCCGCGCTCTGGGTCAGGAAGTGCCGGGCGAGAGGCTCGATATCGGCGCTTCGCTCGCGCAGGGGAGGAATGCCGAGGGCCACTCGCCCGAGCCAGTCGAGGAGCGGGGCGTCCCTGCGCATGCCCGTGGTGAGACCCACGACAAGCGGCATGCCACCGGACGCCTCGGCGCGCGAGGCGATCCAGTTCGTCATGCGTTCTTGCAGGCGTGCGTCGAGCTTCTCGACATCGTCGAGGATGAGCGTGCCGACCTGAACGGCCGTGGTCAACCCGGCATCCGCAGACGCCGCGGCCCCGAAGAGGTCCACGGAGGGATTGGCGGAGTCGCCGCAGGCGTACACGAGACACGGATGGGCGCCCCGGCCCGTGGTGGCGTGCAGCACGCGCGCCAGGTGCGTCTTGCCGACGCCGGGCTCGCCGCTCACCAGAGCGCCGGTGGGGCGGCTCCGGGCCAGCCGCTCGACCGTCTCTTTCATGCGGACCGTCCAGGGCGAGCCGCCCACGAGGGCCTCGGTGGCCGCGGAGGCGAAGGAGGCGGTGGTGTCCGCGACCGCCGAGCGGCACAGACGCATGAAGACTTCGGGGTCGACAGGCTTGGACAGATAGTCGAGCGCCCCACCCCGCATGGCCGCCACGATGCTGCGCGGGTCCGTGTGGCCCGTGACCATGATGGCGCGGAGCTCGGGGCTGCCCGTGCGGAGATCGGAGAGGAGCGTGACGCCGTCGGCGTCCGGGAGCACGAGATCGAGCACCGCGAGGTCTGGAGCCTGGTCAGCAACGCGTCGGCGCGCCTCCGCGGCGCTCCCCACGGCATCGGCTTCGAAGCCGGCGTGCTGGAGCAGCTCGGTGAGTGTGCTCCGGACGCCCGGATCATCCTCGACGAGAAGCGCCCGTGGCTTGGCCATCGCGATCACGCGTCCTTGGTCGAACGGTTGAGGGTGGCGAGCGCGAGGTCGAGTTCGTCGGGGCGGAATGGCTTGCTGAGGAACGGCCGCTCGGTCGCCCCGACCATGGCCGCCGTGTCGGGGCTCGCGTAGTCGCCCGTCATGAAGATGGTCTTCAGCGCCAGGGCGGGCCGCTCACGCTGCAGCTCCCGCCAGAGCTCGGTTCCGCTCATCTCGGGCATGCGGAGATCCATGAGAACTCCCTGGAAATCACGATCGCGCATCAGCTCGAGGGCGGCCTTCGGCGACGCGACGTACTGCGTCTCGTAGCCCCGGGTCCGGAGAATATCCGAGAGAAGCTCGCCGACATCGCGCTCGTCGTCCACGACGAGCAGACGGGCGGCGGGGGCGCCTTCAGGAGCGGCGCTCTCGCTCACGGCCGGCGAGGCGGCGACGGGTCGAGGCAAGGTCAAGGTCACGATCGTTCCCACCCCTTCCACCGAATGCGCGGCAATGTCGCCGTCATGAGCGATGGCGAGCTCCCGCGCGATCCCCAGGCCCAGGCCGAGGCGCTCCTCCTTGGTCGTGAAGAACGGCTGAAACGCGCGGTCGGCGACCTCGGGCGGCATCCCGGGACCGTCATCACGAATGGAGACCCATACCTTCTCCTCGTCGGCGTGCGTGGAGACGGTGATGGCGCCTCCCGGCCGTGTGGCGGCAATGGCTTCGAAGGCGTTGAGCACGAGGTTGAGGACGATCTGCTGGAGCTCCTGCTCCTCGCCGGAGACATGGGGCAGCCCGGGCTCGAGCTCGGCCGCCACCGTGATATTGCTGCCGGCCAGCTGATGGCGCTCGAGCTCGAGGGCGGCGCGGACGACCTCGTTGAGGTCGATGAGAACGCGTCCGGGCTCGTGACGCTGGCCGAAAATGGAGAGCGCGCGCATGCTCCGGGCCGCCCGCTGCCCCTGCTGTTCGATGATGCCGGCGTGGCGGTGGGCGTCCTCGAGCGTCGAGCTCATCCGGATCATGGCGCTGCGCGCGACCAGCGTGGTCAGCGGATTGGAGACTTCATGGGCGACATCCGAGAGGAGTCGCCCCAGCATCATCATCCGGTGGCACGCGACGAGAGCCCGCTGCTCGGCGGCGAGCTGCGCGCGGAGATCGCGGACCTCGGCCTCGAGGGACCGCGCGAAGAGCGCCAGCCTGGGCTCCCCTGACCACTCTCCAGATTCGCCGACTTGATTCACGAGGCCTCCTGGTGCGCGTTAGTGTGTCCTGTGCCACCCTCGTCATCGGCTGACCCGAGGCACTTCCGGAGGGTGCGGGGACTAGAGATGGAGGTCGAGCCATGAAGCGGGTTGAAATGTCGAGCCGAAACAGGCGTCAAGCTCAAGTGATCGGGCAGGAAGTGGCGCCTAACGTATTGAAGATTCGACAGGATGTCCTTCGTTAGCTTCGGCCGAGAGGTGACGGGCGATCTTCGGGCGGCGGAATCGAGGGAATGGCTCTGCGCCAACGGGGTAGGCAGCTTCGCTTCGGGCACCGTGGCGGGGGCGCTCACGCGCCGTTACCACGGCCTCCTGGTGGCCGCTCTCCAGCCCCCGCTCGGCCGTCATTTGATGGTGGCCAAGATAGAGGAGGTGGTCGGCTATCTCGGCGAGAGCTTCGAGCTGGGCACCAACCGCTGGGCCAGCGGCGCCATTGCTCCCGAGGGCCACCGATTCCTCGAGGCCTTCCGATTGGAGGCCATGACCCCGGTGTGGACCTTCGCCTGCGCTGATGCCCTCATCGAGAAACGCGTGTGGATGGAGGAGGGAAAGTCGACCACCTATGTCCGGTATCAGGTGCTGCGGGGAAGCGGCATCGTCGAGCTCATCCTCAAGTGCATGGTCAATTGCCGAGACTTCCACGCGACCACTCGAGACCTGAGCCACGCGATGTCCGTCGCCGTGGTTCCCGACGGGCTTGCCGTCACCGCGCTCATGGGCGTGGCCACTCTGCGCCTGCTGTCCGCGGGCGCGCGGGCCGAGCCCGCCCAGGAGTGGTATCGCGGCTACTATCTCGCCCGTGAGGACGAGCGCGGGCTCGATCATCTCGATGACCATTTTCATGCGGGCACCTTTCGGGCCGGGCTCGAGGCAGGCCGCTCGCTCACCCTCGTCTGCTCGATCGAGCCCGATCCGAGCCCGGACGGCGAGGCGGGCTGGGAACGTCGCGAGGGCGTCGTGCGCACCCTCCGACAGAGATGGAATCGGGCGAGGGCGACGCCGGCACCGCCTCCCGAGTGGATCGATCAGCTCGTCCTGGCCGCCGATCAGTTCATCGTTCGACGATCGGTGCCCGAGGTGCCGGCGGCGCGCTCGATCATCGCGGGCTACCCGTGGTTCGCGGAATGGGGGCGCGACGCCATGATCGCCGTCACGGGCCTCGCGACCGCCACGGGCCGCCCAGACGTCGCCCGTCAGGTTCTCACGACGTACTCCCGCTTCGTGGATCGCGGCATGCTGCCCAATTGCATTCCCGACGGCGCGCGCTCGCCCGAATACAACACGGCCGATGCCGCCCTGTGGTACATCGAGGCCCTTCGCGCGTACCACGCCGCCACCGGCGACGACACTTTTCTCTCGACGCTGTTTCCCGTGGTCGAGGACATCGTCGGCTGGTACCGGCGCGGGACGCGCTTCGGCATCGGCGAGGACGCCGCCGACGGCCTCTTGCGCGCCGGAGAGGCCGGCGTGCAGGTGACCTGGATGGATGCGAAGGTCGGCGACGTCGTGGTGACCCCGCGGATCGGCAAGCCCGTGGAGATCAATGCGCTCTGGCACAATGCGCTCCGGGCGGGGGCGGGCTTTGCGAAGCGACTGGGACGGCCGCACACGGAGTGGGACGATCGCGCGGCCCGCGCGGCCGCGTCCTTCGAGCGCTTCTGGAACCCGGCGGCCTCATGCTGCCATGACGTGATCGACGGGCCGGCCGGTGCCGACTCCACCGTGAGGCCCAACCAGATCTTCGCCGTCTCGCTGGCCGTCTCGCCCCTGCCGCGGGACCGGCAGCGCGCCATCGTCGACATCTGTGCGCGCCGGCTGCTGACCTCGTTCGGTCTCCGCAGCCTCGACCCCGCCGATCCCGCCTACCGCGGGCGCTACGCGGGCGGCCCGCGCGAGCGCGACGAGGCCTATCACCAGGGCACGGTGTGGAGCTGGCTGCTCGGACCATTCGCGCTGGCGCATCTCAAGGTCTACGGAGACGCCGCGGCGGCGGCGCGCTTTCTCGAGCCCATGGGGCACGCGCTCGCCGCCTATGGGCTGGGAACGCTCGGGGAGGTCTTTGACGGCGATCCACCTTTCCGCCCCGCCGGCTGTCCGGCGCAGGCGTGGTCGGTGGCCGAGACGCTGCGGGCCTGGGTGGAGATCGACGCGGCGGCAAGAGGGTCGAGAGCCTGAGCGTGGATCTGACGCGGAAGGGGCGCGTGGCTCTCGTCATCATGGCCAAGGCGCCCGAGGCGGGTCGAGCGAAGACGCGCCTCACTCCTCCGCTCTCCGCGAGCGAGGCGGCCGAGCTTTCGCGCTGCTTCCTTCTCGACACCATCGAGCGCGTGCGAGAGGTTCGCGACATCGCTCCCGTCATCGCTCACGACCCGCCTGAGTCGGCTCCCCTCTTCGCGGCGCTCGCGCCGGAGTTCGCCCTTCGGGCGCAGCAGGGGCCCGATCTGGGCGCGCGCATGGCCGAGTGTGTCGCCGCCGGCCTCGCGGCAGGCGCACCCGCGGTCGTCCTCATCGGAACCGATGCGCCGCACGTCCCCGCCGAGCACATCCGCCGCGCCGTGAGGCTCCTCGGCGAAGGCGCCCACGACGTGGCGATCGGGCCGAGCGAGGACGGCGGCTACTATCTGATCGGCCTTCGGCGACCGCAGCGCGAGCTCTTCGAATCCATGGCGTGGAGCACGGCGGGCGTCTTCGAGGAGACGATCGCGCGGTGCCGAAGCCTCCAGCTTCGCGTCGCCCTGCTCCCCCCGTGCTACGACGTGGACACAGCCGAGGCCTTGGCGAGGCTCGAGGCCGAGCTGGCCCGGAGCGGGGGGAAAGCCGCGCCGCGAACCTGGCAATTCCTCGCCGGCCGGCAGCCACGCCTGCGGAATTGACTCGGCTCTCGGCTCGAAATACTGCTGTAACGCGGGTCGGAGTATGCTGAGGGCCGTCCCGGCATCGAGCGCCGTGCGGGGCGGCCGCTTTCGTGGGCACAGACAAGGGCGCACCCCCGAGTCGGAGGGACGATGATCGAAGAGCAGAACAGGCTCATCGAGAGCGAGGAGCGACGGGCGTACTGGCGTCGGTGGGGCCCGTACCTCTCGGAGCGGCAATGGGGTACGGTCCGCGAGGACTATAGCCCGCACGGCACAGCCTGGGACTACTTCCCGCACGACCATGCCCGATCGCGCGCGTACCGCTGGGGCGAGGACGGCCTCTGCGGCATCTCGGACAATCACCAGCGGCTGTGCTTCGCCCTCGCCGTCTGGAACGGACGCGACCCCATCCTCAAGGAGCGGCTCTTCGGTCTGGGAAATCCCGAGGGCAATCACGGCGAGGACGTGAAGGAATACTACTTCTACCTCGATTCCACGCCCACGCATTCGTACATGAAATGCCTGTACAAGTACCCGCAGGCGGCCTTTCCCTATCGGCGCCTCGTCGAGGAGAACGCGCGCCGAGGGCGCCCGCAACCCGAGTACGAGCTGCTCGACACCGGCGTCTTCGACGGCGACCGGTACTTCGACATCACCGTGGAGTACGCCAAGGGGGGCGTCGACGATCTGCTGATCCGGGTGACCGCGGTCAACCGCGGTCCGGAGGCGGCCGAGCTCCACCTCCTGCCCACCCTCTGGTTTCGCAATACGTGGTCCTGGGACGTGGGGGCGGCCCGGCCGCAGCTTCAGGCGACGGCATCCGCGCCCGGCCAGGTGGTGATCGCCGCGCGACATCAGACGCTCGGCGCACGATGGCTCCACGCCGAGGGCGCGCCCGAGCTGCTCTTCACCGAGAACGAGACCAACTTTCCACGACTCTTCGGCGTGCCGGCCCGCTCGACGTATGTCAAGGACGGCATCAGCGAGCGCGTGGTCGCGGGGAAGGAAGGTGCCGTCAACTCCGCCCGCGTCGGCACCAAGGCGGCGGCCTGGTATCGAGCGAGCGTGCCGGCGGGCGGTCAGATCGCGCTCAGGCTCCGACTCACCGACGCCGACCCGGCCCGGGCGGAGGCGCCCTTCGGTCTCGACTTCGAGGAGATCTTCAGCCGCCGCGTCCGAGACGCGGACGAGTTCTACGACCTCGTCATCCCGCGCACGCTGTCCGCCGACGGTCGCCTGGTCATGCGGCAGGCCCTGGCCGGCATGCTGTGGAGCCGACAGTTCTACCACTACGACATCAAGCGATGGCTTGCCGGCGATCCCACCCAGCCGCCCCCGGCGCCCGGACGCCGGCGGGGACGGAATCGCGAGTGGACGCATCTGTACAACGAGGACGTCGTCTCCATGCCGGACAAGTGGGAGTACCCGTGGTATGCCGCCTGGGACCTCGCCTTCCACATGATCCCGATGGCCCTCGTGGATCCCGAGTTCGCCAAGGCGCAGCTCGTGCTCTTCCTGCGCGAGTGGTACATGCACCCGAACGGGCAGATTCCCGCCTACGAGTGGGCCTTCGGCGACGTCAACCCGCCCGTGCACGCCTGGGCGGCCTGGCGGGTCTACAAGATCGACCGGCGCATCCGCGGCGTGGCCGACCGGGAATTTCTCGAGCGCGTCTTCCACAAGCTCCTGCTGAACTTCACGTGGTGGGTGAATCGCAAGGATCCCGATGGCCGCAACGTCTTCCAGGGCGGCTTCCTCGGTCTGGACAACATCGGCGTGTTCGACCGGTCGGCGCCCCTGCCCACGGGTGGATACCTCGAGCAGTCGGACGGCACGAGCTGGATGGGCATGTACTGCCTCAACATGCTGGCCATGGCCCTGGAGCTCGCGCAGGACGATCGGGCCTACGAGGACGTGGCGAGCAAGTTCTTCGAGCACTTCGTCTACATCGCGCATGCCACCCACCACCTGGGTGGGGACGGCATGGGCCTGTGGGACGACGAGGACGGCTTCTTCTACGACGTGCTCAACCTCCCCGAAGGCAGCCGCTGCCCGATGAAGGTGCGCTCGCTCGTCGGCCTCATCCCACTCTTCGCCGTCGAGACGTTCGATACGGAGCAAGCGGACCGGCTGCCCGGCTTCAAGCGGCG
>QHSC01000337.1 GCA_003220345.1 Candidatus Rokuibacteriota bacterium | reverse complement strand
TTGCCCTCGTAGTCGAGTCGCTGCTGGCTCGCCTCGATCCGGACGCCCGACATCCCGGCCACCACCTGGTTGCAGACCGCGGTGATTCGGTTCATCAGGGCTCCCGCCGTCTCGTCGACGAAGTACCGCACGTCGAGCCACACGGTGCAGCGCGAGGGCACGACCGGCTGCGCGATGCCGCCGCGGATGACGCCGACGTTCACCGCGCGCCGGCGCGGGCCGATGTACCGGACCTCCACTGTTTCGGTGAGCGCGTCGACCACGGCCTTCGCGGCCGCCTGCGCGGCCAGGATGGCGTTGCCACCGCTCCCCGGGACGCTGCTGTGGGCGCCGGTGCCGTAGGCGTCCAGCCGCAGCGCGAGGCTGCCGGTGGCCGCCACGGCGACCCGGCCGTCCGAAGGCTCGGCGCACACCACGCCGTCGGCGTCCTGGTGGTCCTGGGCGAGCTGGTAGCCCCCACACTTCAGCGTCTCCTCGCTCGCGGTGCCGACGACGACCAGCTGGCCCGGTAGCCGCACCCCGCGGCGCATGAGACGATCGATGGCGGCGAGGACGGCGGCCAGACCGCCCTTCATGTCAGTGGTCCCGCGGCCGTAATAGCGGTTGCCGCGGCGCTCGCCGAGTGGGTTCACGGTCATCCCTTCGAGCGGAAGGGTGTCCAGGTGGCCCGCGAGGCAGAGCTTGGGGCGTGCCGAGCCGAGCAGGCCTTCGACGTTGACCGCGCCCTCGACGCCCGCGCACGGACGGAACCGCGTGGCCAGACCGACTTCGGCCATGAGGTCGCGGCACACCGTCACGATCGCGGCCTCGTCGCCCGAGACGCTCGGGACGGCGACAAGCCGTTCCAGGAAAGATTCGCTGCGCGGTCTGTCGTTCATGGGCTCACTCGCCTCTTCGCGGATCGTAACGGTCCCTGATCCCGTCTCCCAGGATGTTGGCGGACAGCACGGCGATGCCGATGAGCAGACCGGGAAAGAAGCTGATCCAGAAGGCGTCGCGGACCAGGTAGCGCGCTTCGGACAGCATGTTCCCCCACGACGGCGCCGGCGGCGGCGGCCCCACGCCGAGGAAGCTCAGGGTGGCCTCGTCGAGGATCGCGTACCCGAAGATGAACGTGGCCTGGACGATCAGCTCCGGCGTGGCGTTGGGCAGGATATGCCAGCCGATGACGCGCGCGCGCGGCGCCCCGAGCGCGTTCGCGGCTTCGACGTACGGCATCTCCCGGATGAGGAGCGCCTTGCCGCGCACGACCCGCGCGACCCGGGGCGTGTAGACGACAACGAGCGCGAGGACCACGTTCGCCTCGCTCGGCTCGCGCACCGCCATGAGGGCGATGGCCAGGATGACCGCGGGCAGTGCCAGGAACGCGTCGCTGATCCGCATGAGGATCTCGTCGAGCGCGCGGACGGAGCCGGCGACCAGCCCGAGCAGGCTTCCGGCCACCATCGTCAGGGCCATGGTGAGGGTCGCGACCCGCAGCGACTGCTGCCCGCCGGCAATGACCCGGGCGAGCACCTCGCGTCCGAACTGATCGGTCCCGAGCGGGTGCGCCATCGAAGGCGGCTTCAGCCGCTCGCCGCCGGCGACCAGCGTCGGCGACACCGTGTAGAGGTACGGGCCCATGACGATCAACGCGATGAGCAGCACGAGACCCACCAGGGCGACGTCGGCGACGGCCCCGAGGCCCCGCCGTCGCCGCGTCGCCCCTTCCGCCATCTTCCACGCGCCTCACGACGCTCGCAGTCGGACGCGGGGATCGCTCACCGTATACAGGAAGTCGACCGCCATGTTCACGAGCACGTACCAGAGCGCGACAAGGAGGAGCGTGCCCTGCACCACCGCATAGTCGCGCCGCACCACGGCGTTGACGAGGAGCCGCCCGACCCCGGGCAGCGTGAACACCGTCTCGATGACGACCGCGCCCCCGAAGAGCACGGCGAGGGCGATGCCGGAGACCGTCAGCACCGGGATCAGCGCATTGCGAAAGGCGTGCTTCACCACCACGCGGAGCTCGGCGACCCCTTTGGATCGCGCGGTGCGCACGAAGTCGCCGCGGAGCGCTTCGAGCATCGAGGTGCGTGTCATGCGCGCGATCAGGCCCGACTGGAGGTAACCGAGCGCGAAGGCCGGCAACAGCAGGTGGCGGAGCGACGCGGGCGGGTCGACCCACGGCTCCACGAAGCCGCCCGAGGGCAACAGGGCCCAACGGACCGCGAAGAGATAGATGAGGCAGATCCCGAGCCAGAACGAGGGCATCGACAGCCCGAGCGCCGCCACGACTGACACGGCGCGGTCCACCCACGTGTCATGCCAGTACGCGGCGACCAGGCCGAGCGTCACCCCCAGCACGACGGCGATGAGGAATGCCGCCAGGGTCAGGGTGAGGCTGACGGGCAGGCGCTCCAGAATCGCCGTGGTCACCGGACGCCCGAGATAGATCGACGTTCCGAGGTCGCCACGGACGACGCGTCCGAGCCATGCGACGTACTGCACCGCGATCGGTCGATCGAGGCCGTACTTTGCGCGAAACTCGGCTACCGCCTTCGGCGTGGCGTCGGACCCCAGCATGATCGCCGACGGGTCGCCCGGGGCCAGCCGGATGACCACGAACGCGATCACCGTGACCAGCCACAGTACGAACGCCAGGGACAGCGCCCGGGAAGCGAGAAAGCCGGTCATTCGCTCAGCGTTTGTCCTTGCTCCAGACGTTCCAGAAGCGCGGGGTCGTGTAGAAGGGCTCGAAGCCCTGGAGGCGGTCGCGGAGCGCGTCGAAGCCGAACAGATCGCCGTGCTTGATCATCGGGATGTCTCGGTACAGGATGTCCTGGATCTGCTCGTAGAGCTTGGCGCGCGCCTTGCGGTCGCGCTCGACCAGCGCCTTCTCGAGGAGCGCATCCACGTCCTTGCTCGCGTACGGCTGATAGCCGGACTCCGACTTCAGCACGAACGTGAACCCGCCCGGGTCCGTGCGGATCGAGAACGCGTTGTACGAGATGTCCCAGTCGCCGCGCTTCTTTCGAAAGATGTCGATCATCGTCGGGTAGTCGTAGGCCTGCACCTTGGTGGTGAAGCCGAGCTGGCGTAGCTGCGATTCCATGGCGAGGGCGGCGTTGTAGATGAACTGAAAGTCGCTCGTCGTGATGATGCGGAGGGGCGACCCATCGTAGCCCCCCTCCTTCACGAGGGCCTTGGCCTTCGCGACGTCGTGCTCGTTGTATCGGTTGGCGCCGATGTTCGAGTGCCAGTACTGCTCCTTGAAGAAGAGGCTCGGGTCGAGGCGGTAGAGCGTCTTGTCGCCGGCCGCGGACAGCATGATCTCGTCCTCGTTGAGACCCATCTGGATCGCGCGGCGGAGCTTCCACTCCCGGAGCGCGCCATTCTGCGTGTTCAGGTGCATCACGATCTCGTAGTACGGCTTGAGAATGACGGTCTTGAGCCCTTTCGTCCCGGTGAGACGCGTGTAGGCCTCGGCGGGAAGGTTCTGCCCGTAGTCGTAGTCTCCGCTCTCGAGGCCGGCGACGCGGCTCGACACCTCCGGCACGGGCAGGAAATAGATGTGCTCGACGCACGCCAGCCGCCGTCCCGCGTAGCCGGACGGATCACCAGGCCCCGGGGTGTATTGCGCGAAGCGCTCGAGATGGACGTGCTTGTCCGGGATCCATTCCGCGAGGCGATAGGGGCCGGTGCCGATCACCGATGACTGGGGGAGCTTGCCCGCGGGCACGCCCTCGATCAGCTTCTTGGGCATGATCGCCACCGCCGGTCCCGGGTACGCCATCAGCGGCACGAAGGCCGCCGAGGGCTGTGAAAGCGTGATCTCGACGGTCCCGTTGTCCACCGCGCGCGCGCCGGCCACCATGGACAGATCCGCCTTGCGTGGTGACTGGGCGCGGAAACGCTCGACGGATGCGACGACATCGGCCGCGGTGACCGGACTGCCATCGTGGAACTTCACCCCCTTGCGAAGGTGAAAGGTATACGTCTTGCCATCCGCGCTGGTGGTCCATCGCTCGGCGAGCTGCGGCGCGACATCGTAGTTGCCGTCGATGGTCACGAGCCCCTCGTAGATGTACACGCCGATGTCCCGCGCCTGCGCCGCGAAGCTCGTGACGAAGTCGAGGGTCGGCGGAGAGCCCGCCATGGCCGCCCGTACCGTGCCACCCTGGGCCGGACACTTGTCCGGCGCCGCCCCCGATGCGCCGGACGCCGTGAGGATCGACAGCAAAAGGCTAGTCGTGACCAGTCTTCGCACCATGGTTTCCCCCTGTGCTCTCAGTGGCCCAGCAGCCGACGGACGCCCGCGGCGACGACCTCTTCCTGCCCGTCGTCGAGTCCCACGGGATTGAACGTCAGACGGCCCTCGCCCACGCGCCGCTCATTGAGGTGGATCGACGGCACGCCGTCGCGCAGACCCCGCGACACCTCGGCCGCCTTCGCGACCGAGGGGAAGACGAGCTCGACGAGCGGCAACCGTCCCGTCGTCTCGCGCGGGACGATGATGGCCTCGACGCCGGCGAGGCCGGCCAGCGCGGCGGCGAAGCCCCGGCAGCGATCCGCCCACTGCTTCTGGTAGTCGGTCTCCTTGGAGATGAACGTCTCGAGCGCGGCCACGGCCCCGGCGATCTCCTCCTTGCCGACCTTGAAGCCGCGACCGAAGCCGTGGCGCGGCACCCCGTTCAGCGGTTTCTGCACGAACTCCTTCGGCGGCGTCCACGATGCCGGCGCCACGTCCATGTCCACCTGCTGGAGGAGGGCGGAGGCGACGAGGTCGCGGCGGCCGCAGAGAAAGCCGCTCGACTGCGGCCCGCGGAACGCCTTGCCCCCGCTCATCGCGACGAGGTCGGCGCCCTCGGCGATGAACCGCCTGAGATTCTCCATGGGCGGCACCTGGTTCGCGGCGTCCACGATGACCGGCACGCCGTGCTGGTGGGCGACCTGGACGACCATCGCGAGATCCGGCCCCACGCCCTCCATCGCGACGTAGGCGACGGCCACCGTGCGCGGCCCGATCACGGCCTCGATCTCCTCCGGCTCTACCTCGCGCACGCCGACGCCGAGGGCACGGTCGAGGAGACCCACCTCGACGAGTCGCGCGCCGGCCACGTCGAAGGCCTTGTCGTAGGAGTTCCGGTGGTGACGGCAGATCACGATCTCGCACCCGTTCTCGTAGCCGTAGTGCGGCATGCGATTCATCCGCCGCACGTCGAGACCCGCGATGGACGCGCCGGCGGCGAGTACGAGCGCGCCGAAGGCTCCGGACGTCACCAGGCCTGCCTCCGCCCCCGTGTGGCGCGCGATCACGCGGCTCGCCGCCTCCTGGAGCTCGTCGATGACCACGGCGCTTCGCGCCGCCTCATGCATGGCCTGGAGGGCTTCCGCGCACATCAGCGTGCCGCCGAGGCGCGTGAGCGTCCCGGCCGCGTTGACGACGGGGCGGACGCCCAGTCGATCGTAGATCGTCATGAAGCACTCCTCTCTCGCAGCACCCGGTCGACGGTGTCGGTGATGAGCGCGAGGACCGCACCGTACGCGGGCGCGGCGAGGCCGTCGACCGACGCCACGCATTCGTTGTGCTGGCCATCGACGCCGCCGGCGGCGACGCTCGCCTCGAGGGCCCGGAGCTCCAGGGCGGCCGTGGGCAGGACATCGAGCCGTCGTGTCAGGAGCGCCATGGACGCGGCGATGGCGGTCGCGCCGAAGTTCGCGACGACCGCCGTGACGAGCGACGCGGCTACCGACTCGGCGGCGATGCCACCGTCGCAGCCGCAGCCACACGACGCACCTCCCGCCACGCGCGCGCGCACGACGTCGCGGAGCCTGCCCATCCCCACCTCGTTGCCGCCGTCGCCGATGCCGGTGGTCCAGATGCCGGCCGCCGCCGCCGCGAGAAACAGATCCTCGAAGTTATTCAGGCAATGGCTGATGTCGCGGCCGGACATGCTGTGGTAGACGCCGGTGGACGCCCGGCCGGGCCGCTCGATGGCGATGACGAGAGCGGGGGCCCGCGCCGCGAGCCAGCGGTGGGCATCGATCGGGTCGTCAGTCGCCTCGATGAGGCATACAGGGTCGCCGGGATGCAGTGACTTCGTGTCGACCCCCGTGGCCGCGATCGGCGTGAGGCCGATGCCCCGCACCGCGGCCTCGATCACGGCCGCGAAGTGCGGCTCGCAGGGCAGGATCGGGATCGCCCGGCGCGCCTTGATGAAGCTACGGGCGAGGACGGCGGCGCCGACCGGGCCGTCGGTCTCCGCCACGCCACGCCGGATCCACGGAAACTCCGGAAAGCCGGTGAGGATCGCGATGACTGCGCCGTCAGGCGTCCGCGCCAGCGCCTCGCGGGCGGCCGCGAGACCGAGCGGCCCGTCGACGAGACGCCGCGCCTCGTCGTGTAGCGAGGCAATGGCGCCGCGCCGGGGAAAATCGAGGTTCGTGAGCCGATCGATCGTCTCCGCCGCCGTCAGGATCGCCGTGTCCGCGGCGTCGCTCGATGTCATCCCGACGCCCTGGCCATTTCGCTCCTATCTGTCTCTAGGGGTCTGTGAAGCGCCAAGCTCAGCGATGCCCTTTAAATCCAAGCATTCATCCTACTCTTACGGCTATCGATCCTATCATCCTGGCGCGTCGCGGGGCGCCCTGTGATAGAAAAAATGCCGCGCTTTGCCTGCCTTGCCAATATCCTCGTACACCGGACTCCTGAGGGCCGGTCGTTGCATGAGGCCGGCTCATTTTGAGGCACGCGAGGTTCCTGTGTGCGCAGGCTACTGATCGCGAACGCTCTGCTGTTCCTGCTCGCTGCGCCCACACGGGCACAGGGAAACGATGACGCGCAGAAGTGCGCCGAAACGTCCATACCGGACCTGGCCCTGGCCCGCTGCACGCGCGCCATCCAGTCGGGCGAGCTGTCGGAGCCGAACATGGCCGCCGCCCTGAACAATCGCGGCAATGCTTATCAGAACAAGGGCGACTACGCGCGAGCCATTGCGGACTACAACGAGGCCATCAAGCTCAGCTTCAATCCCGCGCTGATCTACAACAACCGCGGGCGCGCCTATCAGCAGCGAGGCGACTACGAGCGGGCGACGCAGGACTACGAGCGGGCCATCCGGCTCGATCCGACCTCGGCCCTGGCCTTCAACAACCGCGGGCGCGTGAACCATCTCCAGGAGAATTACGCGCAGGCTATCGAGGACTACGACAAGGCGATCGCGCTCGATCCCGCTTATCAGCTCGCTTATTACAACCGGGCCTTCGCCCGCTTCGATCAGGGACTCTTCAGCGCCTCCAGGGCCGACTTCGCCCGAGCCGTCGAGCTCGACCCCTCGAGAGCGTATCGCGTGCTTGGCCTGTACCTGGCCAAAGCCCGGGCCGGCGACCTCGATCGCAAGGACTTGGGGCGCCATGCCGCGCGGCTCGACCTCACGCGGTGGCCGGGCCCCGCCGTTGCGCTCTTTCTCGGGCAGATCACGCCGCAGGCCATGATCGCCGCCGCCCAGGATCCCGATCCAAACGCGCTGCGCGAGCGGTATTGCGAGGCTTATTTCTATGCGGGCGAGTTCTATCTGATCCATGGCCAGCGGACTGCCGCCGTCCAGATGTTTCAGTCGGCCGTGGCCACCGCAACGACGAGCCTCTTCGAGCACTCGAGCGCCAAGGGGGAGCTGCGACGTCTACGCCGCCTGGGGGAGAGAAAAGGCGGTGGAAACTAGGAATCCCTAGAGTTGCTTCGAGGGGAGGCGTGGCCAGCGCCCGCGCTACAACACCGCTCAGCGGTGCCGCGTCATCCGGCGCGCCGCTTTGCGATCAGCTCACGTACGGTGGGGACCAGTTCGACTGGGACCTCCATCGCGGTATGAGTGGTCTTCATAGGCGGCTTCATCTTCGGCGACGGCTTCCTCATCTGACTGCGCTTCGTAGTGCTTCAGAATGCGGCGCACTCGTTTCTCGTCCCAACCAGCGGGATACTTTGGTTGCCTCACTGCTTCCGCCTGCGGTCTCTCACCGATAAACGTCCTTGCGATGACCGACCCGGACTACGACGACGACCAACTCCTCGTCCCCCACTGAGTAGATGACTCGATACCGATCCACTCTAATTCGATACCGATCGTTCTCTCCGGGCAGCTTCTCGCAACCGGGCGGCCGGGGATTATCGGCCAGCAAACGGATGCCGGCCACGATACGCTGCCGGTCCTTCTTTTGATCAACGGCCTCGATCTCCTTGGCTGCAGACGGCTTGATCAG
>QHSC01000037.1 GCA_003220345.1 Candidatus Rokuibacteriota bacterium | reverse complement strand
AGGCCGTCGAGGCGCCCCGGTTCAATTCTTCGCACTACCGCGAGAGCTTCCGCAATCACCAATTCTTCGCCGGCGGACTCCAGCTCGAGAATCGCATCGCTCCTGGCATCGTGGAAGCGCTCGGACGGCTCGGCCACAAGGTCGGCGTCATCGGGCCGTTCATGATGGACACGGGAACAGCCCTGGCGGGCGTGGATCCGACGCATGGTACGCTGTTCGGAGCCGCCGACGTCAGGCGCCAGCGCTTCGTCGTGGGTTGGTGAGAGCCCGGAGCTGCGGAGCTGGCGCTCGCGTCGCACGCTGCCTCAGTTTCAGACGAAGCTCGAGAAAACTCGAGGGCGGAGGCCGTGACGTGACCGAGTCGGCGGGAGTACGCCGCGCTGCAATCGCGATGCGTTTGCGTAGTCGCCTTCAACAACCAGTTTGACCGCTGTCGGATGGGTGTCATAATTTGGCGATGCGGCTCTGGCTTGCTGCGATCCTCTGCATGCTCTTGATCTTGCCTGGCTCAGCGCTGGCACAGGTGTATCACTGGGTCGATGATGAGGGCGTCGTACACTACAGCACCGGCATCGAGAGCGTGCCGGCGCCCTACCGCTCGCGGGCACGCGCACTCTATGCCTCGCCCCCGCCAGCGGTCCCGGCGATCGAACGCTCGTCGCTCACCACGATCCCCTTTACCCCTGGCTCGCCCGTGATCGTGAGCGCCCGCATCAACGGCCTCGGCCCTATCACGCTCGTTCTCGACACAGGCGCAGATCGCACGCTGGTCTCGCCCGTGGCTCTGTCCAGGCTTGGCATTCCCGTGGTGGCATCCGGCCTCGCAGAGGTACGCGGTGTCACCGGGACGGGCCCGGCCGACGTTGTCTGGATAACATCGCTGGAGGTTGGCGGGGCCAAAGCCGGGCCGCTCGCCATCGTCGCGTATGACGGCAACCTCCGCCAGGCCGATGGTCTGCTCGGTCGGGATTTCCTCGATCAGTTTACAGTGACGATCGACGCCCCAAACGGGAGAGTCACGCTCACGCCGCATTGATAGCGCGGATCACTGACCGGATGCGGCACATAACGCCGGAGATCGAGGAGTCGATCAGCCGGCCTCCCCGTCTGCCCCTGCCCACGACCATCCCACCTCGCTGATCGCGAGTCATCGTCGCTCGAGCCGCCCGTGTCCCCGGGCAGGCCTGCTCCGGTCGCTACCTCAAGCCGTCCTCGATCTGGGCGATGCGTCGCATGATCTCCTCGGCGTTCTCGATGGCGATGAAGCCGGGGAGCCGGCGCCGGTCCCCTCGGCCCCACCATCCCCACATGTCGAAGAACCTCCAGAATCCCTTCTGGATGGCGGGATCGGCATCGCCGAAGACGATGTTCCCGACGTTCCCGTCCACCAGCCAGAGGCTCGTCTGAGGCATGCGGCGCAGGTCGATGGTGGTTACCGTGGGACCGTCGGCGCCCGAGACGATGAACGCCCTCGCGTTGGTGAGGTAGTACGCGGTGTTCCCGAGCTGCTTGATCACGCGACGCCGTCTCCCGAACGACAGCACGTAGCCCATTCCCGCGAAGAAGAGCCCGAAGACAGCGAAGAGGATGATCGGCGGCTCCCCCTTCGAGGGCGGCCCGGGCGGCATCGAGACGAAGACGAGCAGAGGCATGAGGGCGAAGACGAGCCCGAAGACGATGAAGTAATAGCCCAGGAAGCGCGACGGATCCTGGGAGAACAGGTACTTCAGGAAGAACTTGCGGACCGGCTGCGCGCTCCACACCACACGCTCGTCCTTGATCAGGTAACGCTGGACGTCGACGACGCTTGAACCTCGAGTTTCCATTGCTTCGCTCCTCCATGAATGGAGCGGGATCCTCTCCAGCGCACGACCAGTACCCTACGTCGCGCCGCGCGACAACACAATGGCCGCGCGCGCGACCGTCCTCCTCTGGTATCTCAAGCGCGGTTCTCACCCTACCCTCTCCCCGATGGGGGAGAGGGAGATGAACAGGGTGAGGATGGAACCTTGGCGGTTCGGTTGGACTAAGCCGGCTCGGCCACGCTGGTCCGCGGACGCAGGCGCAAGAGCGCGTCGTTCATGAACTCGGTGAGCCGCCCCGCCACCTCGGTCGCCTCGTCATCGCAAAGCTGGCGATAGTAGTCCCCGTTGGACTTGACGCTCAAGAAGTCTTACCTTTACTTTCCATGGAAATTGTAAAGAATGTGCGTCGACGAGGCCGGACACGGATCAGCGCCAAGAATCAGATCACGATTCCCGTCGCCGCGCTCAGGCGGGCCGGGCTCAAGCCGGGCGATGAGCTGCGGGTCGAGGCGGCCGGAGCCGGTCGAATCGTCCTGACGCGCGTGGAGGAGGCCCTGGGGGGCTACGCCGGGCGCCTGACGGGAGTCTATCCGAAGGGATCGCTGAAGAAGCTGCGCCGGGAGTGGCGATAGTCGTCGTCGACGCGAGTGTCGTCATCGCGCTGCTCGACGGCGGCCACCCGCATCATCCGGCCGCCGTGGCCGCGCTCGCGGCGACGGGCCGAGAGCGGCTGATCCTGCTGGCCAGCGCCTACGCGGAGATTCTCGTCGATCCCTGGCGCCTCGGCGCCGATGCTGTCGCCGTCATCAGGCGTTTCGTGACCGACCTGGGCATCCACGTCGAGCCGCTCACGCCGGACATCGCCGAGCACGCCGCCAGACTCCGCGCACGCCACGGCGCGCTCCGTTTGCCTGACGCCCTCGTGCTCGCAACAGCGGACGCGCTCGATGCCATCGCACTTACGTGTGACCGGGCGTGGCCACGCGCGAGTCGCCGCGCTCGTGTCGTCTAGGAACTACGGTGGGCAGGGTCATCCAACACCGCCCCCTCACCCTGCCCCTCTCCCCCGATGGGGGAGAGGGAAGAGAAGACTCTCGTCAAGCCGCTCTCTTCATTCTGATCCCTCTCCCCACTGGGGGAGAGGGCAGGGTGAGGGGGTCAGGTGTTCGCGCATAATCCAGCTTCCGCGACCAGGCCCGGCTAGGCCGCCTCGGCCACGCTGGCCCGCGGACGCAGGCGCAGGAGTACGTCGTTCATGAACTCGGTGAGCCGCTCCGCCACCTCTGCCCGCTCCTTGTTGTGGCGCTCCAGCTCGGCCTCGGCGCCGTTCAGCTGCTCACGGAGCCGGTCGGCCACGCGCTCGGTGGTCTCCGCGCGGTTGCGCATCTGCTCCACCTCGTAGACCAGCGGCCGGAGCTTCTCCGCCTCCGCCTCGAGGGCATGCAGCCGCTCCTTCATCCGCTCGTTCTCGTGCAGGGCCCCGACGAGCGCCGGTATCTGGCGCTGCCCGTCTTCGAGCCACCGCAGCGCCTGATCGCGGGATTCCGTCATCTCTCCCATGGCCACGATCCGCCCTCCTCTCTGCTGGGGTTGTGAGGTGTGGAGACATGATCAGATCACGAACGATGAATTCCGGGACGACATCGATCGCCAGCTGGCCCGCGGGCGGTCTCCGACGCCGAGCGGGCCTTCGAGCCAGGAAGGGAGGGAGCGACAGCCGTCATGCCACACCGTCGACGGCGAAGCAATGAGGACACGCTCGCACGTTAGGGCGAGTTGTCGCCGCTGTCAAGACCTGAATCGCGAAATTCGTTACGGGCGCGCGTGGAGGGCGCGCCACACGCGCTCCGAGGTGATCGGCTGATCGCTGAGCACCACGCCGCGCGGGTGGAGCGCGTCATTCACGGCGTTGAGAATGGCCGCGGGCGCCCCCGTGGTGCCCGCTTCGCCCGCGCCCTTGAAGCCGCCGGGAATGCTCGGGGCCGGCGTCTCCAGGTGGTGCACCTCGAGGGCAGGCATGTCGGCCGCCGTGGGCAGCGCGTAGTCCATCAAGGTCGCGGTCAGGAGCTGCCCGGCCTCGTCATACACGCAGCGCTCGCAGAGAGCGGCTCCGAGGCCCTGGGCGATGCCGCCCGCGACCTGTCCCTCGACGAGGGCGGGGTTGACGACCCGCCCGCAGTCGTCCACGGCCACGTATCGGAGCACACGGACGGCGCCCGTCTCCACGTCGATCTCGACCACGGCGAGGTGCGCGCCATTGGTGAAGGTCCACGGGACGGGGTTGCTGAAGTGTGCCGTGGCCTCGAGGCTCGGCTCCTCCCCCTTGAGCTCGTTGGAGCGGAAATGCACCGCGCGGGCCAGCTCGCGGAAGGTGAGACGGCGGTCCGGGCTCCCGCGCACGGCGGCGGCCCCGCCCCCGATCTCGATGTCCGCGAGGGAGGCCTCGAGGAGGTTGGCCGCCACGCGCCTGATCCGCTCGCCGAGCAGGCCAGCCGCCCGGAGGGTGGCTGCGCCCCCGATGGGCATCCCGCGGCTCGCCCAGGTGCCGCCGCCGTACGGGACGACCGACGTGTCGCCGGAGAGCACCGACACGCTCTCGATCGCCATGCCCAGCTCGTCGGCGATGATCTGGGCGATAGCCGTCTGCATCCCCTGCCCCTGGTTCGTCACGCCGACGAGGGCGGTCACCGCGCCCGAGGGCTCGAGACGCAGCGTGGTCCCCTCCTGGCCCGAGATGGGCGCGCCGCCCACGCCGTAGAACTGCGCGCCCGGGCCGGTCAGCTCGAGGAAACACGAGAGCCCGATGCCGACGCAGCGGCCGGCCGCGCGCGCGGCGCGCTGTTCGTCCCGGAGCGCGGGATAGCCGGCGGCATCGAGGAGCCTCTCAAGCGCTGCCTGGTAACTGCCGCTGTCATAAACATTGCCGGAGGCCGAGGTGTACGGCATCTGCGCCGGATCGATGAGATTGCGCCGGCGCAGGTCGGCGGGATCGATGGCCAGGTCGCGCGCGATCGTGTCCAGCATGCTCTCGGTCACCGCGGTCGCGATGGGATGGCCGACGGCGCGGTACTGGGAAGTGATGCCCTTGTTCTGGGCCACAACCCGAAGGGTGGCGTCATAGTCGGCCAGCCGGTAGGGCCCGGGCAAAAGACGGAGCACCTGCCCTCCCTCCACCACGCTCGAGCGCGGAAAGGCCGAATAGGGGCCCACGGGCGCCATGATGCCGGCGCGCATGGCGAGAAGCGTGCCGTCGGCCGCGGCCGCCACCTCGACCTCGACCCGCTGATCGCGAGCGTGAATGTCGGAAAGGAACGACTCGCGGCGACCGGCGATCCACTTGACCGGCCGCCCCAGCGTGAGAGCAAGGGCGCAGGCCGCCATGTCGTCCTGGTAGACGTGGATCTTGATCCCGAAGCTCCCCCCCACGTCGGGGGCGATGACACGGACCCGGTGCTCGGCCAGGCCGAAGAGGTCGGCGACGACGGCCTGCATCATGTGCGGCACCTGGGTGGAGATCCAGAGGGTGAGCGCGCCCGTGGCGGGCTCGAACTCGGCCACGAGGCCGCGAGGCTCGATCGGCACTCCGGTGTGGCGCCCCGTCGTGAACGCGCGTCGGTAGACTCGCGGGGCGGCGGCGAAGGCGGCCTCGACGTCGCCCGACCTGAGGCGGGTCTCGTAGATGATGTTGTCGCCGAGCTCCGGATGGATGGGCTCGACACCGGGGGCAAGCGCCTGCTCGGGCGTGAGAGTGGCGGGCCGAGGCTCGTACTCGATGCTGACGCGCTCCGCCGCGTCTTCGGCCTCCGCGCGCGTGGCGGCGGCGATGGCCACCACGGGCTCGCCGACCCAGCGGACCCGGTCGACGGCCAGGGGCAGCATGGCTCCCGTCTTCATGCCCTCGTAGTGGAGAAGAATGCCTCGATAGGGCTTGCAGAGCCTCGCGGCCTCCTCCCCCGTCATGACGGCCACGACACCGGCCGCCTTGCGCGCGGGCTCCACGTCGAGGCGCGTGATGCGAGCGTGCGCGTGCGGGCTGCGCACGAAGGCGACGTGGACCATCCGGGGGAACGTCAGGTCGTCGACGTACTTTCCCCGCCCGGTCAGCAGCCGGGGAGAGTCCAGCACCTTCACCGGCGACCCGACGTAGCGCTTCGTCATCGCGGCGCGACGGATCTCGGACCGGCAAGATTGGTCATGAATCGGGCGTCGTCATGACCGCCCCCTCACCCTGCCCTCTCCGCCGATGGGGGAGAGGGTTCCAAAAAGGTCCCCTCGCTCCAGCCCACCACAACTTTCCCTCTCTGAATCCCAAGAGGCCCCTCGCTCCAGCCCACCAGCGGTCTCCCTGTCTTCACCCCTCTCCCCTCTGGGGGAGGGCCGCAGTTCGAGCTGAGCGGCACAGCCGCGAGGCGAGGGCTGAGTAAGTAAGGGGCCCCTTCCGCTCAGAGGTGGTAGAAGCGCCGGGCGTTGGCGGCGAGGACATTCCGCTTGGCCTCGTCGCTCAGATCGGCCCGGTCGGCCAGCTCCTTGACCGACTTCGGATAGCTGTGGTCCCAGTGGGGAAAATCGGAGGCGTACATGATCCGGTCATTGCCGACATAGGCCAGCGCCTGCGGGAGCAGCGGCTCGTCGGCCTCGCACGAGAAGTAGATGGGGTGGCTCCTCACCATCTCCGTCGGCGACTCGGTGAGGAGCTTGGCCTCGGAGGCGCCGCGCTTCTCGTATTCCTCGTCCATGCGCTGGAGAAAGTACGGGATCCAACCCGATCCCGCCTCGAGATAGGCGATGCTGAGCTCGGGAAAGCGCACGGGGATGCCGTCGAACATCATGGAGGTGATCTGCCGAAGCTGGGCGAAGGCGTGCGACACCGTGTGCGCCTGGATGAATTTCGGAAATGGCTCGTGCCCCACGGCGTTCATGTCCGTCCCCGCCGCGTGGACACCGATGGGCACGCGGAGCCGCTGCGCCGTCGCGTAGATCGGATCGAAGCGCGGGTGACCCAGCAGGTAGTAGCTGTCGGCCGAGACCATGCCCCCCACGAAGCCGAGCTCGCTCACGCAGCGCTCGAGCTCGCGGGCGGCCGCGGCGGGATCCTGCAGCGGCAAGAGGGCCACGCCCTTCAGTCGCGGGCTCTGGCTCGTCACGTCCTTGTAGAGCATGGTGTTGTACGCCCGGCACAGCACGACCGCCCACTCCACGTCTCGGAGGAAGGGCATGAAGAGGCCGAGCGTCGGATAGAGCACGCCCATGGACATGCCGCCGGCATCGAGGGCCTCCGCCCACGACTTGCCGTCGCCCGCCCAGTCCCCCTTGGTCCCCATGAGGCGCCGGTCCCAGCCGTCCTGGGGAAAGAACGGCGTGAGGAGGGAGCGCCGGCGGTACGGCTCCTCGAGGTGGCGCGCGATCTGCTCCCAGGTCTCGGTCACGTGGCCGTCCGCATCGATGATCTCGAAGCTCATTGTTTCATCTCCCCTTTATCATCTCAGCCCTCGCCTCGCGGCTTCGCCGCTCAGCTCGAACTGCGGCCCTCTCCCCCGAGACGGGGGAGAGGGTGGTCTGGCCTAGGGCTTGTACTCCCTGGCCTGCTTGACGATGGCGGCGCGGTCGAAGCGATTGATCTGCTCGAGGAGCGCGCTCGTGTAGAAGTCGGCCGCGGGCACCGAGCCTTCGATGATCTTCTGGTCCTTGAAGATGCTCTTGAGCTTGTCCCACTGGGCGAGGGTGCCGATGCCGAAGCGCGGATCCGGGCGGTTGTCCACGCGCTGCAGGGTGAACCGAGCGTTGAACACGTTCATGGCGTCCTTGAGGGCCTTGGCCTCGTCGCCGGTTTGGGGCTTGGTCTCCGGGTACATCTTCCAGTGGATGCGCACGGCCGCTTCCGGATTGGCCAGCCCGAAGGTGGTGGCCTTGGCGACGCCGCGCGCGAAGCCCACGAGGACGGCCGCGTTCTCGGTGACGTAGTCGTCGCGCGCGGCGAGCGTCTGCCCGATCATCTCCTGCAGCATGGGGAGATCCAGCCGGCGCACCTGCATGCCGCTGTTCTCCAGCGAGGCCTGCAAGGTGTCCCAGAGAGCGAGGGCGTCGACCTGCTTCTGCTGGAGGGCGAGCCGGCCCGGGGCGCCCACGCCCACGGCCAGGAACTTCACGTCTTTCTCGGGGTCGATCCCCACGGAGGCCACGAGGGCCTTGGCGACGGGCACCGAGCCCGAGGCAAGGGCGGGGACGCCGATGGTCTTGCCCCGCAGGTCGGCGACCTTCTGGAGCGGGCTGTCCGCCGGCACCACGAGCCGGTAGATGGTCTCGCGCGCCTGCACGTAGAAGCCCTTGATCTTGACGCCCTTCTCGCGCCCGATGAGGATCTCCTCGGGCCCCAGGGACACGATCTGGATGTTGCCGCTGCCGAGCTGCTGGAGGCCGGCCGCCGAGCCCTCTACGCTCGCCACGGTGACGTCGAGCGCCTCCTCCTTCCAGTAGCCGAGCGCCTGGGGCACCGACGAATGCGCGGAATGGCCCACGGAGATGTCCTTCGTGGTCACCGCGAAGACCACCTTCTTGAGCGCCTTGTCCTGAGCGAGGCCCGCGGCGCCCCAGACCATGAGCACGCAACCTATGAGTGCAGCTGCGATGCGCTTCATGAGAGATCCTCCCTGATTAGCAGGTTGCTCAAAAGGGTCCAGATGCGAGGGCGCCAACGAAGCAGATGGGCCCTTTCAGCAACCTGCTAGGCATTGATGATCTCTTCCGGCTCCGCCCAGAAGATCACGCGCTTCTGCACGGCCTGCATGATCAGGTGCAGGGCGACCCCGAGCGCGGAGAGCAGGATGAGCACCGCGAAGACCCCGGCGATGTCCAGGGAGAAGTTGAACTGGAGAATGAGGTTGCCGAGCCCGCGCTGGGCGCCCACGAACTCGCCCACGATGGCCCCGAGCACGCTGAACACGATGGCGATGTCGAGCCCCGCGAACACGAAGGGGAGCGCGTTGGGGAACGTCACGAGCCGAAACGTCTGCCAGCGGCTGGCCCGCAAGGAGCGCATGAGGTCGAGCTTGGCCGCGTCGATGGTCTTGAGCCCCACGATCACGTTGACGAGCACGGGAAAGAAGGCCACGGTCGCCGCGATGATGACCTTGGACGAGATGCCGAAGCCGAACCACACGATGATGAGGGGGGCGATGGCGATCTTGGGCAGCGTCTGGAGGGCGACCAGGTAGGGATAGAATGTCTGCTCCACGACGCGGAACTGCGCGATGAGGGCGCCCAGGATGATCCCCGTCGCCGCCGCGATGCAGAAGCCCAGGAGCGCCTCGTACAGCGTCACCCAGAAGTGCGTCAGGTAGAGCCCGCTCTGCACGCCGCGCACGAGGGCGCCCCCCACCGTGCTGGGCGCGGGAACGAGGAAGGCCGGAATGCTCCAGAACCGGACCACCCATTCCCAGGCCGCCAGGAACGCCACGAGGACGAGGGGAATGAGGACAAGGTGGGGACGGCTTCGCACGAAGGGCCCGGGCGCCTCGCGCAGCTCCGTCCACGCCGAGCGCGGAGGCGGCGCCGTCCGGCTCACGGCATTCCGCGGGAGCGCGCTCAGTCGAGCCATCCCTTGGCGTCGAAGAGGTGCCGGATCCGCCGCGTGTACACGCCGAACTCGTCGGAGGCCATCATGTCCAGATCCCGCGGGCGGGACAGCCGGACGTCCACGATCTCCTGGATCCGCCCCGGGCGGGCCGACATCACGACCACGCGATCGGCCAGGAAGGCCGCCTCCGGGATCGAGTGGGTGATGAACACGATGGTCTTGCCCGACTCCTGCCAGATCCGCAGGAGCTCGAGGTTCATGAACTCGCGCGTCATGGCGTCGAGCGCGCCGAAGGGTTCGTCCATGAGGAGGAGCGAGGGATCGTGCACGAGGGCCCGGGCAATGGCCACGCGCTGCCGCATGCCTCCCGAAAGCTCGTGAGGATATTTGTCCTCGAATCCCTCGAGGCCGACGAGGCCGAGGAGATCCATGGCCCGGCTCCCCGAGCTCTTGCGATCGAGCCCCAGCACCTCCACGGGCAGCATCACGTTGTCGAAGACGGTGCGCCAGGGCAGGAGCACGGGATCCTGGAACACGATGCCGATGTCGCGACTGGGTCCATCGACGAGCCGGCCGCGCAGGGTGACGCTTCCCGCCGAGCGCGGGAGCAGGCCTGCCAGGATCTTGAGCAGGGTGGTCTTCCCGCATCCCGACTGCCCCACGATGGTGATGAACTCGCCGGCACCCACCTCGACGGAGATCCCCGCCAGGGCATGCACCTGCGCGCGCCCGCGGGTGGCGTACGTCTTCTCGAGATTGGACACCACGATCAGCGGGGCGGTCACGGCATTCAGGACACTAGCCGGGACGCCGTCGGGGGCGCAAGGAGAAATTGCCATCACCCCTCACCCTGCCCTCTCCCCAGAGGGAGAGGGATCAAAAGAGCATTCGGGAGAAGGACCTAAAATCCCTCTCCCTCGATGAGGGAGAGGGCAGGGTGAGGGGGCGGTTCGCAACGAGCGCACCGGCGTCACTCAGTCATGGGCATCCGCAGATGATGCTCCCGCACGGTGGCCTTGGCGATCTCGTAGCCGGCATCGGCGTGGCGCACGACGCCGAGCCCCGGATCGGCGGTGAGCACCCGCGCCAGCTTCTCGGCGGCGAGGGCGGTGCCGTCGGCCACGCTCACCTGCCCGGCATGGATGGAGTAGCCGATCCCGACCCCGCCGCCGTGGTGCACCGAGACCCACGTCGCCCCCGAGGCGGTGTTCAGCAGGGCGTTGAGGATGGGCCAGTCGGCGATGGCATCCGACCCGTCCATCATGCCCTCGGTCTCACGATGGGGTGAGGCCACGGAGCCGGAGTCCATGTGGTCGCGCCCGATCGCGATCGGCGCCGCCAGCTCGCCCCGCGCCACCATCTCGTTGAACGCGAGGCCGGCCCGATGCCGCTCGCCGTAGCCGAGCCAGCAGATCCGCGCGGGCAGGCCCTGGAAGGGGACGTGCTTCTGCGCGAGACGGATCCAGCGGGCCAGCCCGGCATTGTCGGGAAACAGCTCGAGCACGCGCGCGTCCGTCTTGAGGATGTCTTGAGGATCGCCTGAGAGGGCCGCCCAGCGGAACGGCCCCTTGCCCGCCGCGAAGAGCGGCCGGATGTAGGCGGGCACGAATCCCGGATAGGCGAAGGCCTCCGCGAGGCCGCCCTCCCTGGCCTCCGCGCGCAGGTTGTTGCCGTAGTCGAAGGCCACGGCGCCGCGGCGCTGGAGCTCGACCATGGCCGCGCAGTGCTGCGCCATGGACGCGCGGGATCGCTTCACGTAGGCGGCGGGGTCCCGGGCGCGCAGCGTCGGCGCTTCCTCCGCCGTCACGCCGACGGGCAGATAGCCGTTGAGGGCGTCGTGGGCGGAGGTCTGGTCGGTGACCGCGTCGATCTCGAGGCCGCGGCGGACGAGCTCGGGAAAGACCTCGGCCGCGTTGCCGAGCACGCCGATGGACAGCGTCTCGCCCCGGCTCACGGCTTCTCGCGCGCGGCGCACGGCATCGTCCACGCCGTGCGCCACGACGTCCAGCCAGCCCGAGGAGTGCCGCCGCTCCAGGCGAAGAGGATCCGCCTCGACCACGAGGACGACGCCCTCGTTCATGGTGACGGCGAGGGGCTGCGCGCCTCCCATTCCGCCCAGGCCCGCCGTGAGCACGAGCTTTCCCTTGAGGCTCCCCCCGAAGTGCCGGCGCGCGACCTCCGCGAACGTCTCGTACGTCCCCTGCACGATGCCCTGGGTGCCGATGTAGATCCAGGAGCCCGCGGTCATCTGGCCGAACATCGTGAGGCCAATGGCCTCGAGGCGCCAGAACTCCTCCCACGTGCTCCATTTCGGCACGAGCATGGCATTGGAAATCAGCACGCGCGGCGCCCACTCGTGCGTGCGAAAGACGCCGACCGGCTTCCCGGACTGGATGAGGAGGGTCTCGTCGGATTCGAGCGCGCGAAGGCTCCGGACGATGGCCTCGAAGGCCTCCCACGACCGCGCAGCCTTGCCCTTGCCACCGTAGACGATCAGGTCCTCGGGCTTCTCGGCGACCTCGGCGTCGAGATTGTTCATCAGCATGCGGAGCGCAGCTTCCTGAGGCCAGGCCTTGCAGGAGATGGCCGCGCCGCGAGGCGCCCGGACTACCGGAGCCGCCATGCGGACGGCGGCCGTCAGTTTCCCATCACGAGGCCGCCGTCCACGTTGAGGGCCTGCCCCGTCATGTAGTCGGAATCGGGGCCGGCCAGGAAGGCGACCACGCCGGCGACATCCTCGGCGCGCTCGGGACGCCCGAGAGGAATGTGCCGGATCCTGCGCTTCCACGCCTCGCCCTGACCGAGCCCTTCCAGCGCCCCCCACTCCTTGTCGATCTGCTCCCACATGGGCGTCTCGACGGCGCCGGGGCACACGCAGTTCGACGTGATCCGATGCGGGGCGAGAGCCTGGGCGGCGGAGCGCGTGAGGCTGACCACGCCGGCCTTGGAGGCGGAATAGGGCGTCATCAGATGATTGCCGCCGCGGTAGGAGGCGATGGAGGCGGTCTGGATGAGCTTGCCGCGAAGCTCCGACTCCTGCATCACTCCCTGATCGAGCATCCGGCGCGCCACCGCCTGGAGCACGAAGAAGACGGCGCGCAGGTTGACGCTCATCACGCGGTCCCACTCGTCATGCGTCACCTCGAGCATGGGCTGGAGGCGCACGACCCCCGCGTTGTTGAAGAGCACGTCGAGCCGGCCCCAGCGCGTGTAGGCTTCGCCGATCATGCGGTCGACATCCTCCCCGCGGGTGACATCCGCGCGGACTGCCGCCTGCCCCAGCTCGGCGGCCAGCTTCTCGACCCCGGGACCGTCGATATCGGCGAGAAGGAGCTGGGCTCCGTCCGCGGCGAGGCGTCGGGACGAGGCCGCGCCGATCCCGCTCGCCGCGCCCGTGACGAGCACGGTCCGTCCCGTCAGCCGCGCCATCAGAGCCCGCCGGTGACGTCGATGGTGACGCCGGTGACGAAGTCCGCGTCCTGGGAGGCGAGAAAGCAGATCACGCGCGCCTGGTCCCGTGCCACCGCCACGCGGCGGAGCGGCATGCGGTCGGTCTCCCGGGCGCGCTCCTCCGCCGTCCACTTGTCCCAGCGGGGCTGGAGGCGCTCGGTCAGGGTCAGGCTGGGGGCGATGGCGTTGACGTTGATGCCGAAGGGCCCGAGCTCGAGCGCGATCTTCTTCGTGAAGGCGATGATGCCGCCCTTGGCCGCCGCGTAGGCGCTGCTGCTGCTCTCGCTGAGACCGCGGCCCGCGATGGACGAGATGTTCACGATCTTGCCGCTCTGCTGCCGCTTCATGACCGGGGTGACGGCGTGGCAGAAGAGAAAGGTCCCTTCCAGGTTGAAGGCGATGAGGCGCTGCCACTCCGCGAAGGTGAGCTCGTCGACCTTGGCGGCGGCCCGGGGAATGATCGTGCTTCCCCCCACCGCGTTGACGAGGATGTCGATGCGCCCGAGCTCGCGAACCACGCTTTCCACCACGCCGCCGACCTGGTCGGGATCGAGGGCATCGGCCTGGCGGCCGTGCGCGCGCCCTCCCGCGGACTTGAGCGCCTCCACCGTCGCGTCGAGCCTGGTCTTGTCCGTGTCCACCGCGACGACGATCCCGCCCTCGGCGCCGATGATGTCGGCAGTGGCGCGGCCGATGCCGCTGGCCGCCGCGGTGATGAGCGCTACTCGATCCGTGAATCGCATGGTTCCTCCCCTCGGTTGTCCTCTGGAGCCGGTGACGGCGGGTGCCGGTCCCCCGCTCAGGCCATGGCCGGGGCCGGCGGGGTCGAATGCGCGATGCTGACCGGCGCGTTGGCTTCGAAGGGGCTCAGGAGGCCGAGCTCCTTGCCGATCTCGCGCACGGCGGGCAGCACTTCGAGCCCGAGCATCCGGATGCACTTCTTCGAGTCCTCGTTGCTCACGAAGCCGTCGCTCGCCCAGAAGCCGACGATGGACGGGCGCGTCTCCTCGAGGAGTCGGCGAAGCTTCGGAATGACGGTCTTGGGCGTCCCCGCGATGATCTGCTGGTTGCGGATCTGGTCCTCGAAGGTCGCGGCCCGGGGATTGGCCCCGCGCCCCACCGCGAATTCCACGAAGGCCTTGCGGTACGACGGCGAGAAATAGCCCGACGGCGTCGACCACACGGGATGGGCAAGGCCCGTGAATTCGCCCTGCATCCACATGAAATGCCGCGCGTTGGCCATGGCCTTCTCTTCGGTGTCGGCGACGTGGCAGCGCTGGAGGTAGCCGCGGTTCTCGGGCCCCGCCGTGTAGCCAGCCTCGGCGGCCACGGAGTCGTACAGCTCCCAGATCTTCTTGGTCGCGTCGATGGCCGTGCTGAGCGCGATGTACGGGTAGCGCTGGCGCGCCGACCAGATGATGGTCTCCTTGCTGAGGACGCCGGGAATCCAGATCCGCGGGTGCGGTTTCTGGAGCGGAACGGCCCAGGGGTTGACCACGCGGTGCTGGTAGTGCGTGCCTTCAAAGCGGAAAGGCCCCGTCTGCGTCCACGCGCGAACGATGAGCTCGTGCGCCTCCTCGAAGCGCTCGCGATTGTAGGCGGGATTGACACCGGCCGCGAGCTGCTCCTGGCCGCCGCCGCGGACGAAACCCGAGACGAGCCGCCCCTTGGAGATCATGTCGATCATGGACAGCTCTTCGGCCAGGCGCACGGGGTTGTCGGCGAGGGGCAACGGATTGCCGAGAAGCACCAGCTTCACGCGCTTGGTCATGGCGGCCAGGATCGAGGCGAAGATATTGCACTTGGCCTGCATGCAGAACGGCGCGTTGTGGTGCTCGTTCAGCATGATGCCGTCGAACCCGACTTCCTCGGCCAGGCGGTAGTGCTCGAGGTACTCCTGGTAGAGCCGGCTGCCCTCCACGGGATCGAAGTATCGGTTCGAGAACATCAGCGCGGTGGCGCCGAACTCCTTGCCCTCGTCCACGGGATAGGCCGACATCGGCTGCTCGCTGAAGTACATGAGATGCATGGTCTTGGTCTCCGGTCAGGAGCGGGCCACGCCGGGCCCGGTCCGGGTCACGGCTGGGCGGCGAACTCAATCACGAGCTTGGCAAGCGCCTCGGGCTGCTCCATGTCGATGAAATGTCCCGCGTCTTCGATCACGGCGAGCCGGCTCTGGGGCAGCGCGCGCGCGTAGGCCTCACCGCATTCGAGCGGCACGATGCGGTCGCGCCGGCCCCAGACGACGAGGGAGGGCGACTTCACGCCCGCCAGCAGATGGGGCAGCGTCGGGTTGTACATGTACGGCTTCCACGCGATCCGGAAGGTCATCTCCCGGTTGAGGTCCCACTGCTCGAGGAGCGGGGTGGGCGGCTCGGCGCCGAAGACCTGGTCGAAGGCCTCCTGCTTCTCGAAGCCGGCGCGCACGTAGTCGATGTAGCTGACGAGGGCCTCGTCGAGGATGTCGCTCTGGGCGGGCTTGATGCCCATGGCGCCCACGAGGACGACGCGATGCAGTCCGCGCGGCGCCATGGTCGCCATCTCGGCGGCGATCCATCCCCCGAAGCCGAGCCCGATTACAGAAACCTTGGACAGATTCAGGGCGGCGATCAGCGCCTGATAGGTAACGGCGACGTCCCGCACGTTCCGCATCCAGCCGGGCCGCTCCGAGCCGTCATAGCCGGGATGCGAGGGGACATACACGGTGAACCGGCGCGCGAGGGCATCGTAGAAGGGCAGCCGCTCCGGGCTCCCGATCTCGTGATGCAGCACGAGCACGGGATCGCCCGCCCCACCCTTGCGAACGCGCAGCAGCGATCCCGCCACGCGCATCTCGTCGGTCGTCCACGCCACGTCGGTTGCGGAGGTCGCTAGGGCACTCACGATGCGCTGTCTCCCTCTGGAAGTATGAGGCGAAGCTATCAGATTCCGGTCATATGGCAAGCCCGATCAGTAGGGCAGGCTCTCCCGTCCCATGAGCTCCCGGGCCACCACCATCTTCATCACTTCCGCGGCCCCGTCGCCGATCTCGAGCCCGATCACGTCCCGCATGCGCTGCTCGAAGGGCAGCTCGTCGGTGTATCCGTAGTGGCCGTGGAAGAGCAGGCACTGGT
>QHSC01000036.1 GCA_003220345.1 Candidatus Rokuibacteriota bacterium | reverse complement strand
GGCACGCCAGGGCGATGCCGACGCGGTTGTAGTCGAAGCCCTCCATCACCTGATAGAAGCCCGTGCCTTCCTCTCCGAGGCGATACGCATGCGGGACGCGGACGCGGTCGAAGGCGAGCACGGCGCGCCCGATGGCCCGCGTGCCCATGTCTCGGAGCGGGCTCCGCGAGACGCCGGGCAGATCGAGGGGGACCAGGAAGGCCGTGACGCCTCGGGCGCGGCCGGCGGGATCGGTGCGCGCGAACACGATGGCGGCCTGCGCGACCAT
>QHSC01000306.1 GCA_003220345.1 Candidatus Rokuibacteriota bacterium | reverse complement strand
CGCAAAAGCGACGACGAAGATCGCGATCGTGAGGAGAGACATCCATCTTTTCATGCGCTCGATCCTTTATGAGTTGGTCGGTTAGGGTTCCATCATGTCGACGCGCTCACGCTCGAACCACTTGGGGCAGTCGGTGAGCTGGAACGCCGAGCCACGATCCCATCGGCGCCTCCCGCCGTCACGGAGGCGACCGCCCACGCAAGACGCGCGGGTCCACGGCCGCGGCCAGGGGCGGACAACGAATCCAGGTAGATCCCGTCTTCGTCATAGAAAGGTGGGTGAGAAGGCACAGAAGCCTTCTGTCGCCACGCAGGCGGCGGGGAAAGCAAGGCCCACGCCACCATTCGAGCCTCTTTGTTCATCGTGGTTTCCAGAGCGGAGGCGAGAAGTGAAGCTGAGAAGTGTAAGGTTTTCCGAAGCGCGAACTATCTTCCGTCGAAGCGCGAGGGCCATCGACAATTTCTCGAACGACCATCACTGCGAACACGCAGAGCGATCTGACTGATTTAACTGAGCTTCACATTTTTGTTCTTCGTGCCTGAGGTCCGTCGAAGCGCGCGCCGCCGAGTTCAGGACCCTTCAGCGATTCCACCGTCTCCTCGATCGCTCGTCGTCTCGACACGCCGGAAAATTTTTTTCCCACACGTCCAGACTCGGTGCTGTCGAAAACGGGAATTTCTCCTGAGGCCCAACCCCAGTTATCCCCAGGGAGAGCGAGGCGAGACGAGCCGTGTGGTCGCCACGTTGACCTGAAGCGGGGCGATATGGCCTAATGCTGGCGCCGCGCAGGCCCGCCGGAAAGTCGTGGAATGGGCCATAAGCGACGCGGATATCTGAAGCCCATGGCGAATCAAAGAGTGAAGTCCAAGGAGCAAAGGCCCAAGCTCCGCCGCCGGACCAAACGTAAGCTGACGTGGGCCGCGGTGGTGCTGGCCGCCATCCTCGTCGGCTCCAGCGTATACCTGTGGTCGGCCAGCCGGCCCGGGCAGTGGATCCGAAGCCTCGGGAATCAGCATCTTGGCTCGGCTGAGGAAAAGCATGCGCCATACAACTCTGACCCCCCTACGTCAGGACCACATCTGCCCTACATCGCGCAGTGGGGCATTCACACGGAGCCCATCGTCAACGAGCTCCAAGTCCACAACTTGGAGGAGGGCGGCGTCCTCGTCCAGTACAACTGCCCTCAGGGCTGTCCTGACCTGGTGGCAACTCTCAAGACGATCGTGCTGCGCTATCCCACGCAGGTGATCCTGGCACCCTACCCAGGGATAGATCGCCGGATCGCTCTGACCGCGTGGACTCGCATCGACAAGCTGGACGATGTCGACGAGAAGCGGATCGTTCGATTCATCGAGGCGTACCGAGGGATCGATCACCATCCCAAGAGCTTCTTCTGAGAACGGTGGCAGGTAAGACCTCCCCCTCACCCTGCCCTCTCCCCCGATGGGGGAGAGGGATTCAAGGAAAGGAGTTCAAGCGAGCTACTGGGAGTCGAACATGCCCCGGATGGCCCTGAACACCGGATTCTCGTCGGCGGGGGGCGGCGGGGTGGAGGCCGTGCCGGGAAGCCCGAGGTACTTCTTCACGCAGGCGTACTGCTCCCATCCCCTCAGCTGGTAGTTGAGATCGACCTGCTTCCACTTCGGATGCCCGTTCTGCACGAGCCAGTCCATCCGCCTCGCCATGAGCTGGGCGAAGCGACCGACATTGTCGCAATCCCGGAAGCGATAGTCGAAGGAGACGAGCACGGCCTTCACGGCCACCGTGGTCAGCTTCTGGGGCTGCCACGGATACGTGTTGCCCGGGATCTCCGCGGGGGGGTAGATCTCCATGATGCTCTTGCTGGTGATGGGAATCAGGGCGAGCTGATCGGCCTCCGTCACGCCCTCGCGCAGGAGCTTCACGGGATAACCGGCGACATAGAACATGGCGTCGATGCGCCCCGCCTTGAGCTCGGCGAGCGCCTCATCGGTGTCGATCGGGATCATGGTGCTGGGCTTGACGTCGGAGAGCTGAAACAGCAGCCGCGCCGTGAGGAAGGTGCCGCTGCCGTCACGGCCGATCGCCACGCGCTTGCCGGTGAGATCCTCGAAGTCTGCGATGCCGCGACGGCCGAGCACGTGGACCTCCTCGTTGTAGAGGGGGAAGACCATGCGCGTCTTCTTGGCGATCTTGATCAGGGTTTGATCCGACTGCAGCCGGGTGATGAAGGCGAGGACGTCGGACTGCACGACGCCAAGCTGCACGCCCGGCCGCTGGTAGACGGCGTAGACGTTCTCGATCGACCCCTTGGACGGGAACACCGTAAGATTGATGAAGTCGGACTGCTTCATGAGCTTTTGCAGGTCGAGGCCGAACTGATAGTAGGTGCCCTTCTCGCCGCCGGTGACCAGGCCCATCTTCTCCGGAGCGGCCAATCCGGTGCCCGTCCAGACGAGCAGCAGCAGGAGTGTGAGGGAACAGTGAACCATGACTCTCTTCACGGGACATCCTCCTCTCGAGGCGTGTGGCCTCGCGCGATCCGTTTCCAAATCCTGTGACAGCAAGACCGGGCACACCGACTCGTGAGCCGCGATCGTCGCCTCCTTCTCAAGGGCCGAAGAGCATGACATAGCGATTATGACCTGTCAAACACGCGTCCCGTGCGCAGAAAAGACCGATCGGGTCCGCGCTCCATGGGCCCCTTCCCTTGACCTGTTCCCGGCCCCGATGCTACCTTTTTCTGCACCCTCAGACCGCTCAGTCGGCCCGGACGGGCACCGCGAGCGGTTCGCTTATCCCGACGGAGGAGGATACCCAGATGGATGCATCTGCGAACGCAGGTCTTCTGCGCCGCCTCGAGCAGCTCGAGCGGAGCAATCGTCGTCTCAAGATCCTCGCCGTGGTCGTCCTGCTCGGGCTCGGCGGCATCGGCGTGATGGGCCAGGCCCGGCCCCCCGCCCAGATCGTCGAGGCGCAGGAATTCATCGTGAAGGACGCGAACGGCAATGTGCGGGCGCGGCTCGGCTCGTACACGGCGGGAGCGAGCCTCACTCTCTATCACGACGCCGGGCGCGCGACCCTCATGGCCTCGGCAGGGAGAGGCCCCGGCGCCCACCTGAGCCTGGCCGATGGCAGCGGGAAGATCAGGGGCCTGCTCCTGCTCAGCCAGGAAGCGGCCGGGCTGTACCTGTCGTCCGTCGACGCCACCGGCCCGCCCCGCTCTCCTCGCGCCGTGTTCGAGGTGCTGAATCAGGGCACAGGGGGATTCGCCTTCTACGACAAGAGCGGCCACACGCGGGCCCTGGTGGGCTCCATAGGAGACGACGGGGCGGCGGTGGCCGTTCTCCAGGACAGGGAAGGCAAGACGGTCTGGAAGGCACCGTGATCGATCGCTGATCTCGGCGACCGCTCGATGTGTCACAGACGCCGGTCGTCGGGCAACGTCTCCACAGTGCTCGTCGCCGCCGCGCTCATCGTCGTCGCGCTCGCCTGTGTTCCTCACGTGCTGGCGCAGACCCCGCGGGCATCCGCGCCGCCATCAGGCGCCTCGCCGTCCGAGCCCGGCCGTTCGTCGAGCAAGCTCGACAAGGCCGCGGCAAGCTCGGCGCAGGCCATGGCGAAGTACCGCGCCTCGCTCGAGCCGGTGGAGGCCATGTACGAGCGGGAGCTGGCCCGGCAGACCGAGCTGGCCGAGATTCGCCAGGAGCTCTACGAGCGGGGCACGCTGTCGGCCAGCGACGTCCAGCAGGGGCGCCGCGCTCTCGTCAAGGCTCAGAAGGACGTGGACGATATCCGTCGCCAGCGCCTGGAGGTCGATCGGATGATGGTCGAGATGCGCATGATCGAGGTGGGCAAGCAGAGGCCGCTCGCGCGCGGCGGATACGAGGAGACGCCGGGCCTCGTCCGCTTCAACGGCCCCGCCCCGTGGTCCCTGGCCGAGGACGTCCCCAAGCTCCAGCGCTTCTTCCAGGCGCGCTTCGGCCGGTCGCTGCCCATCAGCGCTCACGGTCAGACCCCGCTCCACGACCGAATGGGATTCGATCATCGCAACGCCCTCGACGTGGCCCTCGATCCAAGCAGCTCGGACGGCCGCGCGTTCATGGAGTACCTGCGGTCCTCGGGCATCCCCTTCATCGCCGCGTGGGGCGCCATCCCGGGCGCGGCCTCCGGTGCCCACATCCACGTGGGGCAGCCGTCGCCGCGCCTGGTGGGGCGGCGCTGAAGCGAGAGCGGAACTGGCGCGCGGGGATCTACCAGATTCGCGGTGGCCAACCATTCCGGAGGATGTCCCTGTCGAACAATTTTACGATTCGATCGACAGGGACTCGAAACCCGGTCGTAACTTCCCGTCCTGACTTGCATGCTGATCATGGCCCTCGGTTTGCTCCACACCAGCCCAGATCGGCTTCTTGCTGGCAACTGTAAAGGTTCAATTCACCCTAGGGGAGGCGAAAGCGGAGCATGAGAATCGTGGCCTTTGCGCGGATCGCTCTGCTGGTCATGTCGGCTGTCCTCCTCGTCACCCCCAACGCGAGTGCGTTGATCCTAAGTTACTCCACGCCCGCAGGTAGCGTGGACAGCGCGGGCGAGCCCGTCTCGGCGAGGGCCGATGTCTCCACGACTGGCGGACTCCTCACGATCAGCTTGACGAATCTGCAGAACAATCCGCAGTCTGCAGGCCAGCTTCTGAGTGACTTGGGCTTTACGCTGAGCTCCGGGCAGACAACGGGAACCCTTCTTTCGAGCACCGCCCTGTTCGAGCGGCAGGTGAACGCGAACGGGACTTACAGCCCAACTGGCTTCAATGTCTCGACCGGATGGGCGCTGCAGAACAACGTCAGCGGCGGGCTGAGACTTTGCGACCTCTGTGCTGCTGTGGGGCCGACCCACACCATCATTGGCGGCCCGGACAACGCGAACCTCTACAGCGGTG
>QHSC01000035.1 GCA_003220345.1 Candidatus Rokuibacteriota bacterium | reverse complement strand
ATGTGCGTGCGCACGTCGCGCTCCGTGGCGGAGATGAAGGTCTTGGTGCCGTACTGGTAGCCCAGCCCGAGGTCCCCGGCGGGCCGGAATTTCCAGAAGACCGTCAGCCCGGCCACGTGCTCGTCCCGATCGAGCTGCTTGACGGTCTGGTCCTGCTGGGCCTGGGCGCCGGCATTGGCGGCGCTGCTGCTGTCGCTGCCAGGGAAGCTGATGTGAGTCCACGTGTA
>QHSC01000034.1 GCA_003220345.1 Candidatus Rokuibacteriota bacterium | reverse complement strand
CTCGAGGTTGAGCGCTCCCGCCGGTGAAATCGGGGCGACCAGCAGGGTGACCGCCGCCAGAGCCGAAAAGCCAAGTCGTCGCATGCCCACGCCGAGGGCTTCGCCCCATCACCAGGGAGCGCAGGAGGTCATGCGTGGGTCCGCCTTCGGAGTCTGGACACGACGGTGCCGGGCCGGCTCGCGCCTAGGGGCACGGCGGGCTGGCGCAGCTCTGTCTCGGGCCCAGCGTGCTGTCGAGGCCAATGCTGTTGCCGGGCAGCGGAGTGGGCGGACTCGACGCCGCTTCCAGCTGCGCGGCCAGGGCTCCGCCCGCCGCGTCATTGATCGCCGCGACCAGGGCGGGCGCGGCCGCGATGGCGCAGGCCACGATCTGCGGTCGCGCCAGCGGAGCGAGGGCGACCGCTGCGCTCACGATGGCCGGCACCACTCCCGGCTGCTCGGGCGCGGGCACGGCCCGGACGGCCGCGCAGGCCACCGCCGGCGCGAACGGCGTGCGATCGGGCACGGCGAGGGCGGCAATGGCGGAGGTGACGACGCTCGGGGCCAGGGCTCGGCGATCCGCGGGCTGAAGAATGCCCACGACGGCGGCCACGATGGGAGCGGCGTCCTCGGACCGTCCGGCCGCGACCGCCTGCGCCGTGGCCTGGGGCGCTCCGGCGGGATTCGCCTCGACGGAACGGACCACCTCGGCCGTGGACAGGGGAGCCGCGGGCGCCGGTGGCTGGGCCCCCGCGGTGGCGAACGACCAGGCGGCCAGGGTCAGGACGAGCGCGGCGATCGTTCGCCCTCGGAGACCGATGACCGTGATGCCCATGACTAGCGCGAGCCCGTGGGGCGCGCCAGGAAGCGCGGGCGCAGTCGCGCGATGGCGGGATTGGCGGCGGGGCGCCGCTCGGACCGCTCGAGATCCGCGAGCACGCCGGGCAGATCGCGGAGACGCTCGATGACGGCGTCCGGAGTGTAGCGCGATGCCCAGCCCTGGCCGGGGGCGAGCTGGATCACCCGCAGGCCCGCCGCGCGCGCGCCCTCGACGTCCAGGATGGGATCGTCGCCCACGTGCACGACCTCCTTGCGATCCATGCCGAGGCGCTCGAGGGCGATGTCGAAGATCGCCGGATCGGGCTTGCGCACCCCGCACTCGTCCGAGAACACCGTGGCCGCGAAGCGATTGAGCACGCCCTGGCGCTTCAGGATGGTGCGGAGAACCTCGCCGGGGGTGCGCAGCGTGTTCGAGACGAGCCCCACCGCGATGTCGCGCTCGCGAAGCGCCTCGAGCACTCGACCCGTGCCCTCGTCGAGCGAGGGCGGCGCCAGGAGGGCGGGGCTCGAGTACGCAGTGGTCAGCGCGATGATCGCCTCGGAGCCCACGCGTCCGGGCAGCGCGGGATCCACGGCCTGGAGAAGGAGCGTGACGTGCCGCTCCACGGGGACGTCGCGCCATCTGCGCCAGATGCGCGCGAGATGACGACCCGACTCGCCGTAGGCGCGCGCGAGGTCGGCTGCGGGCACGCGGAAGCCGAAGCGCAACAGCGTGGTCTCGAGTCCGGCCAATCGCTCGCGGCGATAACGCTCGTCGGTTGAAGGACTGTCGACGACGACGGTGCCCCAGAGATCGATCGTCACCGCTTTGATCATGTGGTCTGCGTGTCCTCCGCTTCCATGGCGCAGATGTTGCACTTCACATGCCACGACTGAGCCATGAGAGAGCCCGGCTGCGGACACCGCAACTCTTCACCGCTCGACGATGAGCGGATCTCGCGGACTGGACCTCAGAGGTTAGCACCTCGGGTCCAAAACGTTGGCTAGATGGCCATGAGAGAAGTGGAAATCAATGAAGGAGTTCCGGGGGCTGAGATGGCGCCCGCCTGGCCTCTCTGGCCCATCAATCTGGAGGGTTTCTGGGCTGCCGGCGGGCCCTCAAACGAGCCTTTAGAGCCCGCTTCTACAAATTTTGGAGATCGCCAGGACCCGCCGGAAAAGCCGAAATCTGGCACGAGCCTGACGTCCACGGGTAACCCTTCCTTAATATGCGGCCCGTCCGCAGACCCTTCCGTAGATTAGGTCTCGAATGAAGTCCGAGGATCCTTCCGCCTTCTCACCTCGTCCTCGCTGATCGGAGCCCCCGTCATGTGCGGCCTCGCTGGCCTGATGAGACTGGACGGGCGTGTGACCGTAGAAGACGTCGGCGCGGTGCTCCGGATGCTGGACGCTCAGGACCATCGAGGTCCCGATGACTGGGGGCTGCTGCTTCCCGACGCAGCGGCGAGGAGCCGTGAGCTGGGCCCGCTCCTCGGCCGACTCGATCCCGCCCACGTGATGACTTATCCCGTCGAGAGATCGTCAGCGACGACAGTGCTGGGAGTCCGCCGTCTCGCCATCCTCGATCGCTCGCCGCGCGGCCGCATGCCCATGGGCTCAGCCAACCGGCGCGGGTGGCTCGCCTACAACGGAGAGACGTACAACTATCGCGAGCTGCGCGCCGAGCTCGGCCCGGCCGAGAGCTTCAGCTCGGGGAGCGACACCGAGGTGCTGCTCCGCGCCTTCGACACGTGGGGAGAGGCGGCGCTCGCCCGGCTGCGGGGCATGTTCGGGCTCGCATATTTTCAGGCGGGGCCCACGCCCACGCTTCTCCTCGCCCGCGACCGGTTCGGCATCAAGCCGCTCTACTGGCATGAGGACCGCCGGCGCGTGCTCTTCGCTTCCGAGGTCACGGCCATCGTCCGCGGCGGCCTGGTGCCCGACGAGGCCAGCGGCGAAGCTCTCGCGCGCTTTCTCGAGTGGGGAAGCGTGCCGTCGCCCCTGACCACGGTCAAGGACGTGCGCGCCCTCCCGCCCGGGCACATCCTGAAGATCAGCTCCCGCGGCGCCCGCGTCGAGCGCTACTGGGATCTCGACGGCGCCGTGGAAGCCGCTCGGCGGGCGGCGCCGCGGGCGGCCGCGGACGCGGTCGTCGCGACCCGCGAGCGGCTCGAAGAGTCGGTGCGCCTGCACCTCGTCAGCGACGTGCCCCTCGGCGTCTTCCTCTCGGGAGGCATCGACTCGTCCGCGCTCGCGGCGCTGGCCGCGGAAGGCCGGCCGCAGCCCCTGACCACGCTCTCCGTGGCCTTCGAGGAGAGGGCTCTCTCGGAAGCGGCGTACGCCCGGCGCATGGCAGCGCGGGTCGGCGCCGATCACCACGAGGTGCTGCTGCGCGCGCCCGACGTCTTCGCCGACCTGGGCGCCTTCTTCGCTGCCATGGACCAGCCCACGGTCGACGGGCTCAATACCTGGTGCATCGCCCGCGCGGCTCGAGAAGCCGGGCTCACGGTGGTGCTCTCGGGCCTCGGGGGCGACGAGGTCTTCTGGGGCTACGATCATCTCCGGCGCACGGCCGCGCTCGGGCTCGCGCGCGCCGTGATGGCCGCGCTGCCCGCGGCCGTCCGTCGCGGAGTCACGCGGCTCGGGCCGATGGCCGGGGCCCTGCTGGCGCGACCGGGGCTCGATCGGCTCGCCGCCCTCGAGGCGCCGACGCCGCCGGGCGTCTACCATCTCGTTCGCGGACTCTTCCCGCGCGCTACCGTGAGAGACCTCCTCGGCGCCTCGGAGGGTGACCTCGAGGCGGCGGCGCCCGCGCTCACCGGGGACGCGCGGGCGGGAGCCGGGGACCTGCGCGAGACCCTGACGCGGCTCGAATTCAGCCACTATCTCGGCGACCAGCTCCTCCGCGACACCGACGTCATGGGCATGGCGCATTCCATCGAGGCGCGGGTGCCGTATCTCGACCACCGGCTCGTCGAGACCGTGCTCGGCCTGCCCGCCGCGCTCAAGCTGGATCGCGCGCGCCCGAAGCCGCTCCTCCTGGACGCCCTCGGTGATCGTCTCCCCCGCGAGATCTGGGATCGCCCGAAGATGGGCTTCACCTTTCCCATGGCCGCGTGGATGCGCGAGCGGGCCCCCGAGCTGGAGCGCCTCTGCCTCGAGGACAAGCGCCTGCAGCGGTCCGCCGTCGAAGCGGTGTGGAGCGCCTTCGCGGCCGGCCGCAGCCACTGGTCGCGGCCCTGGGCCCTCCTCGTGCTCGCGCGCTTCGGGCCCGATCGGCGCGAGCGGCTCGCCGCATGAGCGTCATGCTTGGACGAGACTCGGGAGCCGGAGTGCCCTGGGTCGTCATCGATCCCACTTCGAGTCGGCCTCTCGTCGAGGTCCGCGAGCTCTGGCACTATCGCGACCTCCTCTACTTCCTGACCTGGCGCGACATCTCGGTGCGCTACAAGCAGACCGTCCTGGGCTTCCTCTGGGCGATCCTTCAGCCCTTTCTCACCATGGTCGTGTTCGCGATCTTCCTCGGCCGGCTCGCCGGCATGCCGAGCGACGGCGTGCCTTATCCGGTCTTCTCCTATCTCGGGCTCTTGCCCTGGACATACTTCTCGGGCGCGGTCACCCGGGCGGGGACGAGCGTGGTCGGCAATGCGCATCTCCTCACGCGCGTGTACTTCCCGCGCGTGCTCGTGCCGCTGTCGGCGACCCTGTCCGCCCTCGTGGACTTCGCCATCGCCTCCCTCGTCCTCGGCGGCCTCATGGCCTGGTACGGCATCGTGCCCGCGCGCACCGCGGTCCTCCTGCTCCCCCTCGCCGCGCTCACCGCCCTCGCGGCCACCGGGATCGGCATGTGGCTCGCCGCCCTCAATGTCCGCTACCGGGACGTGCAGTACGCGATCCCGTTCCTCATGCAGCTCTGGATGTTCGCCACCCCGGTGGTCTATCCGACGAGCCTCGTGCCCGCGGGCTGGCAGCCCCTCTTCGCCCTCAATCCCATGACGGGAATCATCGACGCGTACCGGGCGGCGGTCCTGGGGACGGCGCTCGACTGGCCGAGCCTCGGCATCTCGACCCTGAGCGCCGCGGTGCTGGCCGCCCTCGGGGCCTGGCAGTTCCACCGCATGGAACAGAGCTTCGCGGACCAGGTCTAGCCATGAGCGCGCTCGCCATCCGTGTCCAGGGGCTCTCGAAGCGCTACCGCATCGGGGGCGCCGCGCCTGGTCCCGGCCATCTCCGCGAAGCGCTCATGGACATCCTCGCGGCGCCCTTCCGGCGATTGGGCCGGCCTCACCTCGCCGCCGCCGACGATTTCTGGGCGCTTCGCGACGTGTCCTTCGACGTGCAGCAGGGTGAGGTGCTCGGCATCATCGGACGCAACGGGGCCGGGAAGAGCACGGCGCTGAAGATCATATCCCGGATCACCCCTCCCACGGCCGGCCGGGTCGAGCTGTACGGACGGATCGGCAGCCTCCTCGAGGTCGGAACGGGCTTTCACGGCGACCTCACGGGGCGCGAGAACATCTACCTGAACGGCACCATCCTCGGGATGCGCAAGTGGGAGATCGACCGGAAGTTCGACGAGATCGTGGCCTTCGCGGGCGTGGAGGCCTTCATCGACACGCCGGTCAAGCGCTACTCGAGCGGCATGTACATGCGACTGGCCTTCGCGGTGGCCGCGCACCTCGACACGGAGATCCTCCTCGTCGACGAGGTCCTGGCCGTGGGCGACCTCGAGTTCCAGCGCAAGTGCCTGGGCAAGATGGACGAGGTCGCCCGCACCGGCCGCACCGTCCTGTTCGTGAGCCACAACATGGCCGTCATGCGGCGCCTCTGCGGCCGGGGCATCCTGCTCGATCGCGGCCGGGTGGTGGCGAGCGGAACGATGGACACCGTGGCGGACCTCTACGCGCGGCCGGATCCCGAGGGTGACGCCGGGGCCCGCTTCGATCCCCGCGACCGGCACGGTGTCGGCTGGGCCAAGGTCACCGACGCGCGCATCGTGGACGAGCAGGGCGGCGCTCCCTCGAAGGTGATTCCGTGCGACGCCGACCTGCTCATTGACCTCTCGATCGAGGTCACCGACGGCATGCCCGCGGGCACCAGTCTCCGCGGGCTCGTCGTCGAGCTCATCGTCTGCTCCGACGACGGGCAGCCCCTGCTGAGCCTGATGAACGTGGACGATACCGGAGTCGCGCTGCCCGATGCCAGGAGCTGTCGGGTGCTCGTCCGGCTGCCGGGGCCGACCTTCGTGCCCGGGCGGTACCGGATCAACACCTTCGTGGGCGTTCCCTTCCTCCAGCACGTGGACGAGATCGCCGGGGCCCTCACCTTCGAGGTGGGGCCGCCCGCGGCGCCGTGGCGTCCGTACGATCTGTCCACGGCGCGGGGGCTCTTCTGCCGCAAGGCGGAGTGGAGCTGCCTTCAGCCGGCCGCTCCAGCACTGCGGTGGGACGAGACGGGCGCATGAGCCCACGCAACGCCTGGAGGACGTGACCGTGAACGCGCCCGCCAGTGTCGTGTGGGTCTTGCCCGACAAGCTGGGAGGGGTGGCGGTCAATGTCGCCGACGTCCTCGCCCATCGCGCCTCCCGTGGACCGGCCCATCACGTCGTGCTGACCGACAACCGCCTGAGCCACGACGTGCGGTTCGACGACCGGATGCGCGTCGACGGCCTGCACCGCGTCCAATACACGCTGCCGTCGGAAAATCTCCACGCCGTGCTGCGGCGGCTTGCGCGGGCCGTGCCGCCTGGACCTGGCGTCCTCGTCGCCAATGACTGGCTCGAGCTGGCCATGCTGTCGATCCACGATCCCGGGCGCATGGTCATCTTCATCCTGCACGGCGACTACGACTACTACTACGACCTCGCGGTTGCTCATGAGCCGTTGATCTCCGCCTTCGTCGTGCTCACGCGGTTCGGGCACGAGCATCTCTCGCAGCTGCTCCCGCACCGACGCGAGACGATCTTCCATCAACCGTTCGGCGTTCCCCGCGCCGCCCGCCTTCGGTCCGAGGGACTCGGCCACCTCCGGCTGCTCTTCGTGGGGCGGCTGGATCGTGCCAAGGGCGCGCACTTGCTTTCCGGGATCGATGCGCAGCTTCATCGCTCGGGCATTGCCGCCCGCTGGACCGTCGTGGGCGACGGCCCGTGCGCTGCCGAGGCGCGCACCGGTTGGGTGGAGCCCACCAGCGCTCTCTGGCTCGGCGCGCGCTCGAACCTCGAGGTGCTGAGCCTCTACGCTCATCACGACGTCCTCGTGTTGCCCAGTCGCGCCGAGGGATTGCCGCGAGCGGTGCTGGAGGGCATGTCGGCGGGGGTGGTCCCCGTGGTCAGCGACCTGCCGTGCGGGATCCGGGACATCGTCGAGCCCGGGCGCTCGGGTTTCCTGCCTCGACCCGGGGACGTCGCGGAGTTCGCCGAGGCCATCGCTGCGCTCGCCTCGGATCGCCGACGCCTCGAGGCAATGAGCCAGGCCGCGCACCAGGCGGTGCACGAGCGGTTCGACGTGCGCCACCACGCGGCGCACTTCGAGGCGCTCTTTGCCCGGTGGGCCAGCCTCTTTCGTCCGCGCCCCGAGCACGTGGCGCTCCGCTACGGAAGCCGTCTCGATCAGCCCTGGCTCCCGAATGCCCTCGTCAAGACCCTGCGGGCCGTCCGCGGCGTCCGTCAGCCGGCGCAGGCGCGCTGATGGCCATTCGATCCACGAGTCGCGGCCGCATCCCCGAGATGGACGGGCTGAGGGCGCTCGCCATCGGGGCCGTCATGATCGAGCACTTCGCGGGCGGGCCCATTCGCCACATCCTCCCGTGGGGAGCCTTCGGGGTCCAGCCCTTCTTCGCCCTGAGCGGCTTCCTCATCACCAGCCTGCTCCTGGAGGCTCGGCGGCGCATGGACGAGGGAGGCGGGCTCGCCCAGGCCGTCCACAAGTTCCTGGCGGGACGCACGCTGAGGATCTTTCCCGTCTACTACCTCACGCTCGCCCTCACCGCGATGCTGGGCGTCCAGGAGATCCGCGCGCACTTCCCGTGGTTCTTCTTCTACTCCTCGAACTTCCTCTTCGCCCGCGAAGAGATGTGGAGGGGACCCGGCTCGCACTTCTGGTCGCTGGCCGTCGAGGAGCAGTTCTATCTCTTCTGGCCCTGGGTCATCCTGCTCAGCCCGCGGCGCCTTCTGGGCCGGCTCGTGTGCGGCATGATCGCCATCGGTCCGGTTTCCCGGCTGATCGTCCACGCCATGGGGCTGTCGGACGTCGCGGTCCTCGTGCTGCCCATGTGCAACCTCGACGTGCTCGGCACGGGCGCCCTCCTCGCCGTCGTGCGCGAGGACGAGGGCGAGAGACTGGCCCGGTGGGGTCTTCGGGTCGGGGCGCCCATCTCGCTCGTGCTGCTCGTGCTTCACGCCAGGCGCATGGCGCCCACGGTGGTCGTGGTCATGCTCTCGCTCGCCCTGTCGGCCGTCTGGCTGGCCGTCATTCGCTGGGCGGTGTCGGAGGGTGACGGCGTGATCCGGCGGGCGATCACGGCCGCTCCCCTGACCTACCTCGGCCGGATCAGCTACGGAGTGTACGTCTACCACCTGTTCATGCCGCTCCTGCTCTGGAACTGCCTCGGCCTGTACGACACGGTGGGACCCGTGCCGGGGTGGGGCCCGTGCCGGGGCTGGCCTTCGCGCTCCTCGTCGCCTTCTCCGTGGCTGCGGGGTCTCTCTCGTGGCACTTCTTCGAGAGGCCGCTCAGCCGTCTGCCGAAGCTCCGGATGTGGCGGCAGGCTCCTGCGTCATGAGTGCGCCCGCCGTCAGCGTTCTCATGACCGCCTTCAATCGCGAGCGCTACGTTGCCGAGGCCATCGAGAGCGTTCTCGGCCAGACCTTCGAGGACTTCGAGCTCGTGGTGGTGGACGACGCCTCCCACGATCGCACGGTGGACATCGCGCGGAAGTACGAGGCGGACCCGAGGGTCCGCGTGGTCGTCAACGAGCGCAACCTCGGCGACTATCCGAACCGGAATCGCGCGGCCGCCCTCGCTCGCGGCGAGTTCATCAAGTTCCACGACTCGGATGACGTCATGTACCCGCATTGCCTGGCCGCCATGGTGGAGCCGCTCCGCGCGGAGCCGGGCGCGGCCCTCGCCCTGTCCTCGGGCTGGCACTGGCCGGGCGGGCCGTGCCCCATGCTGCTGACGCCGCGCCTGGCCTATCAGCGGGAATTCCTGGGCCAGGGCCTCTTCATGTGCGGGCCCGCCGGCGCGCTCATCCGGACCGATGTGTTCCGCTCGCTCGGAGGCTTCCCCGAGCGGGGCGCCGCCTCCGACTACGTCTTCTGGCTCAAGGCCTGCGCCAGCGTCGGTGTGCTCCTGGTGCCCGCCGATCTCTTCTGGTACCGCATCCACCCCGGCCAGGAGATCCAGAACCCCGTGGCCGCGCGCGAGTACGCGCTGGTGCCGGGCGAGGCGTGGCGGGCCCTGGGCGCGCCGAGCTGTCCGCTCAGCTCCGCCGAGCGCGAGCAGGCCCGGAAGAACCTCGCCTATACCGTGGCCAAGCAGACGCTCCACGATGTCCGGGCGGGCCGCTGGGCCGTCGCCCGCCGTCGCCTCCGCCACGCGGGGATCTCGGCACGGGACTGGCTGCGGTATGCGCGCCCCGCGCGACGGAGCGCGTCAGCGGGAACGCCGATCGACCGCTACGGCGAATACATGACATCGCCGTGGTCGAGCTCCACCCTCTCGTCCCGGCAGGCCGGGGAAGGGCGGCCATGAGCGTGCCCCCGGTCACGCGGCTCAAGGGGCTCTTTCTCCGGGCGCTGAGCCGGATCACGAATCGCCACGCCGTGCTCCTGCCCGCGGAAGCGGGCCGCGATGACGCGCTCATCGATCTGCGCGCGCCGTACCGGGTCACCGGCGCCGTCCTCACCGTCGACCTGCGCGAGACGGGATCGGGAAGGCTGAGCGCCACGCTCCTGGGATACGAGGGGCACTTTCCCGTGCGAGTCCTCTGGACGGGCGAGGCGCGCGAGTACCCGGGGCCGAGCGCGCTCGGCCTGGACCTCGTCTCCGGCGCCGTGCGGCTCGATGGCAGCGACTGGGGCCGGGTCCCCCTGCCGCTCCCCGGCCGCCGCTTCTGCTGGAAGCTCCGCCTCGTCGCCCCCGACGGCCGCGTCCGCGAGCGCCTCACCGGGCACTACGTGCCCCTGGATGTCTCCGCCGTGGGACGCGAGTACTTCGAGGGCGAGAACTACGTGGACCACGAGGCGCAGAGCGCCGCCGATCACCAGGAGATCGTGCGGCTCCTCCGGTCCCACGGCGCGCGCGCTCCCGTGCTGGAGGTCGGCTGCGCCACCGGAGGCCTCCTCGCCGCCCTGGACGCGGAGGGGCTGACCGGCGTGGGCGTCGACGTCTCCGAGTGGGCCATCGCCAGGTCGGCCGAGCGGCTCGGGCCGGATCGGACCTGGGTCTGTGACGTCGAGAAGGACGAGCTGCCCGCCTCGGTCACCGCGCGGCGCCCGTTCGGCACCCTGGTGCTCGCCGCCGTGCTCGAGCATTTCCGCGAGCCGTTCGCCGTGCTGGCGCGCCTCACGCCCTTGGCGGCGCCCGGCACCGTGCTCGTCCTCAGCACCACCAACCGCGACAGCCTGTGCCAGATGCTCTTCGGCAGCGAGTGGGAAGGCCACTTCGACTGGACCCACCGCAGCGTGGACCAGATCAGCGCGCGGACGCTTCGCGCGGAGCTGCCCGCCCTCGGCTGGCGCATCGAGCGACTCACCACCGACCTCGTGTGGGACATCAGCGCCGACCCCACGCGCGCCACGGTGCGGGAGTGGTGGGCGAGCGACGCGCGCTTCCGTCGTCTCCTCGCGGAGCGCGAGCTGGGCGACATCATCACCTGCGTGGCGGTCAAGACATGAAGATCGTCCAGGCCGTGGGCTGGTACTACCCGGACAGTCTCGGCGGCACCGAGGTGTACGTGGCCGGGCTCTGCCGCCGCCTTCGCGAATCAGGGCAAGAGGTGCTTGTGGCCGCGCCGGATCCCGGCGCCGCCGCCGAGCGCCGCTACGAGCACGACGGTGTCCCCGTCTACCGGTATCCCATACCCTCGGCGCCCACGCGCGAGGAGTGCCAGGGCGAGACCCCGGTCCGGGGGACCGAGCGCTTCCACCGGTGGCTCGCCGCCGAGCGTCCCGACGTGGTCCACGCGCACACCTTCGTCACGGGGCTCGGGCTCGACGAGCTGCGCGCCGCGAAATCTGCGGGAGCGCGCGTCATCGTGACCACGCACTCGGCGAGCCTGGGCTGGATCTGCCAGCGCGGCACCATGATGCGCATGGGCCAGCGCCTGTGCGACGGCCTCTGCCGGTCGGCCAAGTGCGCGGCCTGCTCGCTCCAGCATCGGGGCATGCCGATCCCGCTCGCCGCGGCCCTCGGGGCCGTTCCGCCCGTCCTCGCCCGCGCGGCGCGCCGGCTTCCGGGCCGCCTGGGGACGGCGCTCTCGATGGTCGACGTCATCGAGGGGAACCAGGCGAGGCAGGCCGAGATGATTCACACCGTCGACCGCTTCGTCCTTCTCACCGCCTGGGCCCTCGAGACCGCCGTCGCCAACGGCGCCCCCCGGGCCAAGCTCGCCCTGAACCGCCTCGGACTCAGCCAGTCGAAGATCGTGCCCAAGCCCGGACCCGACGAGGCGCCCACGAGCTCGCCCGTGACGGTGGGATACCTGGGTCGCTTCGAGGCGCTCAAGGGCGTCCACGACCTCGCGCGGGCCGCGCGCACGCTGCCCGCGGCGCTCCCCATCCGTGTCGAGCTCCGTGGCCCCGTCGCCACCATGGCTGAGCGGCGCTGCGTCGCCGAGCTCCAGGCGCTCGTGAAGCACGATCCGCGCGTCACCTTCGCCCCCGCCGTGTCTCACGAGGCGGCCGCGGACATCATCGCAGGCTACGACGTCCTCTGCTGCCCCTCGCTCGCCGTCGAGGGCGGTCCCACGGTGGCCATCGAAGCGCATGCGGTGGGTACGCCCGTGATCGGCACGCGCGCGGGCGGCCTCGCCGAGCTGGTGAGCGACGGGATCAATGGCCGCCTCGTCCATCCGGGAGGCTGGCGCGAGCTCGCCGCCGTCCTCACGGACGTCGCGGCGGCTCCCGCCGTCACCATCGATCGCTGGCGCCGCGCCCTGCCGCCCGCCCGGACCATGGACCAGATCGCCACCGATTATCTGGGGATGTACGCGGGATGAAGCCGATGGTGCGAGAGCGGATTGCCCGGCTCCTCGGCCCCCGCTGGATGATGCGCCTGCGCCGCGTGGCCCGGGCCCAGGAGCGGCCGCGCTGGGGCAACCTCCGTCGGCTCGCGCCCTTCTCGGCCAACTACGGCTTCGATCGTGGCACGCCCGTGGACCGCTACTACCTGAACGGGTTCCTCGATCGCCATCGGGAGCTGATCACGGGCCGCGTGCTCGAGGTCCAGACCGACGGCCATGCGCGTCGCTACGGCCGCGACCTCGAGGGCGTCGACACCGTGGACATCAGGGACGACTTCCGGCCGACGTACCTGTGTGACCTCGCGTCCTCGGGGCTGGTGGTGCCCAGCGACCGCTACGACTGCTTCCTGCTGCCGAATACCCTCCAGCACCTGCGCGACGTGGAGGGCTCGCTGCATCACGCGCTGCGGGTGATCAAGCCCGGCGGCGTCATCCTGGCCAGCGCGGCGGGCTTCGTGCCGCTCACGGGGGACGCGCCGGACTACTGGCGGCTGAGCGCGCGGGGCTGGACGGAAGTGCTCGAGCGGGTGTGGAAGGGCTGCGAGGTGCGCGTGGAGAGCCACGGCAATTGCCTGACCGCCGTCGCCGCGCTCCTCGGCCTCGCCCTGGAAGAGCTGCGCCCGGACGAGCTCGACGTCCACGATCCTCGCTATCCGGTGCTGACCACGGTCCTGTGCCGGAAGCCGTCTGCGGGAGGCTTGCGATGATTCCCGCCGTCGCCTCCCTCGCCAAGCGCTGCCTCCTGGGGAGCGGGCACTACGCGCGGCGGCTCAAGGGCGATCGCTTCCCCGGCGTCGCCGTCCTCTGCTACCACGGCGTGCGCCCCCCCGCCGGCGCGCGCATGGATTTCGCCGGACTCCACGTGACGCTCGACGAGCTCGACGCGCATTGCCGGCTCCTCCGGGAGACCTGCAACCCGATCAGCCTGGACGACTGGCGGCGCGCGCTGGGCGGCGGGCCGCCGCTGCCCCCTCGACCCGTGCTCGTGACCTTCGACGAAGGCTACGCCACGCTCCTCACGGGCGCATTGCCCGTCATCCAGCGCCACGACATTCCGATCGTGGCCTTCGTGTGGAGTGATCCCGTGGAGCAGCGGAGCCTGGCCTGGTACGACGCGGTCGTCCGGGCTCGGAGCGAGGACGAAGTGGAGCGGATGAAGCGGCTCCCCTACGAGGAGTGGCGCCGACGCTGGGCCCCCCACATGGTCCGCGCCATGGACACTGATCCGTGCGCGCCGCTCAGCCCCGCCCAGGTCCGGTGGCTTGCCGCCGCGCCCAACGTCGAGATCGGCGGACACACCGCCTCGCATCCCATCCTGGCTCAGGCCGCGCCCGAGCAGCAGCGCGACGAGATCGAGCGCAACAAGTCACGGCTCGAGGGCTGGGTGGGACGTCCCGTCCGGGCCTTCGCGTATCCCAACGGCCAGCCCGGCGACGACTATACCCCCGAGACGGTGAAGCTCGTCGAGGAGCTCGGCTTCGACTTCGCGTTCACCTCGCGCCACGGCTTCGCCTCCTCGAGCGAGCCGCCCCTCGAGCGCTCGCGCCTCCTCATGCTCGCGGGAATCTCCGCGGCTGAGCTCGCGCACCGGCTCTCGTACTCGTGGAGAGCGTGATGGCGCGGATCTGCGTGATCACGGCGGGGCACCTGGCGACCTGCCCGCGCATGCTCAAGGCGGCCGACACGCTCGCCGCGGCGGGGCACTCCGTGCGCCTCGTCAGCACGCGGCACGTCGACTGGGCCGTGGCCGCCGACGCGGACGTGCGCAGGCGCCGGCCCGGCGCGTGGACGTGGACGGAAGTCGACTACAGCCGCGCCACCGCGCCCCTCGCCCGACTGCGCGGCGGCGCTCGATACCATCTCGCGCGACGGCTGTCAGCAATGCTGGGACCCGCCCGCGCGTCCATGCCGCTGGTGTTGCGCGGCTATGCCCGGACGCATCCGGAGCTCGTGCGGGCCGCGCTCTCCGAGCCCGCCGATCTCTTCTATGGCGGCACCACGGGAGCCATCGGGGCGGTGGCGGAGGCGGGCCGGCGGGCCGGCGTCCCCTTCGCCCTCGATCTCGAGGACTTCCACAGCGCGGAGCAGGCGGGCGGCGCCGACACGGCGCTGGGTCACGGGCTGGCAGAACGGATCGAGAAGGACGTCTTACCCGAGGCGCAGGTCCTGACGACCTCGAGCGCGGCCATTGCCGCCGCCTACGGGAACAAGTACGGCGTTCATCCTGTCATCGTGCACAATACCTTCCCGCTCCCGTCGTGCCCGCCGGCTCTCGACGCGAGCCCCGGTGATGGCCTCCGGCTCTACTGGTTCAGCCAGACCATAGGCTCGGGCCGCGGGCTCGAGCATGTCGTGCGCGCGGCCGGCCTTGCCGGCATCGCGGGCGAGCTCCACCTCCGCGGGCGTCCCGTGCCGGGCTATCTGGAGAGCCTGCGGTCGCTCGCCGACAAGGCAGCGCCCCGGCTCCGGATCCTTCATCACGCACCCGCGCCTCCCGATTCGATGGTCGAGACGTGCGCGGGCTATGACGTCGGGCTGGCCGTGGAGCCCGGCTTCAGCGTCAACAACCGGCTCGCGCTGTCGAACAAGGCCTTCACCTACGTGCTCGCCGGCCTCGCCGTCATTCTCACCGATACGCCCGGGCAGCGGGAGTTTGCCGCCGGACTGGGCGACGGCGCCGCGCTGTGCCCGCCCCGAGACACGCCGGCGATGGCCGCCGTGCTCGCCCGCTGGGCGCACGACAAGACGTCGCTGGCCCGCGCCAAGGCCGCGGCCTGGCGGGCCGCCCAGCGCCGCTGGCACTGGGAGCATCCTGAAGACAGCGGCGCGCTGGTAGGCGCGGTGGAGAAGGCGCTGCGATGACTCTCCGGATTCTCCTCGTGATGGATCCGTTCATCCCGGTGCCGCCCGAGCACTACGGCGGCATCGAGCGGGTCATCGCCGACCTCGCGGACGGGCTGCATCGGCGCGGCCACCGCGTCACCCTCTGGGCCGCGCCGGGCTCGACCACCCTCGGCGCCTGCGAGCCCTTCGGACAGGTGGGCGAGTGGACGCGCTCCAGCAACGTGCGTAACGTCGCCCTCGTCACGGGGCGCTTCTGGCGACAGCGCGATCGCTTCGATCTGGTCCACAACTTCGGCCGGCTCGCGTATCTGGCCGGCATTCTCCGGTGGGACCTTCCGAAGGTGCAGACCTACATGCGGACGGTGTCGCCGCGCAACATGCGGCTGGCCCGCGCCCTGGGCGCGCGGCGCCTTCACTACACGGCGGTGAGCGCGGCCATCCGCGACACGGGACGGCCCGGAGGCGGCGACTGGAGCGTCGTCTACAACTGCGCCCCCGTCGATCAGTACAAGCTCCGCACCGACGTCGACCCCGCGGCGGCGCCCCTCGTGTTCCTCGGGCGGCTCGATCGCTGCAAGGGCGCGCACACCGCCATTGCCGTGGCGCGCCGGCTGAACCGCCCGCTGCAGATCGCGGGGAACGTGTCCTCGCTGCCTCACGAGCGCGCGTACTTCGCGAGGGAAATCCAGCCCCTCATCGACGGGCGGCTCATCACCTACGTCGGACCCGTGGACAACCTGAGAAAGAACGAGCTGCTCGGCGGCGCCGCCGCCCTGCTCCTGCCCATCGAATGGGAGGAGCCATTCCCGGTGGTGCTGCCCGAGGCGCTGCTGTGCGGCACGCCGGTGATTGCCTTCCGTCGAGGGGGCGTCCCGGAAGGGATAGACCACGGCCGCACGGGCTTCCTCTGCGACACGGCGGAGGGAATGGCGGAGGCGGTGGGCCGGCTGGGCGTGATCGACCGGGCGACCTGTCGCGCGGAGGCGGAGCGCCGCTTCAGCGACGAGACGATCGTGAGCGACTACGAGGCGCTCTACGAGAGCTTGATGAGGCAGGTCCGTCGATGAGGCTGACCCGTTCGATGGGGCTGAACCGACGGACGCCCACAGCCTTCCGATCACGACTCGCCCGGCTGAACCGGCTGCCCCTGCGACTGATACCGTCGTCGGCCATCGTGCCGATCCTGAGCGGCCCGGGCCGCGGAATGCGCTGGATCGTGGGCTCGGCGGCTCACGGCGCGTGGCTCGGTCTTCTCGAGCGGGACAAGCTCACGCCCTTCGTGGCGCGGCTCCAGCGGGGGATGACGGT
>QHSC01000305.1 GCA_003220345.1 Candidatus Rokuibacteriota bacterium | reverse complement strand
ATCCCGACCACCGAGGTGGACGTCGATGGCATCGCGGAGCTGTGGTACGAGGACCGCGCCGCCATGGCGCGCGCGCACGCCTCCCCGGAGGCGAAGGCCCTCTTCGCCGACGGGGCGCTCTTCATCGGCCGCATCAAGGCCTTCGTGGTCGAGGAGAAGGTGATCGTGCCGGCGACCGGCTAGCAGCATGCGAATTTCTTGACTCTCCCTGGGAGGCCCCCTAAGGTAGCGTCAGTCAACGCGAGATAACTCTCTCTCGGCCGAGGAGGCTCGACATGTGGCATTGGCGCGTCGCTCTCGTCGTCCTCTCTCTGCTGCTTCCCGTGGCGGCCGTGGCCGCTCCCGCGGGCAAGGTGGTGATCGCTCAGGGCGTGGATCCGACGACGCTCGACATGATGCACCAGCAGGAGCAGCCGGCGTCGAACGTCGGGGCCCAAATGTTCGACATGCTCGTCGAGCGCGACCAGAGCCTGAAGCTGGTCCCCGGGCTGGCCGCCGAGCTGCCGAAGCTGGTGGCTCCGACCACCTGGGAGGTCAAGCTGCGCAAGGGCGCCAAGTTCCACAACGGGGAGGACTTCAACGCAGACTCGGTGAAGTTCAGCCTCGAGCGGCTCGCCAATCCGGCCAACAAGCTCCGCGGCTCCACGTCCTTCGCTCCCATCGACCACGTGGAGATCGTGGACGCCTACACGGTCAGGGTCCACACCAAGAAGCCGTGGCCGGTGTTCGTGAGCCACATGGCCTTGCGGCAGGCGTCGATGTATCCCCCCAAGGAGTACGCGGGGAAGGACCCCGCGGCCATCTCCAAGAACCCGATCGGAACCGGACCGTACAAGTTCGTGCGCTGGTCGAAGGACGAGGAGATCGTGATGGAGGCCTTCCCCGGCTACTGGCGGGGCGCGGCCAACGTCAAGACCATCGTGTTCAAGCCCATCCCCGACGACGCCGTCCGCGTGGCTGCGCTCCAGAACGGCGAGATCGACGTCGCCGTCAACATCCCGCCGCACCTCGCCTCCATCATCGAGAAGCACCCGAAGATCTTCCTGAGCACGGCGCCGTCGATCCGGACGATCCAGCTCATGATCTACACCCACCAGATGGACGCGAACCACAAGCCGACCGGGCCCTACAACGGACCCACCGCCGACAAGCGCGTCCGCCAGGCCATCGCCTACGCCGTCGATGCGGATGAGATCATCAAGGGTGTGATGGACGGCAAGGCGATCCGGGTGGCCACGATGCTGACGAGCATGCACTTCGGCTACGACCCCTCGCTGAAGCCGATCAAGCAGGACCTCGCCCGCACGAAGAAGCTCCTGACCGAGGCCGGTCTTCCCAACGGCGTGGACATCGTCCTCAACGGCCCGCAGGGACGCTACGTGCGCGACAAGGAGGTCGCGGAGGCGGTGGCCGGGCAGCTGACGAAGGCGGGGATCCGCACGACGCTCAGGACGTTCGAGTTCGTCAATTACCTGAACAACCAGGTGTACGTGCACAAGGCGGGCCCCGTCTGGCTGATCGGCTGGGGGCACCCGACCATGGATGCCGAGGCGATCTACGTGCCTCTGTTCAAATCGCCCAACATCTTCGTGAACTGGCACAACGAAGACTTCAACGGGATGGTCGAGGAGGCGCAGACGCAGATGGACGAGAAGAAGCGTCTCGCCCAGTACCACCGCATCAACAAGCTGTGGATCGAGGAGGTCCCGGCCGTCCCCCTCTACCAGCAGATCGACCTCTACGGCGTCAACAAGCGGGTGGCCTGGAAGGCGCGCAGCGACGAGCTGATCCGCGCCTACGACATGTCGCTCAAGTAGGGGTCAGGTCTCACATTATGACATTAGGCGGCACAATGGCCTGTGGGCGGACGGGCGCTCACGCGAATTGTAGGAATGTGAGACCTGACCCCGCCTAGCGGCGCGTGAACTCCGGCATCACCTCTTTGCCGAGCCAGGCGAGCTGCTCCAGCATCACCTTCTGCGGCGTGCCCATGCTGTTGCTCAGGTGCACGTGCTCGAGGCCGGGGTACGCCTGCTCGAGCGTCTTGAGGTAGGCGACCAGCTCCTCGGGTGGGCCGGCGAACCACGCGCCGACCCGGGTGTAGTGCTCGAGCGTGGGCACCCCGCCCGCATCCCAGCCGCCGCGCTTGGTCGAGGCCTCGAGCTGCGACGGGGTGATGCCGGGCACGAAGCCCAGCGGGCCGAACATCTTGACGTGCTCCTCGTACCACGGGGTGATCTCGCGCACCGCGCGCTCGCGTGACTCGGCGAGGTGATAGAAGATGCCGAGGCTCAGTCCCTCGCCGAGCTTGTAGTCGAGCCCGCCGCGGTGCGCCGCGTCCTGATACGCGAAGATCGACTTCTCCGCCATGGTCGCCGCCCCGCCGCCGATCAGCCCCTTGATGCGGTGCTTGATCATGAAGTCGAGCCCGCGCGCGCTCGCGCTCACCACGGGCTGCCAGCATTCCACCGGCTGCCGGAGGGGACGGGGGACCAGGGTCAGCTCCTTGAGCTCGTACCCGCGGTACGGCACGGCGGGAGGCAGGGTGTAGTGCTTGCCCTTGTGCGCGAAGGACTCCGAGTGAAAGGCCTTCATGATGATGTCGACCTGCTCCTCGAAGAGATCGCGATTGGCCTCGGCGTCGAGCATGGGGGCGCCGAAGGTCTCCACCTCGCGGGTGTGATAGCCGCGACCCACGCCGAAGACGGTGCGCCCGCCCGTCAAGATGTCGGCGGCGGCATAGTCCTCGGCCAGGCGGAGCGGGTGCCACATGGGCGTGATGTTGAAGCCGCAGCCCGTGCGGAGCCGGGAGGTCAGATGCGCGAGATGCACGGCGAGCATCAGGATGTTGGGCAGGCACTCGTAGCCCTCGCGCTGGAAGTGGTGCTCGGCCAGCCAGAGGGTGCTGTAGCCGTGCTCGTCCATGCAGCGGGCGATGGCCTCGGTCTTCGAGAAGACCGTGGCCAGGTGATCGTTCGAGTAGCGGCGCTCGTTGGCGGGTGTGGCCATCTGCCCCATGTCGGGAAGATCGACGTGGCCGGCGTAGACGGTCGAGAACTTGGAGATCATGGCGGAGTCCCTTCGGTCTGATCCCTCTCCCCCATTGGGGGAGAGGGTAGCACTTCGAGCCGAGGCGCTGCATTTGGCGACGAGGCGAGTGCTGAGTAGATTAGGGGGAGCAACTCTTCGCGCATGGTTCCGGCTACGGGCCTTCGTCGGCTGGCGAGGGCAGGGCGCGCGGCGGAAACTGGCGTCCCGGATGACGCGCGAGTACGGCCTCGTCCAGCTCGATGCCCAGACCGGGGCTCTGGGGGACGGCGATGTAGCCGTCGCGGACCTCGAAGCCGGGGCTCGCGATCTCGCGCCCGCGAGCCTCGAAGTTCACGAAGTATTCGGTGATGAGGAAGTTCGGGATGGCCGCCGAGACCTGGAGGGTGGCGGCGAGCCCCACCGTGGTGCTGTTGTAGTTGTGGGGTGAGACGGTCACGAAGGACGGCTCCGCCATCTGGGCGATGGCGCGGAGCTCGAGGATGCCTCCGCAGTTGCAGACGTCGGGATTGACGATGTCCGCCGCGCGCAGCTCGAAGGCGCGGCGGAACTCCGCGCGCGTGTAGAGCTCCTCGCCGGTGACCACGGGGATGCTGATCTGGCGTCGGCACTCGGCGAGGGCCTCCAGGTTCGTGGAGGAGACGGGCTCCTCGTACCAGAAGGGCCGGAAGCGCTCCAGGGCTCGCGCGATGCGCACCGCGTGCATGGGCGCGAGGCGCCGGTGCACCTCGATGAGCAGATCGACCTCGGCGCCGACGGCCTCGCGCACGGCGGCCACCGTCGCCACCGCCTGCTCCTCGTGCTCGCGGGAGAGATGCGTCCGCCAGGGACCGGGAAAGGGATCGAACTTGAGGGCGCCGAAGCCGCGGGCCACCGTCTCGCGCGCGAGCGCGGCATAGTCGGCCGGCGTCTTGCTCTTGCCGTACCACCCGTTGGCGTAGACGCGGATGCGCTCGCGGCACGGCCCGCCCAGCAGCGCGTGCACGGGCACGCCGTGGCGCTTCCCCGCGATATCCCACAGCGCCTGCTCGAGGCCGCTGACCGCGCTCCAGAAATCCATGGCCCCGCGCTTGGCCGCGAAGTCGTGGTAGGCCACGTGGAGGAAATGCGTGATGTGCGAGGCGTCGCGCCCCACCAGGTAACGGCCCAGCGCGTCCACGAGAGCGATGACGCTCGTGTCGCGGTCGGCCTGCGTGTAGCACTCGCCCCAGCCGTGCGGGCCGGACTCCGTGTCGATCTTGACGAAGAGGAGGTTCTTGCCCCCGCCCAGGTCGACGAGGAACGAGGTGACGCGACTGACGCGCAGGGTGATCTCCGAGAGCTCGCCCACGAGGGTGACTCTACCAGAATTCGGTAGCCGTGATACGATCCCCCTCGGTCGCTTCACCCGCCCCATGCCCGCCCTGACAACGACGTCCGGTCGTCCCTCGGTCCGCAAGAAGCTGATGACCACGCTCCTCGTGTCCCAGATCTGCGGGAGCACCGGGCAATCGATCGCCCTGGCCATCGGCAGCATCATGGCCGCCAGCATCACGGGCACGAATACCTGGTCGGGCATGCCCGTCGCCATCAGCGGGCTCGGATCCGCGCTGGCGAGCTGGCCGCTCTCCCGACTGATGAACCGCTCCGGTCGTCGGCCCGGCCTGGCCCTGGGCTATGGGATTGCCGTCATCGGAGCGGGCCTGGGCATGGTCGGCGTGACGATCCGGAGCTTCCCGCTGATGCTGGGCGGGATGGTCCTCTTCGGGATCGGCACGACGTCCAATCTCCTGGCTCGCTACGCCGCCGCCGACGTGAGCGGAGGAGCCGAGCGCGGCCGCGCCATGGGGCTCATCGTCGGAGGCTCGACCATCGGCTCGATCATGGGACCGATGCTGATGAGCCCGACCCTTCGAGTCGGCGCGCTCCTCGGCGTGCCGGAGACGGCCAGCGCGTTTCTCGTCAGCATCGCGGGCTTCGCGGTGGCCGCGCTCGTGATCGAGGTCTTCCTGCGGCCGGATCCGCTGGTCGTCGCGCGCCAGTACCAGGAGCGCATGGACGCGGGTCGCCCGGTTGGTGTCGCCCGCCGAGCCGGTGAGATCTTCGCGGACGTTCGCGTTCAGATCGCCCTCGCCACGCTCTCCATCAGCCAGTTCGTCATGATCAGCACGACGTCGACCTCGCCCGTCTATCTCCATGACCAGGGGCACAACGTGCAGACGATCGGGGTGGCGGTGTCCCTTCACCTGGCCGGCATGTACGTGACCTCGCCGCTCTCGGGCTGGCTCTGCGATCGTTTCGGGCGGCTCCCGATGATCGGCGTGGGCGCGGCGCTGCTGATCGTCGCCGTCGTGCTGGCGGCGCTGGTGCCGGGCAGCGACCGCGTGCTCGTCATCTTCGCGCTGTTCCTCAACGGCGTGGGATGGAACCTGGCCTTCGTGGCGGGCAGCGCGCTCCTGACGGATGCGCTGTCACCCGCGGAGCGAGCGCCCACCCAGGGGCTCGCCGATCTCGCCATGGGACTGATGGGCGCGTTCGGATCCGCGGCGGGCGGCATGATCCTCGGCCTGTGGGGCTTTACCATCCTCAACACGCTGGGCGCGGCCCTGGTGCTCGGCCCCCTCGCCGTCACCCTGCTGCGCCGGCCCGCGCTCGCCGCGATCTCCTCGGAGGGTCGTTGACACGCTCGAGGGGCCGGAGTAGAAGAGCGCCATCGCGCTTTTGATCCCTGAGAGGCTCCTCAAAGGAGAGACTACACATGGCCAAGAAGGGCACCGGACTCTTGATGGTGTGGACGGACGTCCCGGCGGACAAGGAAGCCGAGTTCAACCAGTGGTACAACGAGGAGCACCTGAAGGAGCGCCTCGCCGTGCCGGGCTTCCTGAGCGGCGCCCGCTACGAGGCGGTGAAGGGGGGACCCAAGCACCTCGCCGTCTACGAGCTCGAGAGCCCGGCCGTGCTCGAGAGCCCCGCCTACAAGAAGGTGCAGGCCAATCCCACGCCGTGGACCAAGCGCTGCTCGCCCGAGGTCATCGGGACCACGTTCATCCGCAACGTCTACGCCATGATCCATCCGAAGGCGCTGCCCCCCAGCGTGGCCGAGAGCGGCATGGCGCCGTCACTGCAGATCGGACGCATGGACGTGCCGCCCGAGGTCGACGCGGAGTTCAACGACTGGTACAACACCATCTACGTGCCCAACTACGAGAAGGTGCCCGGCGTGATCCGCGGCCGCCGCTATCGAGCCGTGGTCGGCACGCCCACCTATCTCACCCTCTA
>QHSC01000304.1 GCA_003220345.1 Candidatus Rokuibacteriota bacterium | reverse complement strand
GTTGATCAGGAGGACCTGGATCTCTCCGCGATACCCCGCGTCGATCAAGCCGGGCGCGTTGAGCACGGTGATGCCGTGCTTGAGGGCGAGGCCGGAGCGCGGCAAGATCAATCCGGCGTGCCCCTCGGGAATGGCCAGGCGCAGGCCCGTCGGCACCACGCCCCGCTCTCCCGGCTCGAGGGTGAGTGGCTGGGCCGCGCGCAGGTCCAGCCCCGCGTCGCCCGCTCGCGCGTAGGCGGGCAGCGGGAGGCTTGCGTCGTCGCGACGGGCGGGAATCTCCACGCGCTCAGGACAGATCGAAGGGCACGTGGTACTCCCTGGCCAGGCCCTCGAGCTCGCGCGCGATGACGTCGGTCAGCGGGATGCCGTCACGCAGCCGCTCCGCCTTGCGCCGGAACTCGAGCTGGCCGGCCACCAGGATCTCCTTCGTCTCTCCCGCGGTCTCCGAGGTCTTGATGTGGCGCACGAGCCGGTCGACCCGGGCGCAGAACTGGTCGAGCGGCATGAAGGCCTCGGGATTGATCGTCATGTAGAAGGCACTGGTGACGAGTGGCTCCTTGCCGAAGTCCTTCATGGCGGGCACGTCGCGGCCGAAGAGCCCGCCCGAGAGCACCCCGCCCAGCACTTCCACGATCGTGGCGAGCCCGAAGCCCTTGTAGCCGCCCGCCCACTGGAGAAAGCCGTGGAAGATGGCCTCGTGCGGGTCCGTGGTGGGCACGCCGTGACGGTCGAGGGCCCAGTCGGCAGGGATGGACGCGCCCTTCTTCCCGGCCAATCGCAGCTTGCCCCCGGCCACTATGGATGTCGCCATGTCGAGAACGATGGGCTGCTCCTGGCCCGCGGGTACGGCCACGCTGAAGGGATTGGTGGCGAGGGTCGGCGTCTTGCCTCCATAGGGCGGCAAGATGGTCGGGCCGTTGTTGCAGGAGAGCCCGATCAATCCGCGCTGCGCCGCCATCATCGGATAGAAGCCCACCATCCCGGTATGGGTCACGTTGCGCGCGGTGACGCAGGCGATCCCGGCGCCTCGCCCCTTGTCGATGGCCATCTCCATGGCCTGGCGGGCGACCACGATGCCGAAGCCCTGGTCGCCTTCGAGCATGGCCGTGGACTCCGTCTCACGGAGGACCTGGACCTTGGGCCGCGGATTGAGAAGCCCGAGGCGAATCATGCTGATGTAGCCGGCGACCCTGGTGGAGCCATGCGACTCGACGCCGCGAAGATCCGCCTCGACCAGCACTTCGGCCACCGTCGCCGCGTCTGCGGGCGGCGCGCCCGCGGCGGTGAACAGGCGGCCGATCAACGCCCGGAGCGGCTCGGGCTTCACGTGGCGGACACCGTCTGGAGAATCCTTTGGCTTGGTCACCCTGCCTCCTCGCGATCATTGGGCCCATGGCCCGGGTGAATGCGGCGATCAGTCGAGACTAGCAGAAGGGGCGAGCAGAATGAATGTCTGATCCGCTGTATCCGGGTTGAGTCCCCGTATCTGTCTTATTCCCCCGTATCGGCCTTGAGTCCCCGTATCGGCCTTGAGTCATTGACGGTCTCGTCGCGCCTCCCGACACTTGGGCCATGCTCGCCCGGGTGCGCTCGGCGGCCGTCTTCGGGGTCGAGGCGGCCGCCGTCTCCGTGGAAGTCGACATCGCCCCGGGCTTGCCCGCCTTCGCCACGGTGGGACTACCGGACTCCGCCGTGCGAGAGAGCCGCGACCGCGTGCGCGCCGCCATACGCAACGCGGGGTTCGAGTTTCCCGTGGACCGCATCACGGTCAATCTCGCCCCCGCCGAGCTTCGCAAGGAAGGCACGATGTTCGATCTGCCCATGGCGCTCGGTATCCTCTCGGCCACGGGACTGCTGAAGCCGGGGCGCCTCGAAGAGTCGGTCGTCCTCGGCGAGCTCTCGCTGGACGGCCATGTCCGCGCGGCTCGGGGCGTGCTGCCCGTGGCCCTTCATTGCCGGCGCGCCAGTGTCGCGCGGCTCCTCGTCCCTGCCGCCAACGCCGTCGAGGCCGCGGTGGTGAGCGGTCTCACCGTCATTCCCATCGAGACCATTCACGACGCCGTCGAGTACTTGAACGGTGAGCGCGACATCGCGCCGCAGCAGCCCGACAGCGGGCCCTGGGCCTCGGAAGACGGCTCGGACCACCTCGACCTCGCGGACGTCCGCGGCCACGCCCACGCGAAGCGCGCGCTCGAGATCGCGGCGGCCGGCGGCCACAACGTCCTCATGGTGGGGCCGCCCGGCTCGGGCAAGACCATGCTGGCGCGTCGCTTGCCCACCATCCTGCCCCCGCTCTCACTCGACGAGTCCATCGAGGTCACCGCAGTGTGGAGCGTGGCAGGACTCCTCCCCGCCGGGCACGGCCTGGTCCATCACCGTGCGTTTCGCGCACCTCACCATACCGCCTCGGAGGCGGGCCTGATCGGGGGCGGCCGCCTGCCCCATCCGGGCGAGGCGAGCCTTGCGCATCTGGGCGTGCTCTTCCTCGACGAGCTGCCGGAATTCTCCCAGCGTGTGCTGGAGGCCCTCCGCCAACCCCTCGAAGATGGCAGCGTCATGATCTCACGCGCGGCGGGCAGTGCGGCCTTCCCCGCGCGCTTCCAGATGATCGGGGCCGCCAATCCGTGCCGGCGCGGCTGCGCGTCGCTCTCGACCTGCGTCTGCACGGCGGGGGAGCGGCGCCACTACCTCGCGCGGCTCTCGCGGCCGCTCCTGGACCGGATCGATCTGCACCTGGACGTGCCCGCGGTGCCGTATGCCGAGCTCTCGGGAACGGTCGGCGAGACGTCGGCCGTGGTGCGGGCGCGCGTGGAGGCCGCGCGCGAAGGCCAGCGCGCGCGCTTCGTCGGCGGCCTCACCCGCGTCAACGCCCGCATGAGCGGTCGGCAGGTGCGGCGGTTCTGCGCGGTGCCCCCCGAGGCCTCCCGGCTCCTCCAGCAGGCGGTGAGCCGTCTCGGCCTCTCCGCGCGCGGCCACGATCGCGTCCTCAAGGTCGCGCGCACCATCGCCGACCTGTCCGGGGAGGAGAAGATCACCGCGGAGCACGTGTCCGAGGCACTGCAGTACCGCGGACTCGACCGATGCCTCTGATTCGTCGCCGGGACCTGGTCTCCTCCACGGCCCTCACCCTTCTGGTGCTGACCGCCGTGTACGCGCTATTTGCCAGGCGGCGCGTGAGGGCAGAGCCCTCGACGTCCGCGCCGGCGTGAGGAGGGTCGCCCGCACTATCGCCGACCTGTCCGGTGTGAGAGGATAGCGGCGGAGCACGTGTCCGAGGCGCTGCAGTGCCGGGGCCTGGACCGATGTCTCTGATCCGTCCCCAAGGAGATCCTCATGGGCACTCCGCACCCGATGGCGCTGCCGCGCGAAGGCACCACGCTCCTGCTCGTGGACGTGCAGGAGCGGCTCTTCCCCGCCATGGACGCCGACCACCGCGAAGAGGTCATGCGCAACGTCAAGATCCTGGTGGCCACGGCCAAGCGACTCAAGCTGCCTATCGTCGTGACCGAGCAATACGCCAAGGGTCTCGGTCACACCTTGCAGGAGCTGCGCGACGCGCTCCCCGCCGACGTCCGGCCCGTGGCCAAGGTCGTGTTCTCGTGCTGGGCGGCCGAGGAGGCGCGCATGCGCCTGCAGAGCCTGGGCACCCGCCGGGTCATCCTCGCCGGCATCGAGGCGCATGTCTGTGTGCTCATGACGGCGCTCGACCTGCTCGGCGCGGACCTCGCGGTCCATGTCGCCGCCGACGCCATCACCTCACGCACCCAGGCCAACTGGCGGCTCGCCACCGAGCAGCTGCGCCAGGCGGGCGCCGTCGTCGGCGCCACCGAGACGCTGATGTTCCAGCTCCTCGGCCAGGCCGACACCGAGGACTTCCGAGAGCTCGCCCGTCTCATCCGCTGATGCCCCGCTATTTCGACATCGGCTCCACCGTCCTCCTCGTGGTGGGCTACGGCATCCTTCCCGAGGAGGAAGACCGCCCGATCGCCTACGAGCTCAAGCGCGCCATCGGCTCGCGCAACGACGGTGACGAGAACCGGAGCGGGGTCGTGGTGAGCGACATGTGGATGGTCAACCAGGAGATGGCCGAGCTCTTCCCCGCCATCGCGGTGGGCGGGCCGGGGGTCAACGCCTTCGCGGCGCAGATCTACGAGGGCCTGCCCGTCGCCTACACGCGAGACGAGCGGATCTTCGTCCAGTGCGGCTCAGAAGGCGGTAAACGGGCGGCGCTGTGGGGGATGGATCAGGAGGCGACGCGCGAGGCGGTGGAGATCTTCATCAAGGACGGCTACCTCGACCGGTTTCTCGAGACGGTCTGGAGGCGACGGGGCTAGCGGAAGCTGGGAGCGGCGGCTCCCCTCGGCACATTGCTGTACGTCACCGTCCCGTCCGACTCCGTGTAGCGGTAGATGATGGCCCGCACCGAGCGGGTGCCGGAATAGCTGCCGGTGCCGAGGATCTTCTGGACGTACAGCTGGGTCTCGGCATACGGCGGGACGCCGCCGTAGTAGTCCACCGCCTTTTCCCCCGCGTTGTACGCAGCCAGGGCCAGCGCGGTATTGCCCGGATACCTGTCGAGCAGGTAGCGCAGGTGACGGACGCCGCCCTCGATGTTCTGGCGCGGATCGAAAGCATTCCGTACCCCGAGCATGGAGGCCGTGCGCGGCATGAGCTGCATCAGGCCCTGGGCGCCCTTGTTCGACACCGCCCGCGGGTTGAAGGCCGACTCGACCCGGATCACCGATTCGACCAGATCGGGCGCCACCCCGTGGCGCGCGGCCATCTCGCGGATCTCCTCGCTGTAACGCGTCCGCACCGCCTCGGGCATCCGCAGCCAGCCCTGCGCGGTCCCCGACAGCGCCCCCACGCGCCGGAAGCGGCCATCGGTGGGCGCGTTCGTGAAGTGGGCGACACCTTCCCCGTCCTCCCAGCGATACAGAGAGGACGCCGCCGCCTCGGTGGCGAAGGCGGACAGGAGCAGCAGAGGGGAGATCACGAGGGCTCTGAGCACAATGGATCGAACATAGCGGACCGAGCCCTCTCGCGTAAACTGAAATCGGCTGCCGGGATCGGCAGCCGATTTGTCGTTCCGGAACGGCTAGTTGACGGTCAGTTCCGCGAGGGCACGAGGACGTCCTTGATCCGGCCGTTTCGCGGCAGGGCATCTTCGAGGGCAAGATCGAGGACCTCTTCGACCGAGTCCACGAGATGGAAGGTCATGGACTCGCGGAGCAGCCTCGGCACGTCCTCGAGCAGGTTCTTCTCGTTCCGACGCGGCAGGATGACCGTGGTCACGCCCGCCCGACGCGCCGCCAGCACCTTTTCCTTGATGCCGCCCACGGCCAGCACCCGGCCGGAGAGGGTCACCTCGCCCGTCATGGCCAGGCGCGGCTTGATCGCCCGACCGCTCATCAGAGATGCCAGCGCCGTCACCATCGTCACGCCCGCCGACGGGCCATCCTTGGGAATGGCGCCCGCAGGGATGTGGACATGGATGTCGGAGATGTCCCAGAAGTCGGAGCGAATCCCGAGCTCGGTGGCATGCGAGCGCACCCAGGACAGGGCTGCCTGGACCGACTCCTTCATGACGTCGCCCAGCTGGCCGGTGAGCGTGAGGGTCTTGCCCCCCTTCATGCGCGTGGCCTCGATAAAAAGGATGTCGCCTCCCGCGGGGGTCCAGGCCA
>QHSC01000085.1 GCA_003220345.1 Candidatus Rokuibacteriota bacterium | reverse complement strand
AAAATACTTCGCTGCCGGGAAGGGCTGACGTAGTCGAGCGCCGCCCGACTTGGAGCTTTCCCACTTCGTCGTAGGTGAGGGAAGCTCAGAACGCGTACGAGTTTGATTGAGGCCTTGCCTCAAGGCGGCGTTGAACGAGATGCAGCACGTCGAACGCAACTGGGCGCGGACCCGATCCGAGCGGGAAATCCTTTCCCACCCTGTAAGTAATTCTCGGCGGAGGACTGGGCGGGGCGCGCAAGTATCTGTGACCATAGCCGCTGTCCTCGGCACATTCCTTGCTCGCTCTCGGCGCCATGAACTCGAGAGCCAAGAGCCACAGCCCATCCAGGGGGTCATCCATGGAGCACGCCAAGGGCAACGTCATCCCCTTTCCCCAGGCGCGGAGCCGGCGACGTATCGACCTCGCCATGGCGCTCGCCCTGCTGAGCAAGGCAGTCCGGGTCCGCCGGCTCGCCGCCGCACGGGCGCATTCCCTGCAGCTCCTGCGGATCGCTGCCCAGCAGATGGAAAATGCGAAATCCCTGGGCGCGTGAGTACGCAAAGACTCCGGACCGTTACATCTGGGGCAAGGCGCCTTCCCGATTCGCGCGTGAGCTGACCGCCTTCGTTCCTCCCGGGGGCCGCATCCTCGATCTGGGTTGCGGCGAGGGGCGCGACAGCGTCTATTTCGCCTTCTGCGGCTACGAGGTGACGGGCCTGGACGTCTCCGCGGCCGGTCTCGAGAAGGCCGAGCGGCTCGCGGTCGAGCGAGGAGTGGCCGTCCGGTGGCTGTGCTGCTCCATGCTCGACGTGCCGGTGACGGGCCGCTTCGATCTCGTGTATTCGTGCGGCACCATTCATCATGTTCCGAAGGACGATCGCCCTCGTCTCTTCAAGCGCCTCAAAGCCTTGACGCGGGGACGGGGCATCAATGCGCACCTCGTCTTCACGGATCTCCGCGTGTACGTGGAGAAAGACGAAGAGATCGACTACTTCACGGCCGGCGAGCTGACTGACGCCTACGCGGACTGGCTCGTCATCCGTCACGAGGACGGGCTGGTGCCCTGCGCCCAAGACGGGGTGCCGCATTCCCACAGTGTGGAGCGCCTGGTGACCACGCCGGTCACGCAGCGGGTGCCCGGCCTGCGCCGAGGGCTTCCGCCGGTTCTCCTGACCGCCTGACCGTCCCCTTCTTCTATCTTCGCCGAGCCGCCGGCTCGAGGATCAGCGTCGTCGTGAACTTCTTGCCCTCGCGCTCCTCGTACTGGGCCTTCACGGTCGCCCCGGGCCTGAGCTCGCGGCGGTCGAACTCGAGCGATACGGGGACGGTGAGCGACGTACCGTCCTCGAGGAGGATGTTCGTGCCTCGGCGGTCGACGCTCTTGATGGTGCCCTCGACGAGCTGCTGATCCCCTAGGAGGCCGGGAGACTTCTGAGATTCAGCGGGTGAAGCTGAGGTCTGCGCCGTCGCCGGGGCGGCCGTCATGATCGCCGCCGCCAGCGCGGTTGCTACCGCGAAAGTGCGGATCATGATTCTGTTCTCCCTCGCAGGGATGAGCAGGAACTACTTCGAGCGCGCTCCCGCGATCAGAAGGACGACGCCCCCCGCGAGCGCGGCGCCGCCAAAGATCGGCGGAAGCGGAATCGTCTTCTCGGTTTCCTTGGTGGCTTTGATGGGCCCGAGATCGATGACCTTCTCGCGCGTCGTGTAGGTGATCCCCTGGTAGGCGAGGGCGAGCACTCCGAGCACGATGAGCAGGATCCCCATGATATTCGTCGTCCTCATGGCTCCCTCCCTCTGCCCTGGAACCTTCCGTCGTAGAAAACGAGCTGGAGAGTCGGGGGAGACTCTGCCCCTCGGCAACCCCCGACCCCCAGCTCAATATGCGCCCGGGCCTGCATTGAATACCGGGCGCTTGTTTTCACGCCCTACCGCCGGGCGTCCGTGTGACTCGCCCGGTCCGTCTCGAACTCGCGGGCGTACTTCTCGGTGAAGCGCTTGTACTCCTCCTCGGCCTTTTCCCGAGCATAGCCGTAGCGCTGCTGGAGCAGACCGAGCAACTGGTCGGACGTGCCCTCGATCTTGTCGAGGTCATCGTCCGTGAGCTTGCCCCACTGCTCCTTGACCTTCCCCTTCATCTCGCGCCACTTCCCCTGCATGACGTCCCTGTTCATCAGGTCCTCCCCGATTGCCTGGATAAAACCTCGATGGCGTCTGAGTCCACGTGCCATGCACATCACTCAACCGCAAGGCAAGGTATGTGCCGAAGGCGCGCGATCAGTCTTTCGATGCCAGGAAGTCAAGATAGCGCGCGGCTTTGCGGCACGGTCCACGGGGACGGGTACCCGCGACACTCGCCGTACTCGACCGGGCTCGGTAATTTCGACCGGGAAGGACTAGGACAATTGGTAGCGGGGCTCCGTCTCGAGCCGGGAGAGTCGTCGCGTAACACGCTAATCGAGACCGATGGCGGAAGACGGACGCGGCATGTCTCTTGCTCTCAAAGGACCAAAGAGAGAGGGAGGCGGAGCCATGAAGAGAAGAAATGGGTCTGGCGGCTGGCGATCGAATTTGTCGGGACTGGGAGCGAGTGTGCGACGCCATCGTCGTCTCTGGATATTCATCGGCGTGCCCCTGGCCATCGTCCTGGTGATCGCCTACGCCATCGCGTTTCTGATCGACGAGCCTCTGCGCCGGTACACCGAGGCCAAGATGAACAGGGCGCTCAAGGGCTACACGGTTCGGATCAAGAAATTGGACTTCCATCCACACGGTTTCTCGCTCGATCTGAAAGGGCTCACGCTCGTGCAGGATGCCCACCCCGACCCCGCCGTGGCCGATATCCCGTATCTCCACGCCAGCGTGAACTGGAAGGCGTTGCTTCACGGCCGGGTCGTGGGCGACATGCTCATCGACCGGCCCAAGGTCTACATGAACCTGGTGCAGCTGCGGAAAGAGATCGCCGATCCTACCCCGGTCAAGGAGCGGGGGTGGCAGGAGGCGCTGGAGGCGATCTATCCGCTCAAGCTCAACGAGTTCCGAGTCCATCAGGCTGACATCACGTACCAGGACCAGGGCCCCTTCAAGCCGCTCCGTCTTCGCAGCTTCGACTTCGTCGCCACCAACATCCGGAACGTCAAATCGAAGGACCGAGTGTACCCCTCAGAATTCACGCTGGAGGCGGCCGTCTTCGAGTCGGGTCACGTCAGGGCCGACGGGCGAGCCGACTTTCTCGCCGAGCCGAACCCGACCTTCACGGGGAATGCCACCCTCGAGCGGATCGAGCTCGACTATTTCAAGCCGATCACCAATCGCTACAACGTCACCGTGGACAAAGGTTTGCTGTCTGCGACCGGTCAGTTCGAATTCGGCTCGCAGGTACGGAGTGTCGAGCTTCAAGAGGCTACCATCGACGGCATCAAGGTCGACTACATCCACACGCCGCAGACCGCGGCCGTCGAACAAGCCCGCGTCACCGGCGCGGTCAAAGCCGCCAAGGCCGCGAGCAATGCTCCGGATCTCCTCGTGAAGATCGCCCGGCTGCGGATCACCAAGGGCACCTTTGGCTATGTCAACAAGATGACCTCGCCTCCGTATCGCGCCTTCGTGACCGACGCCGATGTCATCCTGACCAACCTGAGCAACCAGCAGACGGAAGGGGTGGCCACGGTCAAGCTCCAGGGCAAGTTCATGGGCTCCGGCAGCGCCCTCGTGGACGGCAAGTTCCATACCGAGAAGTCGGGACCGGCCTTCGAGCTGTCGGTACGCATCACGGACGTGAACATGCCGGCCATGAACGACATGTTCCGCGCCTACGGCAACTTCGACGTGGCCTCGGGAGAGTTCTCCTTCTTTTCGGAGATGGCCGTGCGGGACGGGGCCATCACGGGCTATGTGAAGCCCCTCTTCAAGGACATCACCGTGTATGACGCGGACAAGGACAAGGACAAGACCTTCACCCACAAGGTGTACGAACGCGTCGTGGGAGGGGTGGCCAAGCTCCTCAAAAATCGGCCTCGCAAAGAGGAGAACGCCTTCTTCAAAGCCATTCTTCCGGGCCTCGAGAGGGAAACGAAGAGAGAGAGGGCATGATCATGGGACGCAAGAGGGTGCTCGTCGAAGGAATCGTGGTAGGCCTGGCCGGCGCGGCCGCCGTCGCGATCTGGTTCCTGCTCTATGATCTGGCGGAGGGTGTCCCTTTCCGGACCCCTGCCCTCCTCGCCGCCGCGCTCTTCCATGGCCTCCGGGATGCGGGCGCCCTCACCGTCACTCCAGGTCTCGTCTTCGAGTACTCGCTGGTGCACGGTATGGCCTTCATCCTGTTCGGCCTCGGCACCGCCGGACTGTTCGCCCTCGTCGATCGCGATCGTCGCGTCCTCTTCGGGGTCTTCATGCTCTTCTGCTGCTTCGAGGTCTTCGCGCTGGCCATGATCATGACCCTGGGGGCCTGGCTCTTCCACACGCTGCCCCCGTGGACCATCATCGGCGGCAACCTGGTGGCCGGACTCATCATGATGGCTATTCTCTTTCGCGATCACAGCGTTTCCCTCGGCGAGGTCCTCACTTCAGTCGAGTGACAGCCGACGCGAATCGGAAAGTCTTACCGGGTCAGAAGGCCGGGGCCGGGCGCCGATTCGCGACGCTTGTTCCATGAGTACGCGAGATCGTAGGTCTTCGGGGTCAAGAGTGAGTGGCACTTCTCTTGCTCCTTCGTGCATCAGCAACAACTCTATCTCGCGCCTACAGGAGGGATGGCAATGGTTCGATTCGTGATCGGAGCGCTGGCGGGAGGACTCGCGGTGTGGTTCTGGGGGGACGAGCTGCGGCGTCTGGTGGACGCGAAGACCCGGGACGTCCGCACCATGGCAGCCGAGAAGCTCCAGGCCGTGGAAGACAAGGCGGCGGACGTGCTGGACCGGACCAAGGAGCAGGTCAGCTCGACGCTCCAGGCGGGCCAGGACGCCATCCGGCCGCGCATGGGTTAAACCCGCGCAGGAGTCAAGTCATGGAAACCAGAAGCCGGGGATTGCGGCCGTGGTTCACGAGAGCGACAAGGACTCTCGCGTGTCTCCTGGCCGGAATGATTCTTCTCTCCGGATGTGCCGCCATCGAGACCTCGAGTCCTCCCCAGGGGCGGGCCGAAACCCCGGCTCCTCCCGCGCAGACCAAGATCGACGCCTTCCAGGCCGAACGTCTCAAGCGCATCATGGTCCCCCTCATCAAGGTCATGGACCATCCGCGCCCGCTCGATCAGGTCAAGATCGGTGTCCTCGACGATCAGCAGATCAATGCGGCGAGTGCAGGCGGGGGCGAGTTCTACGTCACCGCCGGGCTGCTCAAGAAGGCGAATGACGAGCAGCTCATGGCCATCCTTGCCCACGAGATCGCGCACGACGACCTCGGTCACGTCGCCAAGGCGCAGGCCCTCGGCGCCGGGCTCGGCATCGGCGCCATCATCCTTGACCAGATCATCCCCGGGAGCGGCCAGATCGCCCCGATCGCCGGCGCGTTGATCAGCCGGACCTATAGCCGCAAGGAAGAATACGAGGCGGATCATCACGGGGTGATCCTGCTCAAGCGCGTCGGGCAGCCCAAGGAAGTCATGATCAACACCTTGACCTGGTTGATGCAGACAGAAGGCACGGGCGGCGGCGGTTTCTTCGCCACTCATCCCGCAACGGGGGATCGCATCGAAGCGCTCCGGAAGCTGTGAGGAGCGGCAGAAAGAGCCGGCAGAAGCTCATGACCATCGGACCGGCTCTTCGCCAAGCCGTGGCGGCCGCCCTGGTCGTGCCGATGCTGGCCGGCTGTGCGAATCACACGCCGGTGCTGCAGCTGCCCGCGCTCGAGATGGGACACCCGACCTTCGCGGCCACGGTCGCTGCCTACACCGGCTCGCCCGTGGTCGGGGGAAACCGGGTGGAAGTGCTCCTCAACGGGGACGAGATATTCCCCGCCAAGCTGCGCGCCATCCGGAGTGCCCGCCGGACCATCAACTACGCCCAGTACGTCTTCGAGGAGGGAAAGCCCGCCCAGGAAGTCGCCCAGGCCCTGGCGGAGCGCTGCCGCGCCGGCGTGACGGTGAACGTGCTTCTCGACGCCCTGGGCGCCCTTGCCTTGCCCACGGAGTATCGCGACATCATGACGAACGCCGGATGTCGCGTGGAGATCTTTCGTCCGCTGAGTCCTTTCGCCATCGACAAGGTCAACAATCGCAACCACCGGCGGATCCTGGTGGCGGACGGACGCATGGGCATCACGGGCGGGTCTGGCACGAGCGGGAAGTGGGGAGGGGACGGCAAGACGCAGGACCACTGGCGGGACACCGACGTGTGGATCGAAGGTCCGGTGGTCGAGCAGCTCCAAGGGGCCTTCGCCGAGAACTGGCTCGAGGCCACGGGGATCGCGCTCGGCGGCCGCGACTACTTCCCCGCTCCCCTCGAGGCCAAGGGGCACGCCTCGGCCCAGGCCGTGCGCAGCTCGCCCGCCGGGGGCAGCGCGGCGATGTACACGATGTTCCTGCTCGCCATGGCGTCCGCCCGTCGCTCCATCTACATCACAAACCCCTATTTCCTTCCTGACGACAAGATGGTCGAGACACTCGTGCGCACGGCGCGGAATCGCGTCCGGGTCGTCTTGCTCCTGCCCGGCGCCATTGATCACAACATCGTCAAGCAGGCGAGCCGAGCGGAGCTCGGTCGCCTGCTCGAGGCCGGGGTCGAGGTCTACGAGTACCGGGCGGCCCTCCTCCACGCCAAGACCATGGTGGTGGACAGTCGCTGGGCCACGGTGGGCAGCACCAATCTCGACCGTCGGTCCTTCGCTCTCAACGACGAGATCAACCTGGTGGTCTACGATGAGGCTATCGCCCATCGTCTCGAGCGCATATTCGAAGCGGATCTCGCGCGATCGCGTCGCATCACGTACGAGGGGTGGCGGAATCGCAGCATGATGAGCCGCTTCCTGGAGTTCCTCGCCCTCCCCGTTCGCGATCAGATGTAGCGGGACAGGGCCCTGCCCTTGACAATGACGGTACGCTCGAATTGTGCGGATTCGCGTGCTCCGGCGTGCCTTTCTCGTCTTCCTCGTGGGAGTCGTCGTCTGCTCGTACTCGGGGGGGGACAGCGCGCGGGCTGCCGAGACATCCCCCGGCGATCCCGTCATCAAGAAGGTGGCCGCCCTCGCCGTCCCTCCTCGAAAGGGCGCGGCCTTCAAGAACCTCGATCCCGCCTACAAGCGCGCGTCCTACTTCGCGCGCCTCCATTCGTTCATCGTGGGGGGCACCTGGCTCGTGCCGGAGCGTCGGGTCTCTGCGCTGCCCGCCGCCGTTCCCGATCTCCAGGCGCTCCGGGACAACCATCACGAGGCGACGGTGACGTGGATCGGGCACTCCACCCTCCTCGTCCAGCTCGACGGCGTGAACTTCCTCACCGACCCCACCTGGGCGGGACGAAGCGGCCCGTTCAGCGGGCTCGTGGGCGTCCGGCGCTACACGCCCGCGCCGATGCGCATGGAAGATCTTCCCCCCATCGATTTCGTCCTGATCTCGCACGATCACTACGACCATCTGGACGAGCCGACCGTCAAGCGCCTGGCCCAGCTCTACAACCCCCGGTTCGTGGTGCCCCTGGGCATCAAGGCCTGGCTCGCGGACCGCGGCATCACCAACGCGGTCGAGCTGGACTGGGGCCAGTCGATCGCATTCAAGGGACTGACCATCGTCTGCACTCCTGCCCAGCACGGCTCGGGCCGCACGCTGGTCGATCAGGGGCGCCGCCTCTGGTCCTCCTGGGCGGTGCTGGGCTCGCAGCGCTTCTACTTCGCGGGGGATACCGGCTACTACAAGCACTTCAAGGAAATCGGCGATGAGCTCGGGCCCTTCGACCTCGCGGCCTTGCCCATCGGCTCCTACACGCCGCGCGAGACTGCGCACCCCGTGCACATCTCTCCGGAAGAGGCGCTCCAAGCTTCGACCGACCTCCGGGCCGCGCGTTTCATCGGCATCCACTGGGGCACCTTCATGCTTGCGCGGGAGCCGTATGACGAGCCCCCCGCGCGGATCACCGCCGAGGTCGCCCGGCGGAAGCTGGATCCCGAGGTCGTCTGGATCCCCAAGCCCGGGGAGACGCTTCCCTGGTGAGGGCGAATCGCGAAGGATCGCTCGCCCCGCGCTAGAATCACGCCGCGATGGTCGATGACATTGTCCTGAAGTTCCAGCGAATGGTGGATCGCGTCGCGCGCTGGGCCCGCCTCGGAGTGCCTGCTGATCCTGGCCGTCGCCGTTTTCTCATAATCCAGATCGATGGTCTGTCCGAGGCCGTTCTCGACAAGGCCTTGCATGGCCGGCGTCTCCGCCACATCCGGCGGCTGCTCAGGACGGGGCGGCTCGCCCGCAAGCCGATGTCCGTGGGGATCCCCTCCTCGACCCCGACCTTCCACGCGGCAGCCATGTACGGGATCCAACCGGACATCCCAGGCTTCCACTACTACGACAAGCGCGAGCGCCGAGAGGTCCACTTCCCGATGCCAGGAGCCGCGGACTTCGTGGAGAGCCGCCAGATGGCTGACCGCCGCGGCATCCTCGCGGGCGGCGCGTGCTATGGCTGTGTCTTCACGGGGGGCGCGCCGGACAGTCTCCTGACCTTCGCCAGGCTCTTGAAGCCCACGCGGGCAGGTCTTCCTCTCCTCCGCCTGCTCCTGTCCGCAGCTCTGCTGGGCTGGGTGGTGGTCAAGGCCCTTGGGCTCACCGCCTTCGAGCTGGCGCGTTTCGTGGTGCGCACGGCGCGGAGTCCCCGCGCCGCCCGTTCTGAGAGCTTCCGCTGGCTGGGGCTGAAGATCGTCTTTTCCGTCTGGATCCGCGAGCTCTTCACCCTGGCCGTATCGGCCGACCTCTATCGTGGCGCGCGAGCCGTGTACGTGAACTACCTGGACTATGACGTCTTCGCCCATGCCTTCGGCCCCGTCCATCGATCGGCCATGCGCGCGCTGTATCACATCGACAGCTCGATCGGGCAGCTCGCGCGCGTGATCGAGCGCCTGCCGGAGTACCACTACGACCTGTACATCCTGTCTGATCACGGCCAGACGCCGACGCGCAACTTTCGGCAGGTTTCCGGTGGGGAGTCGCTGGAGTCGGTGGTGCGGGCGGCCCTCGGCGGGGCCGCGACCGGCGGCCCGTGGTCGCCGCCACGCCCGAAGAAGGCCCTTGGGCTCACGCGTCACCTCGCGCGGTACCGGCGAACCGACTGCCGCGGGCTTCTCCAGCGCTTCTTCAACCACACGGAGCGGGACCGGCCGGCCTGGGCGCGCGAAGACGGACCGCCCATGGAGTCCATCCGCATCATCACGGCCGGCCCCAATGCCTTCGTCTACTTCCTCGACTCGCCGGAGCCCCTGACCATCGAGGCGGTCGAGCCTGCCGATGTCGGCGAGCATCTCTCGCGACATCCTGGCATCGGCTTGGTGCTCGCCCGATCGGCGCATGGGCCGGTCTGCTGGTGGCGTGGCCGCCCTCTGTCCCTTGACGGCAACGGGGACGGCGGCCCATTCGCCGGCCGCGCGGACCGAGGCCTCGTGCTCAAGGGACTCCGGGACCTGATGGCCATGCCGAGCGCGGGCGATCTCGTCCTGTACGGCATCGGCGCGCCCCACAGCAACGTCTCCTTCATCGACGAGCGGGGCGCCCACGCGGGCCCCTCGGAGACGGAGATGCAGACCTTCATTCTTCACCCGGCCACGGTCACGCTACCCACGCCCCTGACCCATCCTGTCCAGCTCTACCCGCACTTCGCCGCCTACGGGGATGACGAGGCGGATGAGTCACTTCGTGGCGTGGAGGGAAGCGACCGAGGGATCCGGGGAGCCCGTGTCGTTGACGGATAGATGCTCCAGGTCGATGAGCAGGAACGGAGGACGATCGGGCGCCTCTCGCTGGAGCAGGGGCAGGCACACGTTGTAGACGGGCACCCCGCCGCGCAGCCGGCCCTCGGGCCGCCCGTGGTGGGCGTGCCCATGGAAGACGGCGGTCACGGCATAGCGGGAGAGCGGCTCCTCGAGCCGACTCGAGCCGAGAAACGGATAGATCTCGCGTGGCTCACCCTCCACCGTCTCCTGGATCGGCGAGTAGTGCAGGATGGCGATGCGCTGGGGCGTTCGCAGCTTCGCGAGCGCCGACTCGAGCTTGAGGGCCTCGTCGATGGTCTCCCGCACGAATCGTTTGATGACTTCCTCGCCCCAGGGCTGGAGCGCACGCTCCCCGAAGCCTCCGCCCAGCCCCTTGGCGCCGGCGAAGCCCACGCCGTCGATTTCGCAGGCTTCGCCGTCCAGCAGGTGGACGCCGGCGTCAACGAGCAGACTCTTGACCTGGTCGGTCTCGTTCGATTCGTAGTCGTGGTTGCCGAGGACGGCAACGACCGGCATGCTCTTGACCGCCGCCAGCTCCTTGACGAGGATGCGCGCTTCCTCGGCGAGTCCATAGTCGGTCAGATCGCCACAGAGAACGAGCACATCGGCGGCGGCACTGGCCGCGGCGAAGAGCGACTGGAAGGCTCCCTGCGACGCTTTCTTGCAGTGCAGGTCCCCGATCGCGGCCAGGCGCATCAGGCCCGCTCCACGTTGACGTTGCCCACGTCCACCTTCTCGGCTGCCTTCTTTTCCGAATCGATGGCGGCCGTCCACTGGGCCACCTCGTCAGGCGTCATCTGCCCGTGGGGCTCGAGGCGTCCATCGGCATAGCCCCAGCGGGACACGTCCGTGAGATATTGCTCGCGGGACAGAAGCGTGCCCTGACAGAGCCGATCCCCGGCCGAGGGCTCGGCCGATTCCCACTCGAGCAGACGGCAGAGGCCGACCATCACCTCGGGCGGGATGCACGCGCGCTCGCCCGGGTAGATGAAGCCGAACAGCGTGAGGTGGCTCAAGAGCACACGCCAGTGCGGTCCGAAGCGGGCGAGCAACCGGCGCCAGTTGAGCCGCCCCTGGCAGGCGCGGATGAGGTGCGAAATATCAGCGCCGTCGTATCGCTCGCGCTCCATCACGAAGGCCTTGGACCAGATCATCTCTTCGCGCGGGCACAGATTCACGGGAACACCCAGCACGGTCGCGGGCACGCTGTGGGCGAACCACTCGTCATCCACCTCGGCCAGGCCGTTGCCGGAGCCGAAGATCACGTCGATGTGGTCGTCGCTCGCCATGTGCACCTTGCCGAGCCAGTGGGAAAAGGTCAGATCGGTCTCGAGCCCCGCCCGAGCCAATCCATCGAGCAGCGCGAGGGCGTCCTGCCGGCGGACAAACACGTCGAGATCCTTGGTGCCGCGCACGCCACCCGTATAGTGTCTGAGCGCGTACCCCCCGCCCAACAGGAATGGGCGCTCCTGGCCGTTCAAGAGTTCAAGCGCTTCACGATGGCGATCAGGGCGCGTTCGAGCATCCGGCGAGTTTGTCGTCATACGGCGGAAGGCCGCAAAGCGCGTGCCAGACGATATCACTTCACTTTTGGGCCATTTGTCCCGGCGGGACCGCTCTGGACCCATGGCCCAGTAGATCTGACCGGGTAAAGATTACCCGCCCGCTTGACCGCCGCGGCCTTACCGCCTCACGACGAGCTCGGCGTCGCCCCGTCGCGCGAGCAGCTCCACGGCCGCCGTCTGGCTGCCGCGCGAGACCGCAAAATCGAGACTCGAGTCGCGAAGACGAAGGTCGCGGACTTCGACCCAGTCGAGCCACGGCGGCAGAACCGGATTGATGAGGCTGAGGCGATTGTCGTGGGCGGCGGCGGACAGACCTAGCATCTCGCTCAGAAGGTGAAAGGGCACTCCGGCGGCCCACGCCTGGGGCGAGCACGCCACCGGATAGCGCGTGGGCCCGAAGCCCAGTACCCGCGAGAAGCCACAGAAGAGCTCGGGCATCCGCTCGCCCTCCCACTCGATGGCCGCCTCGAAGAGCGCGGTGGCGAGCTTCAGGAATGCTTCGGTCTGGCCAGAGCGCCGGAGGCCCGCCGCCGCTATGGCGGTGTCGTGTGGCCACACGGAGCCATTGTGATAGCTCATGGGGTTGTAGAGCCGCTCTCCGGCCGAGAGCGTACGCAGGCCCCAGCCCGAAAACATGTCCTCGGCCATGAGCCGGCCACCCACGGCTCGCGCGCGACTTCCGGCCGCGATACCCGTCCAGAGACAGTGCGCGGGGTTGGACGCGATGACGCGACACGGCGCTCCCTCGCCGTCCAGGGCCAGGGCGTAGAAGGCCTCGCGGTCCAGCCAGAAATCGGCGTCGAAGCGCGCGCGCAGGTGCCGCGCCTTTTCTCGCAGCGGGGGCCCCGCCTCCGGCCGGCCGAGGGCTTCGAGCAGCTCGGCGCCGCCGAGGAGCGCGGCGTACTTGTATCCCTGGGCCTCGACCACCGCGATGGGCGGCCCCGCGGGCTCGCCGGAGGCATGCATGATCGCGTCGTGGGAATCTTTCCATCCCTGATTCCCCAGACCTATGGGCGAGCGCCGCCCGTAGGTCAGATAGTCTCCACGCTCCTCCGGTCCGACGATCCAGGCCAGTGCGCGCTCGAGGGAGGGCAGGAGCTCGCGAGCCAGGGCGTGGTCGCCCGTCCACCGCAGATACTCGGCCAGCAGCATCACGAAGAGAGGCGTTGCGTCCACGGATCCGTAGTAGGGAATGAATGGGATCTCGCGACAGGCGGCCATCTCGCCACGGCGATACTCGTGCAGGATGCGCCCCGGCTCCTCCTCGGTGAAGGGGTCGTCGCGGGTCCCCTGGTAGCGCGCGAGGAAGCGAAGCGTCCCGCGCGCGATGGCCGGCTCGAAGGGCAGCACCTGGAGCGCGCTGATCAGGCTGTCACGACCGAAAGGGGCGACGAACCACGGAATGCCGGCATAGGGCAAGGGGCCGTCCGGCGTTTCCGTCAGCAGCATGTGGAGGTCGCCCCGGGAGCGGCGGAGCCAGCCCGTGAACGGCTCGTGGGACGTCGCGATGCGGGCCATGAGGTGCTGATGCGCTTCATTCTCGTCGCGGCGCCGGCGCACGATCTCGACGAGGCTCAATGACCCGACGGGGGGCGCCTCGATCTCGTCCGGCGACTCCGCCGTGCTCACGGTGACCACGAGGTCCTGGCGTCCGCCCGGGGCGACGGTGAGCTGATAGCGGGCGGAGTCCGGCGTCAGCCGGCGAGGCGGCGGATCGAAGTGCAGCCACGTCGTCCGCACCGTCTTGTCGAGCCCGCGATAGGCGAGCCGGACCATGCCGGGTCCACAGACGGGCGTCAGCCGATCGCCGCGCCGCTCGCGCCGCAGGCCGCGAACCTCGAAGACGTCGGCAAAATCGGCCTCGAACTGCCAGACGAGGTCCACGTGCACGGCCTCCACCGCGAAGCTCTCCAGGCTCAAGACCTGGCAGAGCTGGCCTTCGTACAGGGTGAGACGGCGCGCGAGGCGCAGGGTCCGCCCCGCCAGAAGGACCGTCTCGCCCTCGCGCATGTCGGCGTTGGTAAGGTCGACCGCGACCTGGAGATTGTCGTCGGACACGGCGGCGTTCAAGACGAGCGGCCGCTGGCCGTGGACGCGCAGCTCGAAGCGATCGAGGAAGCGGGTGCCCCCGACATAGAAGCCGAACTCGCTCTCGGGCACGTCGGGGAAATCCCCACGCCGGTCCGCCACGAAAAAGGCCTCGTCGTGCTTGAGGACGAGCTTGGGCAGGTCGGCCGCGAAGGTGGACGCGAGGATATAGTAATGATCGCCGACGGCGATGAGGTCTCCGGGCTCGGGCTCGCTCATGCGCTTGCCGCCGCCTGGGCGGCGAGGCCACGATAGATCGTCTCGTAACCGTCGACCATGCGCTCCACCGTGAAGCGCGCCTCCACCTCGCGGCGGCACTTGGCGCGGTCGATCCGATCGAGCCGTCTCACGCTCAGCTCCATGCCCTCCAGGGTATCCGCGATGAAGCCCGTACGCCCGGACACGATGATCTCGGGCACCGACCCGCAGCGCCGCGCGATCACGGGCGTGCCGCAGGCGAGGGCTTCGATCATCACGAGGCCGAACGGCTCGGGCCAGTCGATGGGAAACACGAGGGCGAGGGCCGCGCCGAGAAAGCTCGCCTTCGCCTCCTCCCCGATTTCTCCCACGAACTCGATCAGGGGATGGCCGAGAAGCGGCTGGATCTCGCGCTCGAAGTAGGCGCGATCGACGGGGTCGACCTTGGCGGCGATCTTGAGGGGCAGACCCACGCGCTTGGCGAGAGCGATGGCCAGGTCGGGACGCTTCTCCGGCGAGATGCGACCGAGGAAGGCCAGGTATTCTCCGCCGCGCGGCGAGAAAGGATAGTCGGCCAGGGGCAGGCCATGATGGACGGTCGCCGCCCAGGTGACGCCCAACCCCTTCAGGGGCAGGCGCTGGGCATGGCTGATCGATACGAGCGGCTCGTCGCGAAAGTGGCGGAACACCGGGTAGATGCTGGGCAGATCGAGGCGGCCATGAAGGGTGTGCAGGCTGGCGCCTCGCGTGAACCGAGCGAAGGGAAAGGCGAGGTAGCCGACATGGGTGTGGATGACGTCAAAGTCCCGCGAGCGCTCGAAGACCTGGGCCATTTCCATGATGTGAGAGGCGAGCTCGTCGTTGACGGTGGAGTCGAGGCGCAGGGCGCGAGGCGCGGGCGCCACCAGCGTGGCCCGCGTGCTCGAATCCCCGCTGGCAAAGAGGGTGACCTGATGTCCGCGCCGGACGAGCTCCTCGGTGAGATAGGAGACGATGCGCTCGGTGCCTCCGTAGAGCGCCGGGGGCACACGCTCGTAGAGTGGCGAGACCTGCGCGATGCGGAGCGGGCGAATCACGAACCTCCCTCAGATGCCTGTGAACAGACGCTGTGGAGAAAGTCCTCTCACGAAGAAGACGTCGAGGAGTCCGGGCCCAGCTCCGCTCGGGTGAGAATCACCGCCGTCTCGCTGGGCCAGTCGCTCAGCGCGGTGGGCGGGATGCTCGCCTTTCGCGCCAGGACAGGCCCCGTCACGCCCTCGAACCCATCGGTGACGACCTGCTCCCCTATCTTTTCGCGCCGGATGGCCGGTGGGTCTTCCTGCAGCACCACGTCCACCCACCACTTCTCGTCGATATCCGAGTACTTGATTCCCCACAGTCCCATGCGTCACCGTCCCTCCGCTGGCTCACGGCTGCCAGTAGTAAGGCCACCCGTAATAGTCGTGCAGACGCGCCTCGTATTCGCGGGGGATCGCGGCATCCGGATCATACGGAGGCGCCTCCTTGATCCGCTTCTTCTCGATGTTGACCACGATCATCTTTTTCTCCGGAGCCACCGAGCTGAGCCAGGCCGTGGACAGCAGCACGTGTCGGCCGGACAGCCAGCCTCCCGTGTCGATGACGAGATAGCGAGCCTTGAGGTCCGAGTCGCTCAGCAGGATGTCCGTGACGTGACCGATCTCGCCGTCCGTGGCGAGAATGGAGTAGTCGAGCATCTCCTTGATGCTGCGGAGCATGGCGCTATCTCCTCTCTTCCCTGGAGCGCTCGTCCTTGCCGAGCGCGTCGATGAGAATCCGCAGGTCCTCCGCGTGCTCTTCCTCGGTGGCCAGGATGCCTTCCAGCATCCGGCGGGTGGTGGGATCGTCGTCGGCGATGTAGCGGATCATCTCGCTGTAGGAGTCGATGGCGATCCGCTCGGCCACCAGGTCCTCCTTGATCATGTCGACGAGGTCGTCGCCCTCGACGTATTCGGAGTGGCTGCGCGTGAGGAGGCCTTCGGGGTTGAGGTCCGGCTCGCCCCCGAGCTGGTTGATGCGCTCGGCGATCAAGTCAGCATGGGTCTGCTCCTCGCTGGCGTGCTCGAGGAATTCCGCGGCCACGGCCTGGGCGTGGATGCCCGAGGCCATGTAGTAGTGGCGCTTGTAGCGAAGCACGCACACGAGCTCGGTGGCGAGCGCCTCGTTGAGAAGACGGAGGACGGTCTCGCGGTCGCCGCGATAGGCGGCGGTGATGGCGCCCTGCTCGATATGGCTGCGCGCGCGCCGGCGGAGCTCCTTGATGTCGGTGAGAAATGACTTGTCCATGCGTCTGTCTCCTTCGTGTCAAGGGTCAGATGGCGGCCGTCGTTTCCGAACGGATAAGGCTGCCAGGACCATGCCAACGGAAGGGAGGCGCTGCGGATGGGATAACACGTCGGAAACACGGCGCGTGGCCCTCGGTCGTCAAGATTCCTGTCGTCCACGAGGTAAGAATCACCCGGTAAGAAGGGAATCTCTCTTCGATCCTGGCGCTTGAGCAGAGGGGGCATTCAAAGGGCCACTGAGAGCTCGCTCTGTCGTTACATGGATCCCAGCGTCGCCGTGCCAGGCGACGCTGGGAGCTTGCTGCTCCGTCTTACCTCTTTCCCGCGCGCACCCGCCTCTCGAGCGAGCGGGCTGCCTCTCCAACGCGCCGGGACCCTTTGGCGAGCGCTTTGCGGCCCGCACTACCTTTCTCCGCTGGTTCCGGCCCGCGTCGCTTCTCCAGGCTCTTCTTGAGGGCGTCCATCAGATCGATCACCTTCCCACGCGGGGCCCGCGGCGGAGCGATGGTGACCTTCTTGCCCTGGGCCTTCTCCTTCACGAGCGCGAGGACGCGCTGGCGGTACTCGTCATCGTATTTTTCCGGATCGAAGTTCTTATTCGCCAGCTCCGCGATGAGCCGAAGAGCGAGCTGAACTTCGCTCTCCTTGATCTTCAGGGACTCTCCCCTGTCGATCTCGCCGACATCGCGGATCTCGTCGTGGAAGTACATGGTGTGAAGAATCAGGCCGCGCTGGAAGGGGCGGATGAGGACCACGCTTTCCTTCCCGCGGATAATGAAACGGGCGACGCCGACCTGCTCCGCCTTCTCCAGGGCGCGGGCCAGGAGCTGGTAAGGCTTGGCCCCGCCCTTGTCCGGTCCCAGGAAATAGGCCTTGTCCAGGAAGATGGGGTCCACGGAGGCGAGGGGCACGAACTCCGCGATGTCGATGTCCTTCGAAGCCTCGCCCTCCAGGGCCTCCAGCTCGTCTTCGGTGACGCGAATGTATTGCTCCTTGCCGAACTCGTATCCCTTCACGAGATCCTCCCGGTCGACCACCTGGTCACATACCGGACAGTACGTCTGGTACTTGATCCGGCTGCCGCACTTGGCATGGAGCAGATGGAAGGACACCCGCTCCGAGACCACGGCCGGATAGAGCCTGATGGGGATCGCCACCAGCCCGAAAGAAATCGTACCTGAAACGAGTGAGCGCGCCGCCATGGGCATAGCCCTCCCTGCTTTTCTTGGAGAGCAAGCGGGATGCCACCCCCTGGCTGGCTCGATCGCCTAATCGAGGAATGCACTGACGGCGCCCGCGTGAGAGCAGGTCGGCTTTACCGGGTCGGACGGTGCCAATCGCCTGTCGACCACATTAGCCGATCGCGCCATCCACCTTCAGCTTCCAGCTAGTTAGCGGGGCAGTCCCCGGCCATCTGCCCTGGCACAGCAGTTGCGTTTGTCTGACGGCAAGGAGGGAACGCACATGCTCTACTACGCACTGACATTTCTGCTCGTAGGTCTCGTGGCGGGCGCCCTCGGGCTCTTTGGTGTCGCCGCCATCGCCTCCCAGATCGCCTGGATCCTTTTCCTCGTGGGGATCGTGATCCTCATCGTGCACCTGGTGGCCGGCCGAGGAGCACACGTCCCTTGAGGTCGCTCGACCACGGAGGGTTGCGAAATGGCTGAACGCAGAACGTCCGTCACGTATCAACAGTGGGAGGCCGTCGAGTGGCCAGTGAGCTGGTCCGCCATCTGGGTTGGCGGGCTGGCCGCCCTGGCCACCGGCCTCATCTTCGGCCTCGGGGGCACCGCCCTCGGGGCCTATTCCGAAACCCGCATCGTGAACTGGCACAAGTTCCAGATGTGGGCGCTCGTCTTCAGCATCTGCAGCGCATTCTTTGCCTACGTGATCGGTGGATGGACGGCGGGCAAGATCCTCGGCGCTCGGCGGGCAGAGCATGCCGTGCTCCACGGTGCCATTGCCTGGCTCGTCACCATTCCGATCTTGCTCGTCCTCGCCTCGTTAGGGGCCGCGAGCTATTTCGGTGTCTGGTACGGAGGACTGGCCGGCACGCCCGCCTGGGTCTCGCCCGTCGTTGCCGTCGACCCTCAGGCCGCCATCATCGCGCGTAACGGCGCTCTCGGCGCCTTGACGGCGCTCCTCATCGGACTGGCCGGCAGCGTGATCGGCGGCTGGATGGCCTCCGGCGAGCCCATGACCTTCACCTACTATCGAACCCGCGCCGCTCTCGCGGGCGGCAAGTAGGCGGAAAGGAGAACGATCATGGTCCTCATTCTGCTCTGGCTGCTCGGCGTGCCCTTGAGCCTCATCATCATCCTGTTCCTGCTCGGAGTCGGTCACTAGATGGCCCCTGAAAGGAGCCTTCAGGGAAACGGCGGCCAGGTCGGAAGGCTGCAGAAAGTGGTCGTACCGATCCGAAGTGGCCTGTCCGACGCCGCGGAAGGCCTCAGTCATGCGATGACCAGGGTGAATTCGATGGTCGGGGACATGCGCCTCAGGAGCGCTCGGGATTTCATGGCGCGCTCACCGTTGATCGCCCTGGTCCTCGCGGCCGGCGTCGGGTTTCTCGTAGGGCTCTCTCGATCCCGGCGGCGGTAGCGGGGGGGAGGCGTTGATGCTGCGTCGTCCTGCCGGGCCGAGCCAGGAAGGGCGAAGCGTGGGCGGGCTGATCGAGGACCTGCTCGGACAGCTCGGTCACTTCATCGACCAGAAGCTGAATCTCTTGCGGCTCGAGCTCGAGCATAACCTCGCGCTCCTCGTCCGGCATCTCCTCGTCCTGGTCATCGGCGGAGCCATCGCGACCCTGGGGCTGGTCCTGGTCGCGGTGGCGCTGGCCTTCTGGGTTGCCGGCCTCTTGGGCTCGACCTCCACGGGGTTCGCCCTCACCGGTCTCGTCTTCCTCGCCCTGGGCGGCATCATCGTGGGGGTCTGCATGCGCCGGGGAGTCGACCCGTCACGACGGCACGCCCTGCAGCGAACGGCGGAAGGTCTACGAAAGGACGTGCAATGGCTGAGCAACGGGAGGTAGAGATCGAGCGCCTGGTCTCACACGTGGACGAGACGAGACTGGCCATCTCCCGTACGGCGGCCGAGCTGGCCGATCGTGTCCGGGAAGCCATCGACTGGAGGCAGCAGGCCTCGCGTCATCCCGCGGCCAGCCTTGGCGCCGCCGCCGTCATCGGGTTCATGCTCGGACGGGCTCTCGGACCGACCCTTCGCCTCGGCGCGCATGTGCCCCTGAAGGCTGTGGCGCCGGCTGCCCTCGGAGCACTCCCTGCCGCGGGGCTTCTCGTCCGGTTGGCGGCCGCGGCCGGCCTCGTCCGGGAGCTGGCCTTCGTCCCTTCGCTTCTCGCCCAGGTCACCGCGGTGATCCGGCGGCCGCGCGCGGGCGGGGCCCGCTTGCACTAGGAACGAGGCGTGGGGGACTTTCCGGGAGCGCTGTTGAAGTCGGACTGACTCGCCTTCATCCGCCGTACCAGCTCGTCGTACGAGCCCGTCCGCATGATCCGGTCGAACTGGGTGCGATAGTTGGCGACCAGGCTCACACCCTCCACGAAGACGTCGTAGACCAGCCACCGATCGCCCCGGCGGAGCAGGCGGTAGTCGACGGGAATCTCCGTCCCCTGCTTGGTGGTGAACTTCGTCTTCACCGTGGCAAGATCTCCATCGACGGTGTCGCCCAGGTACGTCACCTTCTCCCCGCTGTACTTCTCGATCTTCAAGACATAGGCCCGCTCCAGCAAATCCTCGAAGAGGGACACGAACTCCTGCTGCTGGCTGGTATTCAGAGTCTTCCAGTGCTGGCCGAGGGCACGCTTGGCCGTCTCCGTGAAGTCGAAGATCGACTCCGCTTCCTTCCGGATGGCCGCGCGGCGATCCGTCGCCCTCGCCTCCGCCTTGAGCTGGGGGTCTTCCAGGATCTGGATGACACGGTCGACGGAGCCCCGGAGCTGATCCGTGGGCACCCCCGCCCAGGCCTTGATCCAGAACAGGCACAGGACGCTGACGGTCACGAGAAAGAGCGGGACCCGGAGGTCTCGCGGGCGGATCGAGCCGATTCGCGCGATGGCCACTCTATACCCCCATGATCTGAACGTTGACGTTTCGTGGACGCGGACCATCCCACTCCGCGAGCAGGATCGACTGCGAGCCGCCGAGAAGGAGCTCGCCCGCCGAGATGCCGATGGCGACGCCGTGGCCGAGCAGACTGGCGCGAAGATGGGCGGTGGCATTCCCGCGCTCGCAATCCGAGAGCCGGGGATCGTTGTGCTTGTACTGGCACTCGTCCTCGACGAAGCGCCCCATCATGTGGGACAGATCCTGAAAGAGCTCGGGCTGGGAGTCGATGATGAGAACGGAGCAGGTGGTGTGCAGGCAATTGGTGAAGACGAGACCGTCCTGGACACCCGCCTCCCGCACGATGTCCCGCACCTGCCGCGTGATGTCGATGGCCTCTCGGCGCCCCTCGCTCTGGACGGCAAAGCTCCGCCGCCTCACCTTCATCCCCGCGGATTCGGTCAGGGTAGGACTCATCGTTCGCCCCGCTATGCCGCCAGCGCGCTCGCGAGGACAGTCTTAAGCTTCAGCACGTCCACCGGTTTTCGCAGGTAGGCGAAGGCCCCCTGCTGGGCGGCATCGCGCAGGTGGTTGAGGTTCCCGTGCGCAGTGAGAAGAATGACGGGCAAGGCCGGCTCCTCGTCATGAAGCACATTCAGGAGCTCGAGCCCGTTCATGGTGGGCATGACGAGGTCAGTGATCACCGCGCTCGGGTGCACCTCGGAGACCTTCTCGAGAGCGGCCCGCCCGTCAGGGGCGGTCTCCACCTCGTACCCCCAGGCGGCGAGCAACGCTCGCAGCCCCTCCAGTGACGCGGGATCATCGTCAGCCACGACGATCCGCGCGCTCGTATCGGTTCCGGCGGGCGCCATGTCTTTGCGACCTAGGCCGCCCTCCGCTGCATCATGGAATCGATGGAAATCCGAGCGTCCACCCGGTAGCTCTTCACGCTGCGGGCCGCCTCTCGCACCACGAGGTCGATGGCAGCCTGTCGAAGCTCCGGCCTCGGCACCGTTCCTACGATCTCAATGGTGACGGGTGCTCCCCGCATGGGAATGCGCACGGTGGGGACGAGGGGAAGAGACCCTAGGGAAGGCTCGGCCAGCAAGGCGTCCGAGAGGCGCGCCTGGAGCGCCACCGCTTCATCCTCGCGTTTGCGCCGCAGATCATAGAGCTTGACCATGACGCCTACGGCGATCAGCAGCACCACCACGAGGGCGGCAACCATGAACGCCCCGCTGCCGTTCGTCATCTCGGGCGAAGGCATTGGCGCAGGAGTGGGGCTCACCTGGGCCCAGGCGGCTGTAGCAGTCATGCAGAGCGCGCCGGCGGCCGCGAGCGCTGCGCGCGTTCCCGTCATCTGGCAGATCCGGCTCATGGCATCTACCTCCTGGGCGCTCAAAGTTGCATCGCCCATGCCATGGGAAGAGAGTCGCCGAAGTTACCGTTCTGTGGGTCTTTGCCTCGGACAGACACGACCGGCCCCCTCTCGAGGGCCGGTCGGTTTTTCCCGCTCCAGGTAAGCTTTGCGAGGCTTTGCTCAGCTGGCAATCTGGCCGGATTCGCTCCTCCAGCGCCGCGTCTTGTTGTGCAGCGTCTTCGGCGTGGTGCCCAGGATGGCCGCCGCTCGCGTCTTGTTGTTGTTCACCGACTCGAGTGTTCTCAAGATGAGCTCACGCTCTCCCTGCTCGAGCGTGGTGCCCAGAGGCAGGAGCACGGCGTCCGCGCGTTCGGGCTTGTCGGTGGCCACGGTGCGAAACGGCAGGCACTGGGGCGAGATCAGATCGCCCTCGCAGGTGACCACGGACCGCTCGATGATGTTTCGAAGCTCTCGGATGTTGCCCGGCCAGGAATGCTCGAGAAGCCGGGTCATGGTGGCGTCGTCGACCGACTTGACCTGACGCTCGTACTTCTCGTTGAACTCCGAAATGAAGGCTTCCACGAGCAGGGGTACGTCCTCGAGACGCCGACGGAGGGGTGGGAGCGAAATGGCGAGCACGTTCACGCGATAGTAGAGATCCTCGCGGAACGCCTTGTCGCGAACCGCCTCCGCGGCATCACGATTGGTGGCGGCCATGACCCGGATGTCCACCTTCGTCTCCGCCTTGCCGCCCAGGCGACGGATCACCCCGTCCTGAAGAACGCGGAGGTACTTGGCCTGCAGCGACGGGCTCATCTCCGTGATCTCGTCGAGAAAGATCGTGCCGGAATCCGCCAGCTCGAAATAGCCCGCCCGCCGCTCGAGGGCGCCCGTGAAGGCGCCCTTCTCGTGGCCGAAGAGCTCGCTCTCGAGGAGGGTCTCGGGGATGGCGGAGCAGTTGACGGCGACGAACGGCCCCTTGGCGCGGTTGGACATCTGATGAATAGTGCGCGCCACGAGCTCCTTGCCCGTGCCCGTCTCGCCGGTGAGGAGCACGGGAGCCGAGCTGGTCGCCGCGAGGTCGATCAGCCGGTAGACCTCCTGCATGGCGGGGCCGACCCCGAGCAGCGCTCCGAAGCCCCGGCTCTGCTTGAGCTGGCGGCGGAGCAGCGTCACTTCTTTCTGGACCTCCGCCCGCTCCACCGCCTTGTCCAGCACCACGCGGAGGCGTTGCGGGTCGACCGGCTTTGTCAGGTAGTCGTAGGCGCCGTCCCGCATCGCGGAGACCGCGGTCTCGACCGTGGCATGGCCGGTCAGGAGAATGACCACCGCGTTCGGATTGAGCTCGGACAGAGGCTTGAGGAGAGCGAGACCATCGAGGCCGGGCATCTTGAGGTCGGCGATGACGACGGCGGGCGAGAAGGTCTGGGCGCGGTCGAGCGCCTCCTTGCCGTCGACGGCCTCGTCGACTTCGTATCCCCACGCGGTAAGGAGGGCGGCCACTCCGGCCCGGGCCGATTCGTCGTCATCAGCAATGAGCACGCGATGCTTCATGTCGTCACCTTTTGGCTCGATGTTGGAGAATTTCTTCCGGGAGCTGCCGGCTGGGTAGGTAGCAAGGTGTGTGCCCAGGGCACCCACCCTCCCTCCCGAGTCGATTCCTCCATGGCGCCAGGTACTTAGCCGACATTGCGACGGCAGGCAGGGGCGCCGGTTCGGAGCTCGGGCGCTCAGACTGGAAGATTTTACCGTGCAACTTTGTCGAGTCGACCTGGGTCGCCTCAGTTGCCGGGGTGACTTGATGGGCCGTATACTTCGCCCGCGATCGAACGCTTCGGGCACGCGCCGCGCTCGGCGCCAGACGAGTACCACATGGCTCGCACGAATCCAGGACTCCCTCAGGCGGAGGCGCAGACTTCTCCACCTCGTACCTTGTCCTTGCGCACCCGCGAAATCCTCGCCGTCACCGTGCTGACGCTGTGCGTGATCGTGCTGACCACGGTCATGCATCTCTATCACACCCAACGAATCGTCCTGAACGCCACGCGATCCCAGGCGGAGTTCGTGGCCCGCCAGATTTATTTTCAGAGCGCACACGCCCTGTCTCGCCAACCAGGCAAGGACTCCCGCGCGGTGCTGGCCCGGGACGCGGAGCTGCGCGCCCTGCTCGACGCGAGTGTCGGCTACGACCCCTCGCTGCTCTACGCGCTCATCGCCGACGAACAAGGCGTGGCCATCGTCCACACGGACCGCCGGCGGGAGGGAGAGCGCGTGCCTCCGCAGCCGGGATTTCGCGACGCGTTCCCCGCGCGCTCCGGCCTCGCCCTCTCCGCGGAGTCGCAGGTCTACGAAGTCGCGCTGCCCTTCGATGTCGGCGGCAAGCCCTTCGCCGCCATCAGGCTCGGGATCGCGGTGCCTCTCATCAGAAACCAGCTCAACGACGTCTTGTGGCAGACGCTGGCCCTCGCCGCCATCGCCCTCGCCGCCGCCCTCCTGGTCGCCCTCGCGCTGTCCACCGTCACCCTGCAGCCTATCCGACAGCTCGCCGAGGATATGGAGCGGCTCCGTCGCGGCGAGTTCGACGTGAGCAGCAGGGCCGGCCCCACCGACGAGTTCGGCAAGCTCGCGTACCAGCTTCAGCTCCTCGGCAAGCAGATCCAGTCGGACCGGAGGCAGCTCCTCACCGAGCGAACGCAGATCCAGACGGCCGTGGACCATCTGGAGGATGGCGTCATCTTCTGCGGCGCCGACGGCCGGATCCTCTTCGCGAATCGCGCGGGAGAGGCGGCGCTGGGGCGGCCCGCCCCGGAGGTGGCGGGAGAGCCGCTGGACGACCTCCTGGGCGCCGACCATCCCTTGCGTCCCATGGTGCGACGCGCGCTCGAGGAAGGCGCGGCGTCCCGCAACGTGATGGTCGAGGTGCGGACCGAGGCGGGCGCCGTGGAGCTCCTCGCCTCGGTCTTCCCCATCGCCGAGGCGGGCGCAGCACGCGAGGGGGCGATTCTCGTCACCCGGGACTTGAAGTCCGTCTCGGTGTCGGCGAGGACCTTCCAGTCGCTCATCCAGTACTCGGCTCAGCTCGCCGCGCTCGGGCAGCTGACCTCCGAGGTCACCCACGACATCAAGAACCCGTTGCATGCCACGATCGTCCACATCGCCTTCCTGAGGGAGCGCCTCCCGAACCGGCCTCCCGACATCGCCCGCAGCCTCGACATCATCGAGGCGGAGATCAAGCGCGCGGACCAGGTCCTGAATCGTTTCCTCGAAGCTGTCCGCCCTTCCGATCTTCCCCTCAGACCGCTCAGCCTCAACGTCATCCTCCGTGAGATCGCCACGCTCCTCCAAACCGAATGGCAGCCCAAGGGCATCGCCTTCACCGTCACTCTCGACGAGGGCCTCCCGCGGGTGCCGGGCGACGAAGAGCTGCTGCGGCGCGCCTTCATGAACCTCATCGTCAATGCCTGCCAGGCGATGCCCGAGGGCGGCCGGGTCACCGTCACGACCGCGACCGACGAGGGAGGCGTGATCAGAGCCACCGTCACCGATACGGGCACGGGGATTCCCCCGGAGAACCTGGAGAGAATCTTCAAGATGTACTACACGACCAAGACGGATGGCACCGGCATCGGGCTGGCCCTCGTGCGCCGGGTCGTGGAGCTTCACCACGGGAGCGTGGAGTTCCTGTCGACGGTCGGGCGCGGCACCACGGTCATCGTCCGTCTTCCCCTCGAGGAGGGCGCGTGATCCGGGCTCTCCGCCTCGTCCTGGCGACCCTGCTCCCTCTGGGCTGCGCCTCCGCCGCCGTCGCTCCCCCTGCCGCGGTCAGGCCGCCACCCTCCGCGCCCGCGCCATCCGCCCTGCCCCCGGCACCCCAAGTCTCTCCTCGCGTCGACAATCCCCAAGGCGCGGAACGGGACGTCCAGGCGCGGCTCGCCCATGTCGCCCAGGTCATCGACCAGATCGACCCTTCGAAGCTCGCGTCGGAGCAGCGCCAGACGCTGTCGAGCGTTCAGGACTTCGTCACGAAAGCGACGGAGGCCCTCCGAGCAAAGGACACGGCCCGCGCGAAGATCCTGGCCGACAAGGCCTCGCACCTCGCGGATGACCTCGCCCTGGCCTTGAAAGGCGCCAAGTAGCCGGCGCCCGGCCGGGACGATTTTACTGACTCGGGCACCGCCGGCCCCGCCCTCGGTGAGGGCCCGCTGGCGGATGTACGGCGATCTCCCAGACTTTTCCGTCATGGCATGCGGAATGCCTGCCTGTAACGGAGGGGTTTGTCATGCCATCAGCCATCGAGGAGCACGGGGTCATCGGAAATCTCCGGACCGTGGCGCTGGTCGCCACCAACGGAGCCATCGACTGGTGTTGCCTGCCGAACTTCGATTCGCCCAGCGTGTTCGGCGCCCTGCTGGACGACGCTCGGGGCGGGCACTTTCAGATCTCGCCCACCGTCGACAAGCTCCGCACCCGTCAGACCTATCTGCCCGACACAAACATCCTGATCACGCGCTTTCTTCACGCGGATGGGGTGGGCGAGATCGTGGACTTCATGCCCGTTCATCAGGGAGCGAGCTCCGACCGGCCCGCGCGCATCGTCCGGCGTGTCTGCGTCGTTCGTGGCACGCTCCGCTTCCGGCTCGATTGCCGGCCAGCCTTCGACTACGCGCGGGCCACGCACGAGGCCGTCCGCCGGTCGGAGGGCATCCTGTTCCACACGCCTGCGCTCTCGCTCTGGCTGCAGGGCACCGTCCCCTTCCACGTGGAGCACGGGCGCGCGGCTACCGCAGAGTTCGAGCTGCGGGCCGGGGAGCGGGCGGTCTTCGTACTGGAGGCCGCCGTGGACGCGGAGGCATTGGGCGCAAAGGTCGCCGCTCCGGAGATCGAGGAGTGGCTGCAGCGGACCATCGCGTACTGGCGGCGTTGGCTCGCCCACTCCCGCTATGTCGGCCGGTGGCGGGAGATGGTTCACCGCTCGGCGCTAGTTCTCAAGCTCCTCACCTTCGAGCCCACGGGTGCCCTCATCGCCGCCCCCACCACGAGCCTGCCCGAGCGCATCGGGGGCGGCCGCAACTGGGACTACCGCTACACCTGGATCCGCGACGCGAGCTTCACGCTCTACGCCCTCCTCCGCATCGGCTTCACCGAAGAGGCGGGCGCCTTCATGGGATGGCTCGAGGCGCGCTGTCAGGAGACCAAGGGGCGCGGCGGGCTGCAGGTGGTCTACAGCATCGACGGGCGACACCGCCTCGCCGAGACCACCCTCGATCACCTGAGCGGCTATCTCGACTCGCGCCCGGTCCGGATCGGCAACGATGCGCACCGCCAGCTCCAGCTCGACATCTATGGGGGCCTCGTCGACGCGGTGTACCTCTACAACAAGCACGTGGCTCCCATCGCCTACGATCTCTGGACGAACGTGGTGCGCCTCCTCGAGTGGCTGGGCCGACACTGGGACAAGCCGGACCGGAGCATGTGGGAGATCCGCGACCAACCGCGGCAGTTCGTCTCTTCCAAGGTCATGTGCTGGGTGGCCATGGAACGGGCCATGCGCATCGCGCGGGCGCGCGGACTCCCCGCGCCCTTCGAGGAATGGAGGCGAACGCGGGACGCGATCTACACGGCGATCATGGACCACGGGTGGAGCGAGAAGCGCCGGAGCTTCGTGCAGCACTACGGCAGCGAGCACCTCGACGCGGGCCTGCTCCTCATGCCCCTGGTGAAGTTCATGGGGCCGAATGACCCGCGGATGCTTGCCACCATCGATCGCATCCAGGAGGAGCTCGTCACGGACAGCCTCGTGCGCCGCTACGATCCCCGTGTCGCCTCCGATGGGCTCGAGGGCGAGGAAGGCACGTTCAGCGCCTGCAGCTTCTGGCTGGCCGACAGCATGACGCAGACGGGTCGGCTGGAGGAAGCGCGCTTGATGTTCGAAAAGATGCTGACCTACGCGAACCACGTGGGACTGTACGCGGAGGAGATCGGACCGGCCGGCGAGGCGCTCGGCAATTTCCCTCAGGCCCTGACGCACCTCGCTCTCATCAGCGCGGCCGTCAACCTGGACGACGCCCTCACCCACGCCGAACGGGCGGGCCCGTCCGGCCGCGCCTAGCGGGCGGCGAGCACAGGCGAAGGCTGGAGCGTGCTCAGCCAGGCAGGCTGCATGCCCAGCTCGCCCAGCGTCTTGACCACGCGCCGAGGCGTCCCAAGGTCCCGCCAGGACACCGCGGAGAGCCGGACGACCGCGAGCTTCCGAGGGCAGCGCTCCAGCACGGCCTGCGAGAAGTTCGCGCGAGGCGAGAGCTCGTAGGCCTGGCGAATGGCCCAGCGCTCGTGCTCGGTGCCCAGGAACTTCGAGAGCCTGACCAGGCGCTCGTGGAGGGCGGGCAGGCAGTCGCTCCCGGCCTCGACGAGGACGGTGGCGCGACTGGCGAAGACGAAGGTGTTCCACAGAGCCCCGGCCCGATAGAGCTCCTCCGCCATCGCCTGGCTCGGCTTTTCCCTGAAGTGCCGCACCCGGTACAGCTGACTCGGCCCTGAGCCGGGCAGCGACTCTCCGAGCTCGATCCAGCCGTAGTCCGTCTCGGGCTCGCTCGGCTCCGCGCCAAGCAGGACGATGCGATCGCCCTGGCGGTCCAGGAACCCGAGGACATCGCCGACGTGGCCCATGAAGGGCTCGTCCTCGCCGACAAAATGATCCGACGGCAAGACCACCATCACGGCGGCCGGATCGCGGGCGAGGATCCAGTGAGCGGCCAGCAGGACGGCAGCGGCTGTCCCGCGATCTCTCGGCTGTTCGAGGACATGAGGTGCGGGAGCTTCATGTTTCAGCTCGGCCGTCACGTAGGCGCTGTGCCCTGCCATGGTCACCACGACGATCCGCTGGCGAGGAACCAGCCTGCTCACGCGATCGAGCGTCTGGCGCAGAAGCGACTTGGAGCCGGTCAGGACGGCATACTGCTTGGGTCGGTCATCTCCGTACACGTGACGCGTCAGCTCTCTCAGCCGGATGCCCTGGCCCCCGGCCAGCACCACGGCCCAGACATGGCCTCGATCGCTCGAATCCGGGGCGGAGCTCACGGCCGTTGACAGCTCCTGCATGGTGCCGATCATTGGCGAATCTCCTTGGGAGAGCCCTGTCCGGGGCGCGCCCCCGAAGCCCGCTCGCAACCTGTGTGCCAGGTGTGTGCGGCTCGCCGCGCACGGCCAAGCCCATGAAAGATCGAATGGTTGACAGGCTCATTTCTCTTGGCGGCTCTTGTTAAGGCTTGTCCGTGTGTCTTGCCTTACCGAACTACTCGGTAGTTTCAACCCGGTTCTCAGACTCTGGCGTCGTGTAGTAATTACCGTTGACCGCGAGCCGCGGCAACGCCCCTGTGGCGCAACCCGTTGAAACTGAAACCTCCCTCGCAGTCGGCAATGGGGCATATCACTTGCAGCCCCTTGGCGCGTTGGTTCCAGCAGTCATGTTGGTCCCATGAGTCATGAGGAGGCTTCGATGAGCCGATCAACGTGCGAGTGCGGAGCGCCGATTCTTCGTGCCGTCGACGATCTTGGATGCATCGATTGCGGGCAGCCGTGCTGCCCGGTCTGCGCATACGTCCTCGAGTCGGTCGCCTACTGCGCGTTCTGCGCGTCCCAGTTTCTCGAGGTCACGGAATATCGAGCCGAGCGTTGATCCTTGACGGTTGATCCTAGACAAAGGTGACGTGCCGTGGAAGGAGGCGCGGATAATGGGTGATCCTCGATGACGGACGCGTGGGGTGATCTGGTGTGGGCGGCCATCAGGAACCTCAATGCGCGGCTCGCTCTCGTGATGCCGGGCATCCTCGCCATGCTCACCCTGGCCGCCGTGGGCCTGGCAGGAGGCTGGATCACGGCGCGGGTCGTGAGACGCCTGGCGCGCGCCCTCGCCATCGACCGGCGCGCGGACGAATGGGGGGTGACCATGGCCCTGGGGCGCTCGGGCGTCCGACGGCTACCCTCCGAGGTCATTGGCCTCGTCGTGTTCTGGAGCATCTTCATCGTCTTCGTCACTCTCGGCGTCGAGGCCCTGGCCATTCCCGGGACGGGACGCCTCACGGACTTCGTGCTCGCGGGGCTCCCGAAGATCTTCGGGGCGGCGGGAATCCTTCTCGTGGGCTGGCTCGTGGCCAATTTCCTCGGTGAAGGCGCCCTGATTGCCGCCGTCAACGCGCGCGTGCCGGAGGCCCGACTCCTGGCCCGCGCCGTCCGCTGGGGTGTCCTCCTCTTCGCCGCCGCCATGGCCGTCACCCACCTCGGAATCGGCAAAGAGATCGTCCTCCTCGCCTTCGGCATCACCTTTGGGGGTTTGGTTCTGACATTGTCTCTGGCCTTCGGTCTGGGCGGCCGGTCCCTGGCCCGCCAGATCCTGGATCGATACCGGCGGCGCGACCCACACCCCAGCGAGACGCTCACGCACCTCTGAGGAGGTGCCAAGGTCGGTCATGACCGACGCGAGCCGTCTCTTCGATGACGTGGTCGCCGCCCTCGGGCGTCCGCGCAGCGCCACCTATCGACTCCAGCTCGGGCCATCGTTCGGGTTCGACGAGGTGGCGGCGCTCGCTCCTTATCTATCGACGCTGGGGATGAGCGAGGCCTACCTCTCACCGTGCTTCAAGTGCGGCCCGGGCAGCTCGCACGGCTACGACGTCACGGACCACAACGCCTTCAATCCGGAGGTGGGCAGCGCGGCCACGTTCGATCGCATGGTCGAGAACCTCCGCGGTCGCGGCCTCGGAATCATCCTCGACCTCGTGCCCAATCACATGGGGATCGCGGGGGATGCCAATCCGTGGTGGCTGGACGTGCTGGAGAACGGCCCGAGCTCGCCCCGGGCCGCCGTCTTCGACGTGGACTGGAACCCTCCGAAGCCCGAGCTCCGCAACAAGATCCTCCTTCCCGTGCTTCCGGATCAGTACGGGCGCGTCCTCGAGTCCCGTCAGCTCCAGCTCGAGCTCTCCGACGGGGCGTTCTTCCTGCGGTACGCGGGCGCCCGGCTCCCCATCAATCCCGACACCTATTCGCAGATCCTCACGCACCGGCTGGATACCCTCGCCGAGCACGTCGGCGAGGACAACTCGTCGCTCCAGGAGCTTCGGAGTGTCCTGACCGCGCTCGCCCACCTCCCCGGCCACACGGAGACCGAGCCCGCGCGCGTCGAGGAGCGGATGCGCGAGAAGGAGATCATCAAGCGGCGGCTCGCCGCGCTGGTCAAGGAGTCGGTGGAGATCCACGATGCCCTCGACGAGACCGTGCGCGTCTTCAATGGCGAGTCCGGCGTGCCCGAGAGCTTCGATTCGCTGGACCAGCTGCTCAGCGCGCAGATCTACCGGCTCGCCGACTGGCGTGTCGCCGGTGACGAGGTCAACTACCGACGCTTCTTCGACGTCAACAACCTCGCCGCCATCCGGATGGAGCGTCACGAGGTCTTCGAGGCCACCCACGAGCTGGTCATGCGGCTCCTGGGAGAGGGCAAGGTCGCAGGGGTCAGGATCGATCACCCGGATGGCCTCTACGCTCCGGGCGAATATTTCCGCCGCCTCCAGGAAGGCGCCATCCTCGCCACCGCGAGGCGGCTGCTTCCCGATCTCGACCCCGCCGCCGCCGAGGCCCTCGCCGCCGAGTACCGCCGGAGAGTGGCGGCCGAGCCCGCTGCTCCGTCGGCGCGGCCGCTCTGGATCGCCGCCGAGAAGATCCTCATGTCCGAGGAGACGCTGCCCGACTGGTGGGTGGTGGCGGGCACCACGGGCTACGACTACCTGACCTCGGTCAACGGTCTCTTCGTCGACCGCAGCACCTCGCGCCAGATGTCGCACATCTACGCCCGCTTCGCGGGGGCCGCCCCGCCTATGGCCGATCTGAGCTACGCGGCCAAGCGCCTCATCATGCAGGTCTCGATGGCCGCCGAGATCATCCAGCTCGGCCAGCGCCTCGATCACATCTCGGAGCGCAATCGGCTGTCGCGCGACTTCACCCTGGCCAGCCTCGTCCGCGCCATCCGGGAGGTCATCGCGGCCTTTCCCGTCTATCGCACCTATGTCGGCGACGACGGCGCGGAGCCGAGCGCCCGCGATCGCGCCTTCATCGAGCGCGCGATCGCCGAGGCCGAGCGGCGGAACCCCACCGTCAACGTCTCCGTCTTCGATTTCCTGCGCGATGCCCTGCTCCTGCGGCATCCCGCGGCGAGCGACGCCCGCGAGCAGGCGGAGCGACGGGACTTCGTCATGCGCTTCCAGCAGATGACGGGGCCCATCACCGCCAAGGGCGTGGAGGACACCGCGCTCTACGTCTACAACCGGCTCGTCTCCCTCAATGACGTGGGCAGCGATCCCGCCCGCTATGGCGAATCGGTGGCCGCCTTTCACGAGAAGAACGCGCGGCGCCTCGAGCGGTGGCCGGAGTCGCTCGTGTCCACCTCCACGCACGACACGAAACGAAGCGAGGATGTGCGGGCGAGGATCAGCGTGCTGTCCGAGGTGCCGGCGGCCTGGGCCGCCCACGTCCGCCGCTGGCGCATGATGGGCCGGCGCTTGAAGCAGGAGGTGGAGGGGCGAGCAGTCCCCGACCGCAACGACGAATACCTCCTGTACCAGACCCTGGTCGGCGCCTGGCCCGCCTCCGAGGCCGACGAGCCGATGGAGTCCTTCGCCAGGCGGATCGGCGAGTACATGGAGAAGGCGACAAAGGAGGCGAAACGCCGCACGAGCTGGATCAATCCAAACGCGGCCTATGATCGGGGCATCCTCCACTTCGTCAATGAGCTGCTGGCTCCGGGCAGCCCGTTCCCGAGCGCGTTCGTGCCCTTCCAGCGCCTGGTGGCCCTCTATGGCGCTGTCAACTCGCTCGCCCAGGCCGTCCTCAAGGTCGCCGTGCCCGGGATCCCAGATTTCTATCAGGGCACCGAGCTCTGGTCGCTCTCGCTCGTGGATCCCGACAACCGCCGTCCCGTCGACTTCGCCCGGCGCCAGACCTTGCTGGATTCGCTGGCCGCCCGGATCGCTGACCGAGCCGACGGCCTCGAGCAGCTGGGCTCGGAGCTCCTCGAGGCGTGGCCGGATGGACGGATCAAGCTCTACGTGACGCAGCGGGCGCTCACGCTCCGCCGGGAGCGCGAGCGCCTGTTCAGGTCGGGGAGCTACACGCCTCTGTCAGCGTCCGGGAAGCGGGCGGAGCATCTCGTCGGACTGGCCCGGAGAGACGAGGGCCAGGCTGTCATCGTCGCGGTGCCGCGACTCTCGGCCCGCCTCACCGACTTCGCCGGGCGGTTCCCTCTCGGCGACTCCGTGTGGGGAGACACCTGGCTCTTCCTCGGCGACTCGGGCCTGGAGGGCGAGTACACCGATCGCTTCTCCGGCCGTCGGGTCGTCACGGAGCGGCATGATGGTGCTCCCGCTCTCAGAGCGGGCGCGCTCTTCGGCAGCCTGCCCGTGGCCATGCTCGTGCGCGGGGAGCCGAGCTCGTGACGCCCCCTCGGGCGGAGTCATCCAAGACGCCGCTGCGCCGGCGGCCAGGTATGCCCTACCCGCTCGGGGCGACCTGGGACGGCGCGGGTGTCAATTTCGCGCTCTTCAGCGAGCACGCGACGGCCGTGGACCTCTGTCTGTTCGATCCCGAGGATCCGCAGCGCGAGCGCCACCGGATCCGCATGCAGGAGCAGACGAACCAGGTGTGGCACGTCTACCTGCCCGAGGCGAGGCCCGGCCTCCTGTACGGCTACCGGGTGCACGGGCCGTACGAGCCCAAGGACGGGCACCGCTTCAATCCGGCCAAGCTCCTCCTCGACCCGTATGCCAAGGCGGTCACGGGGTCCCTGACATGGCATCCCTCGCTCTTCGGCTACAAGCTCGGCGATTCCGCCGGAGATCTCGCGCCGGATGACAGCGACAGCGCTCCATACATGCCGAGGTCGGTGGCCATCGATCCGTCCTTCGGGTGGGGAGAGGATCGCCGCCCCCGGACGCCGTGGCACAAGACCGTCATCTACGAGCTGCACGTCAAGGGATTCACGGCCCGGCACCCGCAGGTCCCGCGCGCCCTGCGGGGCACGTACGCGGGGCTGGCCTCGCCCGGCGCCGTCGAATACCTGAGCCATCTTGGCGTCACGGCGGTGGAGCTCCTGCCCGTACACCACTCGGTCGCCGACAAGCAGCTCGTCGACCGCGGGCTCACGAACTACTGGGGGTACAACTCGATCGGCTTCCTCGCGCCTCATCCCCGGCTCGCGTCGTCTGGAGCTCCGGGAGAGCAGGTGGCCGAGTTCAAGACCATGGTCAAGACCCTTCACGAGGCGGGGATCGAGGTCATCCTCGACGTGGTCTACAACCACACCGCGGAGGGGAACCACCTCGGGCCCACCCTCGCCTTCCGGGGCATCGACAACGCCGCCTACTACCGTCTCGTGCCCGACGACAAGCGGCACTACATGGACTACACGGGCTGTGGCAACACGCTGAACATGACGCATCCCCGCACCCTCCAGCTGATCATGGACAGCCTGCGCTACTGGGTGAACGAGATGCACGTCGACGGCTTCCGCTTCGATCTCGCGTCCGCCCTCGCGCGGGAGTTCCACGACGTGGACCGTCTCTCGGCCTTCTTCGATGTCATCCAGCAGGACCCCGTCATCTCGCAGGTCAAGCTGATCGCGGAGCCGTGGGACCTGGGTGAGGGGGGCTATCAGGTCGGGAACTTCCCGGCGGGATGGGCGGAATGGAACGGGCGCTATCGTGACGCCATCCGCCGCTACTGGAAGGGCGACGAGTGGCAGGTCGCCGAGCTCGGCTATCGGCTGACCGGCTCCAGCGACCTGTACGAGCAGGGCGGGCGCCGGCCATCGGCAAGCATCAACTTCGTCACCTCGCACGACGGGTTCACCCTGGCCGACCTCGTCACGTACGACGTGAAGCACAACGAGGCGAACGGGGAGGAGAACCGCGACGGCACGGACGACAATGACTCCTGGAACTGCGGCGTCGAAGGCCCGAGCGACGATCCCGCCGTCCAGGCCTTGCGCGAGCGTCAGATCCGCAACTTCCTCGCCACCCTCCTGCTCTCCCAGGGGGTCCCCATGATCCTGGGGGGCGATGAGGTTGGTCGCACCCAGCACGGCAACAACAACGCCTATTGCCAGGACAACGAGATCTCCTGGCATCTCTGGCCGCTGTCGCGGACGGCCCTCGCTCAGCTGAGCTTCACGAAGCGCTTGATCAAGCTGCGCCTCGACCATCCCGTCTTCCACCGGCGCCTGTTCTTCCAGGGCCGTCGCATTCACGGCTCGGCCGTCAAGGACCTCTCGTGGTTCCGTCCCGACGGCAAGGAGATGACCGAGGAGGAGTGGAGCAGCAGCTTCACGCGCTGTCTCGGGCTGCGCCTCGCCGGAGACGCCATCGAGGAGACGAACGAGAAGGGACAGCCGATCGTGGACGATACCTTCCTCCTCCTCCTGAACGCCCACCACGAGCCCATCCCCTTCATCCTGCCCGCCCACGAGGCGCGGGTGCGGTGGGAGCTGGTGCTGGACACGCGCGACTGGGAGGTTAGGCCGCGTCTGTCCACCTTCCGCGCCGGGGACAACTATCCCCTAGAGGCGCGCTCCCTCGCCGTCCTGCGACTACGGCGACCTGGAGCGCGGACATGAGCGCGCAGGTCGCGCTGAGGCGCGCGCATCGGATGCCATTCGGGGCCGAGGCGCGGGACGACGGCACCACGCGCTTCCGCCTGTGGGCGCCCGCGGCGCGCAGTGTCGAGCTCTGGCTCGCCGACCGCGAACAAGGATTCGCCATGTCGCGCGATGCCACCGGGTGGGCGGAGTGGGTGACGCGCGACGCGGCGGCGGGCGCCCGCTACTCTTTCAGGATCGACGGCGACCTGCTCGTGCCCGATCCCGCCTCCCGCTTCCAGCCGGACGACGTCCACGGGGCCAGCGAGGTCGTCGGCCCCCTCGACTATGCCTGGTCCGATGGCGACTGGCGCGGCCTACCCCCCGAGCGTCTCGTTTTCTACGAGATCCACGTCGGGACGTTCAGCCCCGAAGGCACCTTCGCCGGCCTCGCCGACCGGCTCGACCACCTCGTCTCGCTCGGGGTGACGGCCGTGGAGCTCATGCCCGTGTCGGATTTCCCCGGACGTCGCGGGTGGGGCTATGACGGCGTCCTCCCCTTCGCGCCGGAGAGCAGCTACGGGCGGCCGGAGACCCTCAAGGCGCTCGTGGAAGCCTGTCACGCCCGCGGGCTCGCCGTCTTCCTCGACGTCGTCTACAACCATTTCGGTCCCGAGGGGAACTACCTGCACCGCTACGCGCCCGCCTTCTTCAGCCGGGCGCACAAGACGCCGTGGGGCGATGCCCTGAACTTCGACGAGCCGGGCTGCGAGGTCGTGCGGTCCTTCGTCGTCCACAACGCGCTGTACTGGCTCGAAGAATTTCACCTGGACGGTCTGCGCCTCGACGCCGTGCACGCCATCGCGGATTCCTCGGCCCCGCACGTGCTCGGGGAGCTGGCCCGCGCCGTGGCCGAGGGCCCCGGGCGCGACCGGCTCGTGCATCTCGTCCTGGAGAACGACGGCAATGAATCGCGGTATCTCGCCCGCGCCGGCGAGGACAAGCGCCCCCTCTACCAGGCGCAGTGGAACGACGACCTCCACCACGCCCTCCACACCCTCCTGACCGGTGAGCGAGACGGCTACTACGCGGACTACCAGCCGCCGCTGCCGCACCTCGCGCGTGCTCTCGGCGAGGGGTTCGCCTTCCAGGGCGAGTGGTCGCCGTATCGTGGGCGCGTAAGAGGAGAATCGAGCGCGGCCCTGCCGCCCACGGCGTTCGTGGGATTCCTGCAGAACCACGATCAGATCGGCAATCGCGCCCTCGGCGAGCGCATCACCGCCCTCGCCCCCGCCGAAGCGGTGCGGGCGGCCACGGCCGTGCTCCTGCTCGCGCCACCGCTGCCGCTCCTCTTCATGGGACAAGAGTGGGCGGCTCCCGAGCCCTTCCTCTTCTTCTCCGAGCTGGGCGGGGATTTCGGTGCGGCCGTGTCGGAAGGCCGCCGGCGCGAGTTCGCCCGCTTCCCGGAGTTCGCGGGTCCACGGGCCCGGATGCGCATCCCCGACCCCCAGGACGAGCGGACCTTCGCCCGCTCCGTCCTCGACTGGCGGCGCACCGCGCGAACCCCAGGCCGGGAGTGGATCGATTTCCACCGCACGCTCCTCGACGTGCGCAGCCGCGACATCATGCCTCTCCTGAGTGGCGAGCCCGTGCCGGAAACGCGATGGGCGCTTCTCGCGGAAACAGCCCTGGAGGCGACCTGGACCTTTCCGGAGCAGCGCGTCCTTCGTCTCATCGCCAATCTCGGGGCCGCGCCCGTCCGCCACGGCGGCCCCCAGCCGGACTGGGGTCGTGCGATCTACGCCTTGGGTCCGGGAGGCCCCGCGTGGACCGAGCTCGTGCCCTGGAGCGTCTACTGGTACGTGTCGGAGGCATCGCGGTGAGCGTGGAGCCCTTCGTCTTTCTCGGCTGTGTCGACCTGCGCGAGCTCTTGCCCTACGAGGCTCGAGACGTGCGCGAGCTCCTGGACCAGCTCGGCCGCGTGCCCGTCGAATCGCTCTTCTGCCATACCGCGGCGGCGCTGCTGCATCGGCCCGTCCTCTCTGCCGCCTATCCGAACGACTTCGCCGTCTGGGCGGGAGGGGAGATGCGGGATCAGCGTCTGGCCGAGCGCCTGGCCGCCATCGATCCCTTTGCCTCCGACTCCATGGAGCACGTGCGCGAGGAGCTGGTCGCGGTGATCAGCGATCACCTGCAGCACTTCCCCGCCCCCGCCCCCGCGGGCCCGACCGACCCCTTCCGCTTCTTCCAGGCCCACTTGATCCCCGTCCCCACCGGCCACCAGGCCCGAACCCTCCGCGAGTTCCGGGACGCCCTCGCCGAGATCGACATCAGCGCGCTCTTCTACCACCTCATCGAGGCGCGCTATCGCCTGGGACGCCGCCGCGGCGACTTCGCGGAGTGGGTCGCCTCCGCTCTCGACCGGCCCGAGGTGACCGAGCGCCTCGAGCGGATAGACCCGTACGTGGGCAGCCTCGAGCGCATGCGCGATCGTCACCTGACCGTGCTCACGGGCGCCCTGGACGAGCAGGCCAAATGACCGCCGCCGTCGCCTGGGCGAAGCTGGACGATTACCGCGACGTCGCTCCGCGGGGCGCCGTCGACTTCCTGCTGCGGATCGGCGAGCGGCTGCGGGGCCGGCGCCTCGTCCACGTGAGCGCCTCCCGGTATGGGCGCGTCATGGTCGAGCTGCTCAACCGTCTCGTGCCCATCCTCAACGATCTCGGCATCGACACGAGCTGGGAGATTCTCATCGGCTCCGCCGACTTCGAAGGGATCATGCGCACGGTGTCCAGGGGGCTCATGGGCACGGAGCAGGTGGTGACGGACGCCATGCTCGCGCGGCTCCGCGCGGTGAGCTCGGAGAACGCGGCGCGCCTGCGCCTCGACGGCGATCTGGTCATGGTCCACGACACCGCGCCCCTTCTGCTCGTGGAGAGCCGCTCGCCGTCCGCCCGCTGGGTGTGGCGGTACCATCACGACCTCTCGTCCCCGCAGCCGCAGCTCTGGAACACCCTCCGCCCCTTCGCCCAGCGCTACGACGCCGTGGTCTTCTCGTTGCCTCGGTTCGCGGCGCCCCTGACCGTGCCGCGCTTCATCGTGCACGCCTCCGTGGACCCCCTCTCGGAGCGGAACCGCGAGATGCCCCGCGCCGAGCAGGCCACGCACCTGGACCGGCTGCGCGTGCCCAGGGACAAGCCGTTCCTTCTCCAGGTCGGCCGCTTCGACCGCGCGCATGATCCGCTCGGCGTCATCAACGCCTACCGCCACGTGAAGAAGCACCACGACGTCCGGCTCGTCCTCGCCGGTCCGCCCCCCGGCCCGGGCGGCGACGTCCTCGCCGAGGTCCAGGAGGCGGCAAGCCACGATCCCGACGTGTGCGTCGTCTCGCTCCCTCCGGATCCCCAGTCCGAGGTGAACGCGCTGGAGCGCGCCGCCGTCATCGTCCTGCACAAGCCTCTGACCACGGGCTTCGGGATCGACGTGGCCGCAGCCATGTGGAAAGGCAAGCCGGTCATCGGCAGCGTGGCGGGCGGCATACCCGTCCAGATCGTGTCCGGCGTCACGGGCTATACGGTGGAGACCGTGGAAGGAGCGGCCTTCCGCACCCGGCAGCTCTTGAGCAACCCGGAGCTGATCGGCCGGATGGGCGCGGCGGGCCGCGAGCACATCCGGCGGAACTTTCTCATCACCCGACACCTGGGCGACTACCTGGCGCTGCTCGCCCTGCTCACCCGGTGACATCGTGGACCACCCGCGCGAATCCATGGCCCCCCCCGGCGAGCCCAAAGAGTGCGGCGCGACCGATCTGGCCATCGGCGTGATCACGGGGGGCAGCGCCGCCGCGGTGGATTCGGTGGTCAAGATCGTCCGCGACGGCATGGCCGCGCATTTCGGCGGCCTCACCGCCGACGTCATTCACGTGGACGGCACGCTCGCCGACGACCGCGCGGGCCAGGTCGAGGAGATCGGCGAGGGACTGCGGCTCGTGCACGCGCGTCCCTCGAGCCCGCTGCCCCCGGGGGATGACGGGAGCGGGTGGAGCGAGGGGCTCCGGACCGTGCTGGGTCTCGCGCGCGAGCGGGGCGCGCGAGGGCTCGTCATGCTCAACGGCGAGATCATCAGCATGACCCCGGAGTGGATCCGGTGCCTCGGTGAGCCCGTGCTCTCCGAAGGCCGCGGCTTCGTGCTGCCCGTCTACCAACGGGGCCGCTACGAGGGCACGCTCACCCAGCTCTTCGTGGTGCCGCTCCTCCGCGCGCTCTTCGGGCACCAGCTCTGGTATCCCATCGCCGACGAGTTCGCGTGCTCGGGCGAGGCGGCGGACTTTCTCCTCGCCCAGGACGTCTGGACCACGGATATCGCGCGCCAGGGTCTGGAGTTCTGGCTGCCCGTGGCCATGTGCGGACAGGCGTTCCCCGTCGTGCAGTCCGTCCTCGGGCCGCGCGCCGTCTCATCGCAGCGGCCGCCCGCTCCCCTCGGTCCCACCGTCGGGCGCGTGGCGGGCGCGCTCTTCGCCATCGCGGAGCGACACGAGACCGCCTGGCTCGACGTGCGCGGCTCCGAGCCCGTTCCCGTCTTCGGCGTCCCGCCCGGCCCCGCCTCCGGCACCAACGCCCGCGCCGCGCCCATCGATCCCGAGCGCATGCTCGTGGGCTTCCGGCAGGGCGTGCGCGACCTTCTGCCGATCTGGGAGCGAATCCTCGCTCCCGACGACCTGGGCGACATGCTCGCCCTGAGCGAATATCCCTCCAGCGAGTTCCGGATGGGCGATCGCCTGTGGGCGAGAGTGGTCTACGATTTCCTCCTCGCCTACCGGGCGCGCGTCATGTACCGGAGCCATATCACCCAGTCCCTGGCCCCGCTGTACCTCGGCCGGGTCGCCTCCCTCGTGCTGGAGACGCGCCTGCGGCCGGACGCCGCGGTCGCCCAATCGATGGAGCGCCTCGCCCGCGTCTTCGAGGACGAGAAACCCTACCTGGTGGATCGCTGGCGATGAAGAAAGAGCGACGCCCCATCGTCATCACGCACGTCGGCTCCGCCCTCGAGGACGGACGGTATCCCGTCAAGCGAGAGGTCGGGGACCGGCTCGTGGTCACCGCCGACATCTTCAAGGAAGGGCATGCCGTGCTCGCGGCGGCCATCGTCTTTCGCGCGCAGGACGAATCCGCCTGGCGCGAGTCCCCCATGCGCCTGGTCGACAACGACGGGTGGGCGGGCGACTTTCCCCTCGAGTCCAATACCCGCTACCAGTTCACTATCGAGGCGTGGACGGACGTCTTCGCCTCCTGGGCGGACGAGACGTCGCGGCGGCGCGCGGGCAGCCAGCCGGATCTCACGAGCGAGATCCTGGAAGGGGTCGAGCTGATGCACGGGAGCCGAGCGTCGGCCACCGGTCCCGACGCCGCCGTCCTGGATGACGCCCTCGCGCGGCTGGAGTCCTCGGGCGATCAGGCGGCCAAGCTCGACGTGCTCCTGGATCCCCGGTTGCGCGACGTCGTGAGCCGGCGGCAGGAGCGGCGGGACATCACCCGTTTCGAGCGGGAGCTCGAGGTGGTGGTGGATCGGCCGCGCGCGCGCTTCGCCTCGTGGTACGAGCTGTTCCCGCGCTCGCAGAGCGGGACGCCCGGGCGCCACGGCACCTTCGCGGACTGCATCACGCGGCTGCCCGAGGTGCGGCGCATGGGCTTCGATGTCTTGTACCTCCCGCCCATCCACCCGATCGGACGGACCGGTCGCAAGGGCCGCGACAACTCGCTCGTGGCCGGCCCCGACGATCCGGGCAGCCCCTGGGCGATCGGAGGGCCGGAAGGCGGCCACACGGCCGTTCATCCGCAGCTCGGAACGCTCGAGGACTTCCGTCGCCTCGTGGCCGCCGCCGGAGAGCTCGACATCGAGATCGCCCTCGACCTCGCCTTCCAGTGCTCCCCGGATCACCCCTGGCTTCGCGAGCAGCCTGACTGGTTCTACCGTCGGCCCGACGGCACCATCCGGTACGCCGAGAACCCGCCCAAGAAGTACGAGGACATCGTTCCCATCAATTTCAGCTCGGCGGCCTGGGAAGCGCTCTGGGAGGAGCTGCTCCGCGTCGTGCTCTTCTGGGTCGAGCAGGGCGTCCGCACCTTCCGCGTCGACAACCCGCACACGAAGCCGTTCGATTTCTGGCAGTGGCTCATCCGGGAGGTGCAGGACAGGCATCCCGAGGTCGTCTTCCTCGCCGAGGCCTTCACCCGTCCCAAGATCATGCAGGAGCTGGCCAAGACAGGCTTCACCCAGTCGTATACCTATTTCACCTGGCGCAACTCGAAGGAGGAGCTGACGCAGTACTTCCGGGAGCTGACCACGCCGCCCATGGTCGAGTACTTCCGGGGCAACCTCTTCGTGAATACCCCGGACATCCTGTCCGAGGTACTCCAGCGCGGGGGCCGGCCTGCCTTCAAGATGCGCGCGGCCCTCGCCGCCACCTTGTCCTCTCTCTGGGGCATGTACAGCGGCTTCGAGCTCTGTGAGGCGGAGGCGGTGGCCCCCGGCTCCGAGGAATACGCGAGCTCCGAGAAGTACGAGATCCGCGTCCGTGACTGGACGCGCCCCGGCCACATCGCGGATTACATCGGGCGTCTCAACGCGATCCGTCGGGAGAATCCGGCGCTCCAGGCCTACGGGAACCTGCGCTTCTACGAGGCCGACAGCCCCCACGTGCTTTTCTACGGCAAGATGACGCCGGCCCGTGACAACATCGTGCTCGTCGCGGTCAACCTGGATCCCTTCGCCGCCCACGAGACCACCCTCCACCTCCCCCTCGAGGAGATGGGCATGGCGGGGGAGGGGCCCATCGAGCTCCACGACCTCCTGTCCGACCAGCGGCGGCTCGTGGGCGAGCGCTCCCTGACGGTCACCCTGGACCCGCAGGGGGAGCCCGCCGCGATCTATCGCGCGCGGCGGCCCGGAGGCGGGGGTTGAGCGATCCCCTCTGGTACAAGGACGCCGTCTTCTACGAGCTGCACGTCCGCACCTTTCAGGACGGCAACGGCGACGGGATCGGCGATTTCCCGGGGCTGACGAGCCGGCTCGACTATCTCAAGGAGCTGGGCGTGGACTGTCTCTGGCTCCTCCCCTTCTTTCCGTCGCCTCTCCGCGACGACGGCTACGACGTGTCGGACTATCGCTCGGTCCATCCCGACTACGGGACGACGGCCGACTTCGAGCGCTTCCTCGAGGCCGCCCATGCCCATGGCCTCCGCGTCATCGCAGACTTCGTGATGAACCACACCTCGGATCAGCATCCCTGGTTCCAGGCGGCGCGGCGGTCGCCCGAGTCGCCGTACCGCGACTACTACCTGTGGAGCGACACGGATCAGCGCTTCCGCGAGGCGCGGATCATCTTCGTCGACTCCGAACCCTCGAACTGGACCTGGGATCCGGTGGCCAAGGCCTACTACTGGCACCGCTTCTTCCAGCACCAGCCCGACCTCAACTACGACAATCCCTCCGTGCGCCGCGAGGTGCTCGACACCATGCAGTTCTGGCTCGACCGCGGGCTCGACGGCTACCGGTGCGATGCCGTGCCGTACCTCTTCGAGCGCGACGGCACCAACTGCGAGAACCTGCCGGAGACCCACGAGTTCCTGCGCGAGGTGCGAGCCCAGATCGAGGCGCGCTACGAGGGACGCATCCTCCTCGCCGAGGCCAACCAGTGGCCGGCCGACGTCCGGCCCTACTTCGGCAACGGCGACGAGTTCCACATGGCCTTTCACTTCCCCCTCATGCCGCGCATCTTCCTGGCCGTGCGCCACGCCGACCGGCGTCCCATCACGGACATCTTCCTCCACACGCCCGACATTCCCGCCTCGTGCCAGTGGTGTCTCTTCCTTCGCAACCACGACGAGCTCACCCTGGAGATGGTGAGCGAGGAGGAGCGGCGGCGGCTCTACCACGCCTATAGCGCCGACCCGCGCATGCGTCTCAACCTCGGCATCCGGCGACGCCTCGCCCCCCTCCTCGACAACGACCGCCGGAAGATCGAGCTGCTCACGAGCCTGCTCTTCACCCTGCCGGGAAGTCCCATCCTCTACTACGGCGACGAGCTGGGCATGGGAGACAACATCTATCTGGGCGACCGCAACGGGGTGCGGACGCCCATGCAATGGACGGGCGATCGCAACGCGGGCTTCTCCCGCGCGGACGCGGCCCGCCTGTACCTGCCTCTCATCGTGGATCCCGTGTACGGCTACCAGTCGATCAACGTCGAGGCGCACCAGCGCACGCCGTCCTCGCTGCTCAACTGGATGAAGCATCTCATCGCGGCCCGCAAGAAGACGCGGGTGTTCGGCCGGGGAGCGCTCCGGTTCTTGCGGCCCGCCAACGACAGCGTCCTCGCCCACGTCCGCGAGTACGAGGGCGAGACGGTCCTGGCCGTGCACAATCTTTCCGGTGCGGCCCAGCCCGTCGAGCTCGACCTCCGCCCCTGGGCCGGGCACACGCCGATCGAGCTCCTGGGCGAGACCCGGTTTCCCTCCGTTCGCGAACAGCCGTACTTCGTCAGCCTGGCCCCCTACGGCTATTACTGGTTCCGTCTCCAGCCCCCGCGGCAGGAGCAGATCTTCTATGGCGTCGAAGAAATCACTCTCTGAGCCCGAGGCGGTGGTGGACCTCCTCGAAGGGCAGGGGCGGGATCGCCTCAAGGACTTCCTCGCCGGCCAGCGCTGGTTTGCCGCCAAGACGCACCGCATCGACTCCGTGGAGGTGGAAGACTGGGCGGCCCTCACGCCCGACGTCCTGCTCCTCCTCCTGCGCGTGGACGGTGAGCGCTACTACACGCCGCTGGCCACCGGCGCCGCCGGCGACATCGCCGCCGCCGACGTGGCGGGCCTTCTCGAGGGCCGCGCGCTCATCGACGCTCATGTCGACCCGAGCTTCGGCCGGCAGCTTCTCGCCGCCATCGCGTCCGAGCGGCAGCTTCCCGGGCGGGCCGGTCGCTTCGCGTGTCACGCCCTGCCTTCCCACGCGGCGGCGACCATGGACGAGGCGGCCACCACCCGTCGCATCTCGGGAGAGCAGAGCAATACCTCGATCGTCTTCGACCGGCGGCTGATCTTGAAGTCGATCAGAAGGCCGCAGAGCGGCGTCAATCCGGAGCTGGAAATCCTGCACTTTCTCACGAGCCGGACCCGCTTCAGCCACGTCCCGAGGCTCGCCGGCTGGATCGAGTACCTGGGCCCCTCCGGCCAGGTCGCCACTCTCGGCCTGCTTCAGGAGTTCATCGAGAACGCGGGAGACGGCTGGCGCCATACGCTGGCCACTCTCGACGATCTCTGCGAGGCCCTCGCGCGCATCGTTGGAGAGGGCGACCCCGAGCGCGCCGATGACCGCATCGCTTCCAACGCCGGCCCGTTGACCCGCGATATCCGGGAGCTGGGTGCGATCACGGGCGGGCTCCATGCGGCCCTCGCCTCCGATCCGCTCCTCCCCTCCTTCAGTCCAGAGCCCGTCACCCACGAGGACGTGGGCCGCTGGTGCTCCCGGATCGCCCGCGAGCTCGAAGCGCTCCTCTCCGACACCACGTCGATCCCCGCGGAGGCGTTTCCCGGTCTTCGCGCCATTCGCGAGGCGCTCCGGGGCGCGTCGGGTCACATCGATGCCGCGGTCGGTCACATCGGGCTCCTGGGGAGCGCGCGGACGCACAAGATCCGCTGCCATGGCGACTACCACCTGGGCCAGGTCCTCAAGACGGACGATGGCTTCGCCATCCTGGACTTCGAAGGCGAGCCCGCGCGGCCCCTCGAGGAGCGCCGGGCCAAGCAGCCGCCCCTTCGCGACGTCGCGGGCATGCTCCGCTCGCTGAACTATGCCGTGCACACCACGGTCGGCCGGCGCCCCCCCGCCGAGCGCGAGCGCGCTCTTCGCTGGCTCGCCACCTGGGAGCGGCATGCCCGCCGTGCTTTCCTCGACGGCTACGGGGCGGCGGTGGCGGAAAGCCCCGTCCGGCTCGTGCCCAAGTCCGAGGAGGAGCTGGCGAGAGCATGCGCGGTCTTCGAGCTCGAGAAGGCCTGCTACGAGCTGCGGTACGAGCTGAACAATCGCCCGGGTTGGGCGTCCATCCCCGCCGGCGGCATCCTGCGCATCCTCGAGTCCGAGGTCTCCGGCTAGGTCGGACCGCGCCCACGCTCACCGTTATTACCGTCTGACCCGGTAATCCCATCTCTGCTCGGGAGGGCCGCGACGAGCGCCAGCGTTGCGACTCCGCGAACCATCCGAGTTATAAGAACTTCCGCGGCGAGCAAGCGCGTTCGAGTCTGGCACAGGCTATGCGAGAGCCTCGACTGTTGCTGACGCGCAGAGACAGAAAGAAGAGGGGTCCCGATGATTCCCACGAATCGCGCAAGAGCTCGGACGCTGGCGACATCGCTGACGGCCCTGGCCCTGCTCGGATGCATCTATTCGAACGAGACGACGACGGAGCGCCAGGTGCCCATGGCGCTTACCCGCTAGTCGACGAGGGGTGAGTCATGCCCGAGACAGTTGGGGATCTGGTTGCGGTGTTCCTGGGTCTGACTGCGCTGTGGTTTCTCTGGGACGTCCTCATCGGAGGGCACCACCAGCGACGCGGCCGCTCGAAGCCCGAGCGCGCAGGACGGCTGACACGTCACTGACGCTGCCGAAGGTGGTGGCCGCCCGCCGGCGCGTCAAGGCGGGGCGATAGAGCAAACCCGGGGCA
>QHSC01000303.1 GCA_003220345.1 Candidatus Rokuibacteriota bacterium | reverse complement strand
GCTCCCGGCGATGGAGGTGTCGTGCAGCCCGGAGATGTTCGCGTCAGGCTTGATCAGGCCACCCACGATGAGGCTCTGGGCGACGCGGCGGGCCGCGGCGAGGTCGATGGTCGCGGATTCGGGGTAGAGCGAATCACGATGGCGCGCGATGATCTCGCCGAACTGCTTGAGATCGAGGCCGGTCGTCATCTCCCTTGGAAGTGCGGCGACGAGCTGATCGCCGCTCATCGTCCGCATCGCCTTGAGGGCGTCGGTGAGGGCCCGGGTGAGCGCGACCATCTCGGGCCTGCGCTGCTCGAATTCCTTGCCACGCACGGCGACGCCCATGAACTCGTAGGCCCCGCCGAGATATCGTCGGGCATCAGCGAGGTCCATGGCGTTGACGAGGACGCGCGCGCCGGATTTCTGCAGGAGCGTCAAGGCGGGCTCCTGCACGAGGCCGACATCGACCTGCCCCTGGCGCAACGCCTCCAGGAGATTGACGCCCATGGTCGCGAACTTCACCTTGGTCGCGTCGGCATTGGCCTGCTTGAGGAGAAAGAGCGCGAGCGCGTGGTCAGCGTTGCTGAGCGCGGAGACGCCGACGGTCTTGCCCTCGAGATCCTTGATCGTCTGGATCTGGCTTGCCGTCTTGGGCGCGGTGACGACCGCGAACAGCGGCAGCCGCCCGGTGACGGCGAAGCGGCGGAGGTCGGCGTGCACGTTGGCGTACGCCTGGATCACCACGTCGAGGGAGGTGGCGGCATAGTCGACCGCGCCGCCGACGAGCGCCTGCACCGCCGATTGGCCGCCCCGGGTATAGACGATCTCCACGTCGAGGCCGTGGCTCTTGTAGAGACCGGCCGACCGCGCGACCTCGTACGGCACGCCGCACAGAAGCTGACTGCAATAGGCGAGCTTGATCCGCTTGCCTTGTCCTTCGGAGGGGGCGGGGCGCAGCGCGGAGATCACGCTCGCGACCACCACCGAGCCCTTCAGCACGGAGCGGCGCGACAGGTCGAAGCTGGGCACGCGGGCGGTCGTCTCGTCACAGCAGCTCATGCCTTGCCTCCCTGTCGCTCGGCGCTAGCCGGCGCCGAGCGCGGCGGCGAGCTCGTGGGCCTCCCGCTCGAGCCTCCGGTTGATCTGCGAGCTGACGTCGAACGGCCCGTGCAAGAGTCCCCAGCTCGCCATCCACTCCCACGCCCAGCGCGCCTCGCTCTCCGGGATCGGGGTGGGCTCTTTCAGCTGGATGCGGCTCAGGTTGAAGTCGTCGGGCCTGAGCGCGGCCACTTCGGGGTGGCCGGCCCAGTCGCGGATGAAGTAGGAGACGTACCGTCGCTTGTCGGCGTTGATGCGGCGGACTGCGCGCGTGAGCGCTCGGAGGAGAGCGGCGTACGCCTCCACGCTGACCTGATCGGTGGCTACCCACGTGCCGTGAAAGAAGGTGGTCGAGACGAGGCGACATCCCGCCTTCTCGGCCACGGTGATCCAGGGCTCCTGCAGCACGGTCGCCTCGAAATCGCCCCGCATCAATCCGGCGAATCGCTCGGCAGGGCTCGTCGCGGCGGCGCGGGTGGTGATCGCCTCTCGCGGCATCGCGCCTTCCAGCATCTGCAGCCCGGCGTAGGCGGTGCCGTTGCCGTAGTCGAGGGCCACCAGCTTGTGCGCGAGGTCTTGTGGCGTGAAGACGGTAGAGGTAGGCGGGACGACGAGGGCTCCGCACACGATCATGCCGCGCCTTCCGACCTGGAGCGCGCCAACAGCGCTTTCCGCCACCCGGCGGTTATTGCCGCACTCTCAGGCCTGGAACATCTGCGCTTCGCCGCGCGCCTGGAGCTTCCCCTGATTGGTGGTGGGCTTCGAGGGTGTGCCTTCCGCGGCGGACTGCATCTCGTCGGGCGGGAGCGCGGCGATCCGGAGATCCAGACCCTCCGCCTCGAACAGGCCCTCGTCCTTCGCGACCAGCACGTCGAGACCCATGAACGCCGTCACCCGCTCGATGGTCATCGTCATCGCCATGACTGCCTCCCTGCTGGCACGTGATCAGCTACCGGATGAGCTCAGTAGCTGGCGGCCAGTGTCTTGATCTTGTCCACGTCGGGGTACAGCACGCCGACGGCTGCCTTCAACGACGACCGCGGCGTGTACCAGATGGCGCCGTCGCGCGTGATGGCGAGCTTGGGCTGATCTGTGATCTGCGGGGTGGGGTAGTACGTGAACTTCTTCGCGCGTTGATCGAAACGGATCAGCGCCCCTCCTTGACCTCCGTCACTGATCCAGATGGCGTCCTCGCGGTCTGCCCACACGTCGTAAGGCTCAGAGAACGGCATGGGGATGTCGTACTGGACGATCTGGCCGCTGGCGGGATCGATCCTGCCGATCTTGCCGTTGCTGAAGTCTCCGTACCAGACCATGCCGCGCGAATCGACGCCCAGCCGGCGGATCGTGCACGGCTGCGAGGGGACCACGTACTCCGTGAACTTCTCGGTGCGCGGATCGAACTTGCCGATCTTGCAGCGCCGGAACTCGGCGAACCAGACGTTGTCGTCCCTGTCGAGATCGATCCCGTAGGGAGCGGCACCCTGCGTCGGCACCTTCCACACGGTCGACTTGCCCGTCTGCCGGTCCCACTTGCCGATCATGTCGCCCTGGATCACCGTGAACCACACGTTCTGCTTCGAGTCCACCACGGGGCTGTGCCCGCGGCCCTTGCTCCGGCCGCTGGAATCCATCGGATACCGCACGATGCTGCCGGTCGCGGGATCGAGCTCCCCCAGGTGGAAGCCGGCCGTCTCCGCGAACCACACGTGCCCGCGGGCATCGACCGTGAGGCCGTGGGGATCCGCCTTGGGATCGGGCATGACCCAGTCCTTGAACTCTCCCGTGCGCGGGTCGACCCGTCCGATGCGGTTCGGGATGCTGCGGTCGGTGTACCAGACGTTGCCCTGCTGATCGAAGTGCGGTTGCTGCGTGCGCCGCTGCTTGTTGCCGGCGTCGAGCTTGGGATCGAGGGGAAGGTAGTACTCGACGTACATGGCCTTGCTCAGCGCGGTTTCGTCCACCGGGAACTCGGTGTCGACCCGCAGCCCGCGTGGGAGGCTGCCGGGCCCGAACTGCCGCGAGAGGTACGCGAGAAGCGTTGCCCGATCCGGCTGGCTCAGCGCGCCCGGCGAGACCATGGCGCCGCGCTCACTCGCCGTGACGCCCGTCATGAGGTCGATGAAAGCATTCCACTGCGTCTCGTGGTACTGCTTGCTCGGGAAGAAATTCTTCCCGTGGCAGTACATGCAGTTCTTCTCGAGCAGCACGCGGCCGGACTCCCGTGGATAGAGCTCGTCGTAGGAGAGGAGCTTCACGTCCGTCCCCGCCCCCGACGTGAACCCGAACTCGCCCTGCCGCACGCCCGGCCCCGCCTGCTCGCGGAGCGAGAAGTCGAGCGTTGCCTTGGCGCCGGCGGCGAGCGTGATTGTTTGTGTGTCGGCGCCGAATCCCGCCTTCCGGACCGTCACCTCATACTTGCCGGGGAAGAGATTCGGCGCGCGGTAGCGCCCGGCGCTCGTGTACACCATGAAGAGAACCTGCTTGTCCACGTTCATGATGTGGACCTGGGCGGCCTTGAACGGCTTCGGAGCCTGCACCGCGCCGGACAGCGACGCCAGCCCATCGAGGGAGCCGGGATCGGCGGCCCCGGCCGGCCGCGCGAGCTCGACGACGCCGAGCCAGATGACGCCCAGGACGATCAGGATCGCGGCGACGAAGAGCGTGGGTGGCTTGCGCATGGTCATGCTCCTCCTGGGACCTTTGGGTCCCGAGTCATCCTCCGCCGCCGCGGGCCCGTGGTCAAGGGGCGGGCATAGGGTGCCAATGGTGGTCCTGTTCGGCGCGAGAGAAAGAGTTCGACCGGCGCTTGCGCGCTGTCGGGCGGGGCGCTAGGCTCACGGACGATCGAGCGAGCGAGACAGGGAACGGATGACCGCCATGCCGGAGAACATCTTCGCGAGCGGGCTCGGCCCCGGGCCGGCCAACTTCTCACCGTTGACGCCGCTGCGATTCCTGCCCCGCTCGGCCGCCATCTATCCCGACCGCACCGCTATCATTCACGGCTCGCGACGCATCAGCTACCGCGAGTTCGACGCGCGGTCGCGCCGGCTCGCCTCGGCACTGGCTGCGCGGGGCATCGGCGAGGGCGACACGGTGGCGGTGGTCTTGCCCAACGTGCCGGCCATACTCGAGGCGCACCATGGGGTCCCGGCGCTCGGCGCCGTGCTCAACGCCATCAACACCCGGCTGGACGCCCGCACCATCGCCTACATCCTGAGCCACGGAGAGGCCAAGGTCCTGATCACCGACCGCGAGTTCTCGCCGACGGTCCGCGAGGCCCTGGCTCAGCTCGACAGGAGGCCACTCGTCATCGATCTCGATGATCCGCTCTACGAGGGGCCCGGCGAGCGGCTGGGCGAGATCGAGTACGAGGCGCTCCTCGCTCAGGGCGCGCCCGACTTCGAGGCTCCGCCGATCCGCGACGAGTGGCAGCCGATCGCGCTCAACTACACGTCGGGAACCACGGGCAACCCGAAGGGTGTCGTCTATCACCACCGCGGCACGTGGGTGATGACCGTCGGCCAGATTCTGTCGTGGCACATCCCGTCGGGCGCCGTCTTCCTCTGGACGCTGCCGATGTTCCACGCCAACGGCTGGTGCTTCCCGTGGTCGGTCACGGCGATGGCGGGCGTGCACGTCTGCCTGCGTCGGGTGGATCCGGCGCTGATCTTCCGGCTGATCGCCGAGCACCGGGTCACCAACATGGTCGGGGCGCCGACGGTGCTCAGCATGCTGATCAATGCGCCGGCCGAGGCGCGGCGGCGCTTCGACCACGTGGTCGACATCCAGACCGGAGGCGCCGCGCCGCCCGCCAAGATCATCCGGGCCATGAGTGAGCTGGGCTTCCGCGTGCAGCATATTTACGGGCTCACGGAAGTCCTGGGTCCGTCGACGCTCTGCGCCTGGCAGGACGCGTGGGACGGGCTGGGGCCGGAGGAGCAGGCCGCGCAGCAGGCACGCCAGGGCGTGCCGTACCACGTGGTCGACGGGCAGATGGTCGCCGATCCGAAAACGCTCACCCCCGTGCCCGCCGACGGCAAGACCCTGGGCGAGATCATGCTGCGCGGCAACACGGTGATGCTCGGCTACTTAAAGGATAAGGCGGCCACCGAGGCCGCCCTGACCGGCGGGTGGTTCCACACGGGCGACCTCGCCGTCCAGCATCCCGATGGCTACATCGAGATCAAGGATCGCTCCAAGGACATCATCATCTCGGGCGGCGAGAACATCTCGAGCCTTGCCGTGGAGGCGGCCCTCATTCGTCATCCCGCCGTCGCGCTGGCTGCGGTGGTGGCGCGCCCCGACGAGACGTGGGGGGAGACGCCGTGCGCGTTCGTGGAGCTGCGTCCGGGCATGACGGCGACGGCCGAGGAGCTCATCGCGTGGGCGCGCGAGAACCTCCCGCGGTTCGCCGTGCCCCGCACCGTCATCTTCGGCCCTCTCCC
>QHSC01000033.1 GCA_003220345.1 Candidatus Rokuibacteriota bacterium | reverse complement strand
ACGGCGAGCGGCGCGGCGAGGAGGCCCACGCTCACGGTTCGGAGGAACTGGCGCCGGGTCGTCATGGGGGCCTGATCATAGCAGGGGTCGGAACGGATACACCCCGTGATGCCCGCCCCGCTTGACGGGTGGCCCGCTTCTGGGACAATAGCCGCTACTCAAAGGGGTGACGATGCCATGCTCGTCCACCTTTCTCGATGGCCGATGATCAGCCCCGCGGAGCGCTCACCATGAGGGCGAGCGCTCGTCCCGTCGCGCAGGGGGCCCATCTGGTGGGCAGCGTACCCCTCGCGAGCGCGGAGGTCGTCTTTCAGACGGTGGGCGCCGAGATCGGGGATCGCCTGCGCCGCATCCCCGACGGCGAGACCGGCCCGCGCTCGGACTGGATCGTCTGGCAGCTCCCTGTCTTCACCTCCCAGCCGCAGCTCGAGGTGGTTCCTCCAGGCCCCGACAGCTGGCGGCCGCTGCCGCGAGTCCGTCTCGGCGAGGGCGTCCGGGCCGACAGTGTGGTTTTCGAGGCCCTGGGGTACGCGGAAGCGGCGATCGCGTCGTATCGCGTCTTCGCACGGCTGAAGCGTGACGGGCTCGTGCCGGTGGCCTGTCGCTTCCAGGTCTGCCTGCCCACGCCGCTGGCTCCGATCAGCGCCTTCGTGGTTCCCGAGCATCAGGGTGTCCTTGAGCGCGGTTACGAGGAGCGGCTGCTCGCCGAGCTGCAGGCGATCCTCCGGGAGGTACCCCACGACCAGGTGTCCGTGCAGTGGGACACCAACTTCGAGTTCGGAATGCTCGAGGGCGTCTTTCCGGTCTGGTTCGAGGACGTCAAGGGCGGCATTCTCGAGCGCCTGCTGCGGCTCTCCCGGCAGGTGCCCTCGGACGTCGAGCTCGGATATCACTTCTGCTACGGCGACGTCCAGCACCGGCACTTCAAGGAGCCCGCCGATGCCGGCAAGCTGGTGGAGGTCGCCAATGCGCTGGCGGCGAGCCTCGGGCGGCCGCTGAACTGGATCCACATGCCGGTGCCCCGTGGCCGGACCGACGAGGCGTACTACGCGCCGCTGAGGGAGCTGCGTCTGCGGCCCGAGACCGAGCTGCACCTCGGCCTCGTCCACCACACGGACGGGGTCGAGGGAACGGCACGCCGCATGGAGGTGGCCGCGCGTTTCGCCTCCGGCTTCGGTATCGCCACGGAGTGCGGCTGGGGCCGGCGCGCGCCGGCGAGCCTTCCGGATCTGCTCCGTATCCATCGAGAGCTGAGCGCGCCCGTCCAGCCCTCGGGCCGGCCGCGCGGGCGCTTCGCATGGCCGGCCGGGTTCGCGCGCATTCCCGACGAGGACTGGACGCGGCAGCCCGTGGATGTCTTTGGCCTTCGGTACGACACGGTCGAGAACCACGGCTGGTACCGGAACCTCGACCCGACCGTGGAGGACCTCGCCCGGCATCTGGAGGAAGGCCAGCTCCTCATCGACTACTCGGGCGGAACGGGAATTCTTCTCGACCGATTGCAGCTGCGGATCTTCGACCGCCGCGTGGGCATGCTCATCGTGGATAGCTCGCCCAAGTTTCTTCGGGTGGCCCTGGACAAGTTCGGCGGAGACGAGCGGGTGGGCCTGCGGCTCCTGCGCTGGCGCAAGGAAGAGAAGCGGCTGGACTTCCTCGACGAGGCGATAGGCCATGAGCTCACGGCGCGCGGAGCCGACGCCATCACCTCGACCAACGCCATCCATCTCTACATGGACTTGCCCGAGACGATCGCTTCGTGGGCTCGAGTGATTCGGCCGGGCGGGCGCGTCTTCGTGCAGTCGGGCAATATCCGCAATCCCCAGGCCCGGCCGAGCGAGTGGATCCTGGACGAGACGGTCTGGGCCATCCACGAGGTGGCCATGGGTCTCGTCCGTAACGATCCTCGCTATGCCGCCTACCGGCCTCTCCTCGACGACGAGGCGCGGATGCAGGCGCACGTCGCGTATCGGGACCGCGTCTTCTTGCCGGTGCGCCCCCTCGACTACTACGTGGGCTGCCTCGAGGGAGCCGGGTTCACCGTGGAGGCGGTGACCGCTCGCACCATCGAGACCAGCGTGGAGGATTGGTTCGAGTTCTTGACGGCCTATCACGAGGCGGTGCTGGGCTGGCTCGGAGGCTCGGCGAAGGTGGATGGCACGCCGGCGACCACGGAAGCCGAGCGCGATCGCTTGGCCCTGATCCGGCACGCGATGGACACGCTCCTGGGCGGCCGCAAGTCTTTCCGATGCTGCTGGACCTACATCAACTGCGTGAGGCCGTGATTCTCGGCTCTGCCCGCTGAAGCTCCGCGAAGGAGCGCCCCCCGTTCGCCATGAGCGACCCGGCTCCCCTCGCTGAAGCGCGCGAGCTCATCCGGGCCGGCCGTTTCGATGCGGCGGTGGAGCGTCTCGTCGCCGCCTTGCCGGACCTGCCCGTCGAGTACCATCGGCAGGCCTGCGCCTACGCGGGGTTCGCCCACTACTTCGCCGAGCGCTGGACCGAGTCGCTCGGCTATTTCCAGTCGGCGGCCAGGGGGGCGAGGTGCCCGAGGACTGGTTCAATCTCGCCATGGCCCAGGCCAAGAGTGGAGATATCGAAGGCGCGCACGCGAGCTGGCAGCGCACCTTCGATCTCAGCTATGCGCACCCGGGCGCTCCCGAGACCTCGACCTTCTTCCAGAAGAAGCTCCTGTTCGCCCAGGCCCTGCGAGACGCGGGCGCCTGCGACCCGCGCGGACTCGACCTCCTGGAGCGCCAGCTTCTTCCTTTCTTCACCAACTACCATGTCACCGACGCGAGCTTCTGGGGTCTTCGCGGCGTGCCCGCGCTCGAGGAGGTCCTGGCCACCACGCTCGACTACTATCGGGCGCTGGGAAAGACGCCGGACGAGTGGCGGGCTCTCCTCGACCGCGTGGCCGCCAAGATCGACGACGACGGCAAAGCGTACTGCGAGGAGATGAAGCGCCGCTGGCCATCGGACTCCCACTAGAAGCTGAGGAAGCAGGCGAAGAGCACCTCGGTGATCTTGCTCGCCTTCGAGCAATAGTGCTGGGCGACCCCGCCGAAGATCCCGGCCATGGCGAGAACGATCGAGAAGGAAATCCACGTGCTCCGGAGCAGGCTTCCCGTCCAGCCGAAGCCGACCACGCGTCTTGCCGCCCCTCGCAGCGAGGTGGCGAGGGCGACCTGGAACGCGGCCTCGCCCAGAATGTGCGGGGCCTGATAGATGAGATAGGCTCCGGATCCCGTGACGGCGAGGAGGAGCAGAGCGAAGGCGACGAGGACGAGCCAGCCTCGAAGCTGCCACTGGCTCCGCCGCCGCCGAAGCTTCCGCCGCCCGGCCTGAATCCCGGCCCGCTCGAGGATGACCAGTCGGGAGCGCCGCCCCCGAGATTCCCCAGGTCACCGAATCCGGCGCCGGGCACGGACCGGCCGCTCCCCGCGATGGACACGTACAGGAGCCACAGTCTGATGAGCGCGAAGAAGATCAGGTAGGAGCCCGTCACCGCCAGGAGATAGCGCCAGGGCATGGATCGCAGCCCGAGGTGCAGGAGCAGCGCGCTGCACACCACGCCCGAGAGCATCACGCAGACGAGGATAGCCGCCATGTGCCAGCGCACGAAGAAGCGCTGGGTGATCCGGTGGGTGATGGTCTGGCGGAGGTCGCCGGGCTCGCGCTTGATCATGGAGCCCGAGCGCCCCACCAGAGCACGGCCGTCTGAATGGGAATCACCGAAGCGAAGGCGAGCGCGAAGCCGACCCACTTGCCGAGCGCGACGAGGCCAAGCGTCGTCACCAGGCAGAACACGGCGAAGCTCCACATCCCGGGAAAGAATCCGCGCAGGAACCGGATCGTGGTGTGCGGGCCCTGCTGGACGTGTGTGAAGGCCATCAGGATGGCGAGCGCGACGGGGAAGGGCGTGAGGGCGCCGCTCAGGGTGGGGCCGAGGCTCGGCGCGAGGCCCGTCGTGGTCAGCACGAGGGCAACGGCGGAGATCACGCGCAGGGGCACGTCCCAGGCGCTCCGCGTGGCCGGCGCGGCACCCTCGCCCGTCTGGGGCAGGAGCGCTCGCGCGAGGATGAAGCTCGCGAGCGTGGCGCCGAAGGCGGCCAGGGGCGTCCAGGGTATGCGGTGCAGCGCCAGGACGAGAAGAACGAAACTTCCCCAGCTCGCGGCCAGGCTCGCCCACCACGGAGCGCGCAGGGACGCCCATGCATAGGCGAGACCGGAAGCGGCGACGGCGATCAGGCTCACGAGGGTGGCGCGGGCCGCCTCCGCGGCGAAGCCCTCGCCCTGCTCCTGGGCCAGAAAGAAGAGCACCGGACCGGCCACGAGGGGAAGGCTGGCGAGGACGCCCCCCACGCGTGGCCCCCAGCGTCGCCCCGCCAGCGTGACCGAGATGATGAGCGCGGGGACGACGATGATCTTCAGGAGGAGGAGCACGCGGCGGGAGCCTCAGAAGAAGAGAAAGGTGATGGCGGCGAAGAGGGGAAGCAAGACGACCCCGCTGTAGAGCATGTAGCCGAAGAAGCTCGGCATCTTGATCCCCGCCTCCTCGGCGATCGACTTGACCATGAAGTTGGGCGCATTGCCGACATAGGTGTTGGCGCCCATGGCGACGGCGCCCACGCTGATGGCGGCGAGGATGGCCCGCGGCACCCCGACCACGTCGGCCGGGAGCCCCAGGCTCTGCCCGAGGGCCAGGAAGGCGAGATAGGTCGGCGCGTTGTCGAGGAACGACGACAGCGCGCCGGTCGCCCAGAAGAACTGCCAGGGCTGACGCACGCCCAGCTCGTGTCCTCGCGCGCGCAGCAGCTCGAGGGCGGGGATCATGGTCAGGAAGATGCCGAAGAAGAGCACGGCGACCTCGACGATGGGATAGGTCGTGAAGCCGTTGGCCCGACGGATGTCGCGCGGCGTCCACCGGAGCGAGATCGCCATCAGGACGAGCATGACCACCTCGCGCGCGGGCTCTCGCAGGAAGGCCACGGCGAGGACGACGCCGACCAGCCAGAGGGCGTTGAGGCCGCCGCGCACACGCAGGGGCACGACTCGGGCTCGATCGCGACGAATTGCCTCGGGGCGCTCCTGCGCGTACTGCCTCGAGTCCCAGACGAAGTACAGGAGCAGGAGCGTCGCAACCATCAGCAGCCAGGGCGGCCACAACCGGAAGGTCCACGTGAAGGGGACGCCCTGGAGGTACCCCAGGAAAAGAGGAGGATCGCCGAGCGGCGTCAGCATGCCGCCGATGTTCGAGACGATGAAGATGAAGAAGATCACGGTGTGCTTGACGCGTGCCCGCTCCCGGTTCGTCTGGAGCAGCGGCCGGATCAGGAGCATGGACGCGCCCGTGGTCCCGACCACTGAAGCGAGCACGGCGCCCACGGCGAGGAAGCCCGTGTTGGTCAGGGGCGTGGCGACCAGGTCGCCCTGGAGGAGCACGCCGCCCGAGACGACGTAGAGGGCGGCGAGGAGAACGATGAACGAGACATATTCCTCGCCCATGGCCACCAGGGCGGCAGGCCTTCGCATCACGTAGAGCGCGAGAACGGGCAGACCCAGGACGCAGGCGACCAGGAGCTTGTTGCGATTGCGCTCCCACCAGTGCGGTATCCAGAGGGGAAGGACTGCGATCGTGAGCAGCATGAAGACGAACGGCAGCACTGTGTAGAGAGGCAGGGCGCTCTGGGGGCTCAAGGGTTCTCCGGGCTCGGCGGGGCCGCGTCCACGCGCCCGGTCGCTCAGGCGCCCGGAGCTGAGCGACCGCGCCCCATGGGCTTCACGACTGGGGCTGGGCCCTCGCGCCGTCCGCGGCTCCCGCGCGCAGGTAGTCCCACATTCGCGCGGCGAGCGTCGCCGAGAGCTCGATGTCCTCTTCGAGCAGATATCCGCGCGCGCAGAGCTCACGCCCTGCCTGTCGCACCTGCTCGAGGTAGGTCTCCCGCGAGGGATAGCGCTCCTCGATGGAGAGCCGCGGATCGCCCGAGGCCTCGCGCTCTGCGCGTGTCCGCGGGAAGAACAGGGTGGAGCCGACGAAGACGAGCAGCTGTTCCTCGCCGCCGATCTCCGGGTGGCGGGGATTCCAGCCCGTGTGTGTGGCCAGCGGCACCGTGAGCTCGGGCACCGCGACACCGCCGATCTCGTTGCCATCGGCGTCCACCGCGGACACCCGCGAGCCATACGGGCGACCGCGGCGCGGTGGAATGGTGGGCGTCTCCCGAAGCTCCCCGGAGGCCCCGAAGTCCAGCCGCAGCGGCCGCGGATGGTGGCGCGGGTAGTGCGCGTTGGGGATGGCGTCGAAGACCTTGGCCAGGTCTTCGGGAGCGACCGCGCTGCCGTCGCTCAGGCGCGGATGGATGCTCGGGGGCGGCTCCACGCCGTCGGTCACCCAGCGGTCGAGGCTGACCAGGCACACGCGCAGGAGCCGGGAATAGTCGACGACGCCACGCAGGTTCTGGGAGTGGTCGATGGCGCCGGTCGGATCGGCGGCGCCGATCTGCCAGTTCGTGGGCGGCCACGCGCCGAGGCTGTGCTCGGTGCCCGCGTAGTGATAGATGCGCGTGTTCGGGCCGTGCGCGACGTCGCTCATGCCGTCAGCGCTCGTGTGGATCAGGGAGGCGTCGGCGCGGTGGTATTCGGCGGAGGTGTTCGTGTACATGATCTTGAGCGGGCTCCGCCGCGCGTCGAGCCGGCGATGCAGCGCGTCCGTCTGGCCCGTCTCCGGATCCTTCTGAGGCACATCCGTGAAGGGAAAGAGGTGCGCCATCATCTGCGGGCGGTCCTTCGAGTTCTGGCCGAAGCGCTGGTTGAACTCGCCCCGCAGACCGCCCGGCACATTGGCGATGATGCCATCCAGCGCCTCGCGGCCCTGCTCGTCGAGGTTGAGGTCGTAGTAGACGTAGGTGCGGAGGAGCCGCCCCGTCTGTGATCGGCCATAGCCGTAGACGTGGCGGAGGCGACCGGGCGCCGGATGGCCGTCGCCGGTCGTGCCGTGCTTGATCCACGAGGCCGCCTCGCGGAGGGCGGCGGGACCGAGTCCCATGACGGGCGCCCCGAGCGCGGTGTAAGCGATCCGGTAGAGCCGGCCTTTCGCGAATCCGCCGTCGAGGGTGACGTGACCGGCATCAGGCGCGAAGCGCCAGCGCTCGCGCGCAATGACCACCGGCTCGGCGTCCGGCTGGTCCTGCACGGTGAGCTGCGCGTCACGCTCCTCGATGTCGGCGGCGGGATAGGGCCGGTGCCCACGATCGGACAGGAGCAGCGACGCCGCGGGCACGTGAGTCTGGAGCTGCGTGTACACGCGCCCCTTGATGGGCCGGCCGCCGGCGTCGAGCGCGTCCGGCCCGTGGAGGCGCAGCAGGCCGGGCAGATCGGGGAGGTCGCCCTGCCAGGCGCAGGAGAGGACGACGAAGCCGCGTCGCATGAGGAAGCCGTCGCCCGTGTCGATGGGCGGATTCGGATCCGCGCCCGGCGCGAAGGCCGGCCGTGTGGCGCGGTTGAAGTTCGGCACGGCGATGGTATTGCCCCGGTTGACCACGTCGAGGAGCACGCCGCCGCGGCATCGCGAGCGATCCACGGGCACCAGCAGCGAGACCTCGGACGAGAACGCCACCCGTCCCGCTTCGTCCCGGGGGGCCAGCTCCACGTCGGTGATGCGGGTGTTGGACGGGTGCAGGGGATCGAGGGTGAAGTGCAGCCGCCCCTTGAGCTCCTCGTAGGCTCCCGTGTCGCCGAACGCGGCGCCGCCGGCCAGGGGCCGCCGGAGCGTGATCTCGAAGCGTGTCACCGGCATCCCGCTCTCTCCTTGTCCTCGGGGGTGGTGGTCATGGCCATGCCATACTTGGTCAGGGTCGCAATCTTACCTCGCGGTCCGCTCCAAGAGCGACCGGGTTGTCGGGGAGGGCGGTTGCTGAGATTTCGCGCTGCGATTGCGCTGGCGCTTCTGGCGGGCGGATGCGCCTCGGCCGGGCCATCCTGCCCCGCGGCGAAGTCCGGCTGGTTCTCCGGCTGGGGCAGCGGCGGCAGCAATGCCTTCATGTTCGGTCTTCGCCGCCCGTGGGGCTGCGAGGACCGCGCGGCTGCTCCCGCGCGACCGCCCGCACCCCCCGCTGCGCTTCCCACGACAGAGCCGACCTCGGAAGCGCCGCCGTCCCCGCCGGGCCCGAGTCTCCCTCGCTGACGTCGGCTTCGTGGCCCGGGGCGCGTGGTAGACCTCGCGGAAGTCGGGGGCTATACTCTGGCCGGTTTCAGGAAGAGGGAAGCGCCGATCTTCTTTCCGCCCCCGAGCAAAGGAGCTGACCATGGCCGTGTCCGTCGGATTCATCGGTGTCGGCAACATGGGCAATCCCATGGCGTCCAACATCCTCAAGAACGGCTTCAAGATGAAGGTCTTCGACAAGGTTCCGAAGGCGATGGAGAACCTCGTCCAGGCCGGCGCTCAGCGGGCGGCCTCCGCGCGCGAGGTGGTCGAGGGCTCCGAGATCGTGCTCACGTGTCTGCCCGCCTCGCCTGACGTCGAGGCGCTCTACCTCGACGCGGGCGGCCTCGTGGAGTGCGCCAAGCCCGGGACCATCCTGATCGACCTGAGCAGCGTGCTGCCCTCCACGCCGCGCAAGATCGAGCCACGCGCCCGCGACCGCGGCGTGCACTTCCTGGAATCGCCGGTGAGCGGTGGCGTCTCCGGCGCGCGCGCGGCCACCCTCGCCGTCATGGTCGGGGGCGACGGAGAAGTCCTCAAGCGCGCCGAGCCCGTCCTGCGCTCCATCGGCCCGAACATCTTCCACGTGGGACCCGTGGGCGCCGGCAACACCGTCAAGGCGATCAACAACATGATGGCCTGCGTCAACTCGCTGGCCATGATGGAAGGGCTGGTCCTCGGGCTCAAGGCCGGCCTGGATCCCATGATCATCCACGACGTGGTGAAGGCGAGCAGTGGAGGGAGCAAGGCGCTCGACCGCATTCCGCGCGCCATCATCCCGCGCGACTTCGAGCCCGGCTTCAAGGTCTTCCTGATGAACAAGGACCTCGAGACCTTCAACACCATCGCCAAGGAGCTGCACGTGCCCGTGAGCTTCTCGAACGTGGCCCAGCGCTACGAGCAGGCGGCCATGGCCGCCGGACTGGCCGACAAGGACACCACCGTGGTCATGACCATCATCGAGAAGCTTGCCGCGCTCGAGGTGCCGCGCGCCAAGTAGCGCGGTGCCCGTCCTGCCGCTCCTTGCGGAGGCGGCCTCGGCCTGGCTCGCGAGGCCGCCCCTTCTTCTGGGCTATGTCGGCGTCAGCATCCTGGCCGCCTTCGTCGTGCGAGGGTTCAGCGGCTTTGGCTCGTCGATGATCGCCGTCTCCGCCCTCACGCTCGTCCTGCCGCCGGCCCACGTGGTGCCGGCCATGTTCGCCCTCGAGATCGCGGCCTCCGTGGGTCTCCTGCCCTCGGTCTGGCGCGACGTGGACTGGCGCTCGCTGGTGTGGATCGTGGGCGGCTGCACGGTCGCCACCCCGGTCGGGCTCGCCGTGCTCGCCCGCGCGCCGGAGAACCTCATGCGCGCCCTCGTCTCGGCCGTGGTCGTCGTGGTCGCCCTCGTTCTCCTGAAAGGATTCGTCCTTCGCGCCACGCCCGGTCCCGCGGCCACCTTCGCGGCGGGATGCCTCTCCGGGCTTCTCAACGGATCGACCGGCCTCGCCGGTCCGCCCGCGGTGATCTTCTATTTCTCGTCGGCGGGTGCCGCCGCGAGAGGCCGCGCGTCTCTGATCGCGTTCTTCGTGGCCACCGATGTCTTTGCGCTGCTCCTCGCGAGGGCGAGCGGCTTGCTGGACGCGCAGGCCGCGGTGCTCGCGCTCTACGCGCTTCCCTTCGTCGCCCTCGGGATCTGGCTGGGGCACCGGCGCTTCATCGTCACCGAGCCGGACACGTTTCGTCGGGTCGTGCTCTGGATCCTCGCCGGTCTCGGAGTCGCCGGCCTCGTCCTGGCCGCGGTGAGGTACAGCGCAGCTCCCTAGCCTGCGGTATGCTCGGACGGCGTAGCCCATGCGGGACACCTGAGAGGACGGCCCATGGCCCGCCGCAAGATTCTCGTCGCGATGATGATGCACGAGACCAATACGTTTTCGCCCGTCCCCACGCCGTTGGCCTCGTTCCGCCCTCTCTCCGGTCCCGCGGCCGTCCAGGAGTTCCAGGACACCAATACCCAGCTGGGCGGCTTCCTGCACGTGGCCAAGGAGACGGGCGCGGAGATCGTGGTACCCCTCGCGGCCGGCGCGCATCCGTCGGGCTACGTGGAGAGGGCGGCCTACGAGGACATGTGCGAGGCCATCGTGGGCGGGATCAGGAACGGCTGCGACGCGGCCTTCCTGGCGCTGCACGGCGCCATGGTCGCCGAGCACGTCGACGACGGCGAGGGCGAGCTCCTCCGCCGCATTCGCGCGGTGGCGCCCCACCTGCCCCTTGCCGTCGGGTTCGATTTCCACGCCCACATGACGGCGCCCATGGTCGACCACGCCACCGTCCTCGCCGGCTATCGGACCTATCCACACATCGACATGGGGGAGACGGCCCAGCGGGCGGCCCGGACGCTCGTGCGGGCGATGAACGGCGAGGTCGAGCCCGTCATGGTCTGGGGATGGCTGCCCATGATGACGAGCACGCTCGTGCACGCCCCGTCTCGCCAGCCCATGAAGGATGTCATGGACATGGCCATCGGCGCGGAGTCCTCGGGCGCCGTCCTGAACGCCTCCGTGTTCGGCGGCTTTCCGCACGCCGATATCCCGCATCTCTCCTGCTCGGCGGTGATCGTGTGCGACCGACAGGGCGATCCCGGCAAGGTCCTCCTCGACCAGCTCCTGGGTCTGGCCTGGGAGCGGCGCGACTCCTTCCTCTACCGGGGCGAGCCGCTGTCGAGCCAGATCGCCCACGCGCGGTCGCTGGGGGAAGGGCCCATCCTCCTCGTGGACCACGGCGACAACACCGCCTCGGGCGGGACGCAGGACGTGATGAGCGTGATCGAGGAGGTGACGCGCCAAGGGCTCGAGGACGTGGTGGCGGGACCGATCTGCGATCCGCCCAGCATCGCCCGCATTCTCGCCGCGGGGACCGCGGCCAGCGTCACGCTGTCGCTGGGCGGCAAGGTGGACATGCCGCAGGTCAATCTCACGGGCAAGCCCCTCAGTGTCACGGGCAAGGTGGCGCGCATCACCGAGGGCGAGTTCGTGGTCACGGGACCCATGGCCACGGGCACGCGCGTCCGCATGGGCCGGACCGCCGTGCTCGACACCGGGGCCATGGAGATCGTTGTCTCGGAGCGACGCAGCGAGCCCTTCGACCTCGGCGTGTTCACCCACTGCGGCATCGACCCGCGCCGCAAGCGCTACGTCCTCATCAAGTCGCGCCAGCACTTCCGCGCCGGCTTCGAGCCGATCGCGCGGCACATCGTGCTGTGCGACGGCGAGGGCGTCACCAGCTCGGACCTCCAGCGCTTCACCTACCGGAACCGCCGCCGGCCCCTCTATCCGTTCGAGGCCGACGTCCAACCTGCTCCCCGCACCCGAAGTGGAGGGCCACGATGATCCAGTTCAAGAAGCTCACCTACGAGGCGCTCGAGGTCGGCGAGGAGTTCGTCTCCGACGAGCAGCTCGTGCTCCCCGAAGACGTGGAGACGTACGCCTTCGCGGTGGACGATCACCATCCCTGGTTCCTCGAGGACTCGCCCTTCGGCGGCCCCATCGCGCACCCCACCCTGCTCGGGAACCAGGCGCTGCGGATGCGCCACGGCCGCTACATCGTGCACGCGGGACTGCACGCGAAGATGGACTTCGAGTTCCTGGAGCCGATCCGGCCCGGCGTGCGCACGCGCTCGCGCGGCAAGGTCGTGGACAAGTACGAGCGCCGCGGCAAGCCGTACATGGTCACGGAGTTCGTGACCGAAGACGAGAACGGCACGACGCTCGTGCGCGGCCGGTTCACCCAGATGCTCTTTCGCGACTGAGAGGCGACTCCCATGGCGACCATGACCCAGACCCTGCCGTCCCTCGTGAAGGAGATCTCCCAGCGCAAGATCGACGCCTACTCCGTGGTGCGGGCGCGCTCCATCCACACGGATGAGAGCTGGGCCCGGGCCAAGGGATTCCGCGCGCCGCTCGCCCAGGGCATGATGTCCACGGCCTACGTCTCGGAGATGATGACGCGCTTCCTCGGCGCCGGCTTCGTCAAGGGCGGCACCATCTCGATGGCCTTCGTCAAGCCGGTCTACGCCGGAGACCGGCTCACCGTCCACGGCGTGGTCAAGGACAGGCAGCCGGAGAACGGTGGCACGCGCGTCACCGTGGAGGTCTGGTGCGTGAACCAGGGCGGCCAGACGACCGCCATCGGAACGGCGAGCGGTCTCGAGCCGTGAAGCGCAGCACCGAGCGCATCCTCACGACGCATACGGGCAGCCTGCCGCGGCCTCCCGACCTCACGGCCATGCTGGAGTCGATGGACGCGGGGAGCGCCCTCGACGCCGCTGCCTTCGACGGCCGGGTGCGCCGTGCCGTCGCCGACATCGTCCGCCAGCAGGTGGACGCCGGCGTGGACATCGTGAACGACGGCGAGCAAGGCAAGGTCGGCTACTCGACGTACGTGCGGCATCGCCTCACGGGTTTCGGAGGAACGAGCGCCGCGGCGAGCCGGGCCGACTGGGCCGATTTTCCGGAGGCGGCCGCCCGCGCAGAGCGGCGCTCGGCGGTGTCCCGTCCCGCCTGCGATGGCCCCATCGAGTGGCAGGACCGAGGGGCGGTCCAGAAGGACGTGGCCAACCTGCGCGCGGCCCTCGACAGTGTCCGGCCCACGGAAGCGTTCATGACGGCCGCCTCGCCCGGAGTGATTGCCCACTTTCTCCGCAATGAATACTATCCGAGCCGGGAGGCCTATCTCGCGCGTCTCGTCGACGTCATGAAGGAGGAGTACGACGCCATCCACCGCGCGGGCTTCGTCCTCCAGGTCGACTGCCCGGATCTCGCCATGGGGCGCCACCTCGCCTTCCCGAGCCTCAGCAACGCGGAGTTCGTGAAGATCGCCGAGGCCAACGTGGAGGCGCTCAACCACGCCCTCCGCGACATCCCGCCGGACCGGATGCGGCTACACCTCTGCTGGGGCAACTACGAGGGACCGCACCACCGGGACATCCCGCTGCGGGAGATCATCCACGTCGTCCTCAAGGCGCGGCCGCGGGCCCTCTCGCTGGAAGGCGCCAATCCACGTCACGAGCACGAATGGGTCGTGTTCCGGGAGGTGCGCCTGCCCGAGGAGAAGGTCATCATCCCCGGCGTGCTCGACTCCACCACCAACTTCATCGAGCACCCGGAGCTGGTCGCCCAGCGGCTCGTGCGCTATGCCGAGGTGGTGGGGCGGGAGCGCGTGATCGCCGGCACCGACTGCGGCTTCGCGACCTTCGGGCGCTCGGCGCTCCTGGTCGAGCCCGAGATCGCGTGGGCCAAGTTCAAGTCGATGACGGAAGGGGCCCGCCTCGCTTCCCAGCAGCTCTGGCGCTGACATCTGAACATCCCTCTCCCCTCAGGGGAGGGTAGGGTGAGGAGTGGTCTTCGAAAGGAGCTGTCATGAAGATCGGGATCTTCCTGACCAACCAGAACCCGGTGGGGAGCGACATGGTCTCCGCCCTCGAGAACCAGTGCCTCATGACCCGCCTCGCGCGGGATCGCGGCTGGGACGCCGTCGCCACCGGTCAGCACTACCTGAGCGAAGGCATGAGCCAGCTCCAGCTCATTCCCTACCTGGCGCGCCTGGCCGCGGATGCGGGTCACATGACGGGCGTGGCCGGGGTCCTCCTCATCGGGCTGCACAACCCCGTGGAAGTGGCGGAATGCATGGCCTCGCTCGACGTCATCTGGCAGGGGAACTTTGTCTTCGGCGTGGGGCTGGGCTACCGGGACGTGGAGTTCGACGCCTTCAAGGTGCCACGCGGGCAGCGCGTGCGGCGTTTCGAGCAGTGCCTGGAGGTGGTGAAGCGGCTGTGGACTGAGGACAAGGTGACGGTGGACAACGACGTGTGCACGCTCTCGAACGTCACCCTGACGTGTCGGCCCGTCCAGCATCCGCATCCCCCCATCTGGGTGGCCGCCAACAACGACAACGCCATCCGGCGCGCCGCCCGCATCGGGGACACGTGGTTCGTGAATCCGCACGCGACCATGACCACCATCACGCGCCAGATGGAGCTGTACCGGGCCGAGCTGACGCGGGTGGGCAAGCCGTTCCCGCGGGTCCTTCCGATGATCAAGGAGATCTTCTGCGCCAAGGACACCCGTACCGCGCTGGAGATGGCCGGCCCCTCTCTCGCCAACAAGTACCGCACCTATGCGTCCTGGGGACAGGACAAGGTCATGCCGGGTGGGGAGACGTTCGACCAATCGTTCGAAGCTCTCCTCCGCGACCGGTTCGTGCTGGGAAGTCCCGAGGAATGCTACGAGCAGCTCCGCCCGTGCTGGGAGCAGGCGGGCGCCAACTTTCTCTTCTTCCGCACGTACTGGAGTGGTATGCCGGTCGCTCCCGCCCTGGCCAGCATGCGCATGATCAGCGACGAGCTGCTGCCGGCCTTGCGCCGGGTCACGGCGGGGGACTGAAGCTCAGGGCCGCGCTATCCCCTCGATGTGGGGTCTTTCTCTCTCGTCTTGGTCACGCCGCGGGCGATACCGATACCGACCAGACAGAGGATGCCCACCCCGATCCATTTCGGGGGCACATGGAGCAAGTGAGCGCCGATGGCCAGGCCAATGATCAGGATGCAGTACCCGATGAGGTAAATCCCGAAGGCCACCGACCATTCCTCCTTTGGCGAGCCTCGCGCCCGATGAGGCCGCCGACCCTGCGTCAGCATAGCGCATTCGTAGGCGGTACCATGAGCTTATGGCCAGCGTGAAGAAGCGGCTGCCCGGCAACGTGGCGGGCGAGTTCTACGTCGACTCGACCTGCATAGACTGCGATCAGTGCCGCCAGATCGCGCCGGCAACGTTCCGCGCGCGGGGCGAGCACTCGATCGTGTTCCGCCAGCCCGCCACCGCCGAGGCGCTACGGCGGGCCGACAAGGCCATGGTCGCGTGTCCCACCGGCTCCATCGGCGCCCTGGGAAAGCGCGACCTGTCCGAGGCGATCGCCGCGTACCCGGAGCGCGTCGACGGCAACGTGCATTTCTGCGGCTTCGCCGCGGAGAGCACCTACGGCGGCTCGAGCTATCTCATCGTCCGTCCGCACGGCAATGTCCTCGTGGACGCGCCGCGGTTCGCCCGCCATCTCGTGCGGCGCATCGAGGAGATGGGGGGCGTGCGTCTCATGTTCCTCACGCACGTCGATGACGTGGGGGACCACGCGAAGTTCCGGCGTCACTTCGGGTGCGATCGCGTGATGCACGGCGACGACGCCCGCTTTCCCATCGAGCGCCGCCTCGAGGGTGAGGAGCCGGCACGCCTCGCCGACGATCTCCTCGTGATCCCGACCCCGGGTCACACGAAGGGCCACCAGGTGCTCCTGTACGCGGGCAGGATGCTCTTCACGGGGGACCATCTCGCCTGGTCTCCGGAGGAGCACAGCCTGACCGCCTACCGTGATGTCTGCTGGTATTCCTGGGCCGAGCAGACCCGGTCGGTGGAGAAGCTGCTCGCCTACCGCTTCGACTGGGTGCTGCCCGGCCACGGGCCCCGGCACCATTGCTCGAGCCGGGAGATGCACCATCATCTCGAGCGCTGCGTGCGGGCGATGAAGGGCGAGCGACAACGATCCGTCGGGAACACCCGATGATCCGCCGAGCCCGGCCGGCCATGCTGCTCGCCGCGCTCGCCGCCCTGGCGTGTGCGCTCGCCCTCGGGGGCATGGCGGCGGGGCAGGGGGAACCGTCGCTCCTCGTGATGGTGTCCGTGGACGGTCTCCGGCCGGACTACATCACCGCGGCGGACGCCCGGGGCGCGAAGGTGCCGCACATGCGCCGCTTCCTGAAGGAAGGCAGCTTCGCCGAAGGTGTCGAGGGCGTCATCCCCACCGTGACTTATCCCAGCCATACCACCCTCGTCACAGGTGTCTCGCCGGCCAAGCACGGAATCTTCGGCAATCTCACCTTCGATCCTCTCCGGGAAAACCAGAGCGGCTGGTACTGGTACGCCGAGGATATCCGCGTACCCACGCTCTGGGACGCCGCGGCGCGGGCCGGCTGGACCACCGCCAGTGTCCAGTGGCCGGCCACCGTCGGCGCGCGTGTCACCTGGAACATTCCGGAATTCTGGCGGGCGGGAACGCCCGATGACAGCAAGCTGCTCCGCGCCAGCGCTACGCCGGGCCTGCTTGCGGAGCTCGAGGCGGAGCTAGGCCCATATCCCCGGGGGTTCGGCGTCGAGGCCGACGAGCTCCGCGGGCGCTTCGCCGAGCGGATCCTCGAGAAGAAGCGACCCAGGCTGCTTCTCCTCCACGTCATCGAGCTCGATCACGTCCAGCACCAGACCGGCCCGTTCAGTCCCGAGGTCCTGGCCGTTCTCGAGCGCCTGGATACCGTGATCGGCGGCCTGCGGGCGGCCGCCGAGCGTCTCGCCCCGGGCCGTGCCCACGTCGCCATCGTGTCGGATCATGGATTCGCCCGGACGGACATGCAGCTGAATCTCTTCGCCGCCTTTCGCGCGGCGGGGCTCTTCACCGTCGGAGACCGCGGCCGGATCACCGACTGGACGGCGATGCCGTGGACGAGCGGCGGGGCCGCCGCCATCGTGCTGAAGCAGCCGACGGACGCGGCCGCCCAGTCGCAGGTGCGTCTCTTGCTCGAGAAGCTTGCCGCCGACCCCGCGAACGGCATCGATCGCGTGCTGGACGCCGATGGGCTCCATCGGCGCGGCGGCTTCCCGCCGGCGTCGTTTCTCGTCGGGCTCAAGCCGGGCTGGGAGATGGCATCGAGCCTGACCGGGCCCGTGCTGTCCAAACGCGCCGCCGGCGTCGGCGGCACCCACGGCCACCTGCCGGATCTTCCCGATCTCCGCGCGGCCTTCTTCCTCCTCGGTCCCGGCGTGCCCGCGGGCCGCTCCCTCGGCCTCATCGACATGCGCGATGTCGCGCCCACGCTGGCGAGCCGCGCCGGCCTCGCCCTTCCCGGCGCCGAGGGCAAGGCTTTGCTGCCCTGAGCTGGCCTAGGTCCGCGCCCGAGTCTTCGCTCCGGGGCCGGTCTCATCGCGCTGCCTCCTGGGTTTGCAGCGACCGCCGGAGCGTGACGATGACGGGTAGGGTTTGGTCCAGCGGCGTGTCGATGATCACGGCGACGTTGGGCGGTAGCACGTGGGACAGTCGACGCATCGCCTGCCAAATCTCATCCTCCCCGCACGCCGACATGTCGAGGACCACGGCCGTGCGACGCGACAGGAAGGGAGCGCGGACGCGAACGGCGACCAAGCCGCGGAGCCCCGGTGTCGCACACGCGCCCATGACGGCGGCGACGATACGGTCGCGGCGCCGATCTCGCGCGTTCAAGAGGCCCAGAAAGAAGGCCAGCCCGGCCCCTCCGAGGCCGATCCACAGGATGTCGCTCATGCTCAGGATGGTGATGGCGCCGGTGATGGCCGCCCCACCATCTCCGGCTGTCGGTGAAGGTGAAGCACCGGCGATGTCACGATCACCAGGGCCTGGGCGAGAAAGCCCACGGCCGCCACGATGAGGCAGGTCTCGGCCCCGTAGAGTCCCCCGATCACCGCCCCGATCGCGGACCCGATGGGCCGGGATCCGTAGGCCATGATATTGATGGCCGAGGCGCGCCCCATCAGGTCACTCGGGGTCACCGTCTGGCGAAGCGTCGCCGTGCTGATCACCCAGATGACGGGGCCCGCACCCATCAAGAAGAAGCTGAACCCGGCCAGCAGGATCGAGGGCACCCAGAGGGTCAGCGTCATCACGATGGCGGCGGCAAGCCCGGCGATGGGTCCGAGCGCGATGACCGTGCCGAGGGCCACCATGCGGGTGATCCGGGCGGCCAGGAGGGCGCCGACGATCATGCCGACGCCGTAGGTGGCGAGGGTGGCGCCGACGCCGGAGGCGGAGAAGCCGAGCCGGTGGACGGCGTAGGGCACGTACACCGCCTGGAGCACGAAGAATGCCGTGTTGAAGATGAGCTGCGTCAGGAAGATCGGCAGGAGGAGCGAGTGCCCGAACACGAACCTGGCGCCCTCGCGGAGGTCAGCCAGGGGGTGACGAGGTGGCCGCGCCGGGCGCGCCGGCTCCCGCAGACGGGCGAGAAGAAAGACGGCGCAGATCGACAGAGCCGCGGCCAGGCCGAATGCCGGCGTGGCGCCCGTCCAGCCGACGAGCGCGCCGGCCAGCGCGGGGCCGCCGGCAAAGGCAACCGTGCGCGCCAGCTCGATGCGCCCATTGGCCGCGGCCAGGCACTCCGGCGGCACCAGCGTCGGGACGAGGGCGGGGGCGGAGACTGTGTAGGCGACCGTGCCGCACGCGCCGACGAAGCCGAGCACTGCGAGCAACGGCCATGTCAGCCAACCCGCGCCTGCGCACGCAAGGATGCCGACCAGGGACAGCGCCCGCAGCGCTTCGGCGCAGGCCATGAGGCGGCGTCGGGGCATCCGATCCGCGAGCAGGCCGGCGGGAATGGACAGGAGCAGGAAAGGCAAGGTCTGCGCGGTCTGGAGCATGCCTGTCTCTCCGGCCCCCACGCTCAGGGCGAGCACGGCCACCAGGGGCGCGGCGGCCAGGCCAACCTGCTCGGCCGATTGCGCGGCCAGATTCGACCAGGCCAGGCGGTTGAATGCGGACGGAAGTCGCGCCGATGATTTTGAACCCCCCGTCGACTTCGAGCTCATGAACGCCAGGCCTTTCCCGTGATGAATCGTTCCCTGTTCCACGCCGATCCCTGCAGCCGGTGTCATGACGGTATACGGGGCGCGCCGGTGAATCGGGTGGAAGCTCCGGGGGTGGTCCGAGGATGGCCGCGCTTGACGGGACGCTGCGGCCGCCCCAGGATTGTGCCTCGGTGTATGGTGTCGGGGTGCACGCCGCACCTGTGCCAAGCCGATCAACGTGGTGAATCCGGAGGCTCTCAAAGGATGAGACGCGCATGACCATCAAGGGCAAGGCCTACATCGGAGGGATCTACGAGCATCCCACGCGTAAAGCCGACGACAAGTCGCTGGCTCAGCTCCACGCCGAGTCCGCCCGCGGAGCGCTGGAAGACGCGGGACTCACCCGGGACGACGTGGACGGCTACTTCTGCGCGGGCGACGCGCCGGGCCTGGGCGGGCTCTCCATGGTCGACTACATGGGGCTCAAGCTTCGCCACATGGATACGACGGAGACGGGCGGCTCCTCCTACGTCATTCATGTGGCCCACGCCGCGGAGGCCATCGTCGCCGGGAAGTGCAACGTGGCGCTCATCACCCTGGCCGGCCGGCCGCGGGCCGAAGGCATGGCCACGGGCACGGCGCCGCGAAACTACGGCGCCTCTCCCGACGCGGCCTTCGAGTACCCGTTCGGGCCGACGGTGGTGAATCAATACGCCATGGCCGCCATGCGGCACATGCACGAGTTCGGGACCACGAGCGCCCAGCTCGCCTGGATCAAGGTCGCCGCCTCGCACCATGCCCAGCACAATCCCCACGCGATGCTCCGCGAGGTCGTCACCGTCGAGGACGTCGTGAGCTCGCCGATGATCTCCGATCCGCTCCACCGGCTCGATTGCTGCGTCATCAGCGACGGCGGGGGCGCCATCGTGGTCGTGAAGCCGGAGATCGCCAAGAGCCTCAAGCGCCCCCGCGTCAGGGTGATCGGAGCGGGAGAGGCGCCGAAGCACCAGATGGGCGGTCAGGTGGACCTGACGTACACGGGCGCCGTGTGGTCGGGCCCCGCGGCCTTCGCGGAAGCCGGCGTCACGCCCGCCGACATCAAGTACGTGTCGATCTACGACAGCTTCACCATCACCGTGCTCATCACGCTGGAGGATCTGGGGTTCAGCGCGAAAGGGCAGGGGGGCAAGCTCGTGGCCGACGGCAATCTCATCTCGGGCACGGGCAAGCTGCCCTTCAACACCGACGGCGGCGGGCTGTGCAACAACCATCCCGCCAACCGCGGGGGGCTCACCAAGGTGGTGGAGGCGGTGCGCCAGCTCCGCGGGGAGGCGCACCCCAAGGTGCAGGTGAAGAACTGCGACGTGGCGCTCGCCCACGGCACGGGCGGCTCCCTCGGCACGCGGCACGGCAGCGCCACCCTGATCATGGAGAGGGAGTGACCCATGGCCA
>QHSC01000302.1 GCA_003220345.1 Candidatus Rokuibacteriota bacterium | reverse complement strand
CGCCCCATTGCCGACGGCGCCCATGACGTCCTTCGCGGTGGCGCGGATCGCGCTCCTGAACTCCTGGCCCAGCCGGGGCGCCTCGTTGATCCGGCCCGGGGCTACCAGCGCGTCGTACCGGCTGATGACGCGGTCGATCTCGCGCGCCATCACCCCGCGCAGCCGCACGGCCTTGAGGTAGTCGTGGGCGAGGATGGCCTCGCGCGCGTAGGGGGTGAAGCGATCCTCGGGAGCGGTCAGCTCCGCGATGCCGCCGCTCTCGATCAGGTCCTCGAAGGCGCTGACGGCCTCGACCTGGAGAATGGTGCGCGTGATCTGCTCGTAGGGCAGATCGGGCAGCGTCACCTCCTCCACCGTCCCGATCTTCGCGAGCTCGTCGAGGGAGCGGCGGAAGTTCGCGACGACCGCCTCCTCGCAGCCGTCGGTGACGTCCGGAATCACGCCGAAGCGAAATCCCCGGCGATCGGCCATCTCGTAGCGATAGGGGCGCTCGCTCGCCGTGGGGTCGGCGGAGTCGGCGCCCGCGATCGCCTCGAGGACGAGCCCGCAATCATCCGCGGTGAGGGCGAGCGGCCCCAGCTTGTCGAGCGTCCAGCACAATGCCATGGCCCCATGGCGGCTGACCCGGCCGTACGTGGGACGCAGCCCCGCGAGACCGCAATAACCCGCCGGGGAGAGAATGGAGCCCCAGGTCTCCGAGCCGATGGCAAAGGGCACCAGTCCTGCGGCCACTGCCGCTCCCGACCCGCTGGACGAGCCGCCCGTCCAGGCATCCGTGTCCCACGGGTTGATGCAAGGTCCCGTGAACGATGCCGTCGGCTGACGATAGCCCATGCCCCCCGCCAGCTCGATCATGGCGAGCTTGGCGCAGAGGACGGCGCCCGCGTCTTCGAGCTTGCCGATCACGGTGGCGTCGAAGTCGAACCGCTGCTCGCGATACGGCGCGGCGCCCCACGTCGTGGGCGTGCCCGCGGTGGCCAGGAGATCCTTGGCGCCATAGGGAATGCCGTGAAGCGCGCCCCGGTACCGCCCGGCCGCAATCTCCCCCTCGGCACGCCGCGCCTGGCTCAGCGCGCGCTCGCGGGTGATGGTGACCACGGCGTTGTACTTCGGGCCCAGGCGCTCGAGCCGATCGAGGTAGAGCTCGGTCAGCGCCACGGGCGAGAGCTGGCGCGCGCGCACGAGGGCGGCCAGCTCGCGCACGGGCTTGAAGAGCAGCTCCGAGCTCACGGTTCACCGCGATACGCCGTGAAGGCCTGGAAGGGCTCGTCGGCGTTGTTGAGCCGGACCGCGCGGAGCGCGCGCGCCGCCTCGACCTGGCCCTCCACCATCTTCTTGATCTCGTCGAGCTGCTCCGTGGTCATCCGGTCGCCATATCGATTCGCGACGAGCGCGAAGAGCGTCACCACCTCGGGATTCGGTGTCTCGGGCATGGTCACCTCAGCGGAGGCGGGGGTCGAGCGCGTCGCGCAACCCGTCGCCCAGGAGATTAAAGCCAAGCACGGTGAGGAAGATGGCCATGCCCGGCAGCGCCGCCACGTGCGGCGCGACGTTGAGATACTGGCGGCTCGCCGACAGCATGCTCCCCCAGTCGGAAGTCGGCGGCTGGACGCCCAGGCCGAGAAAGGACAGCCCGGCCAGGGCGGTGATCATCCCGCCCACGTTGAGGGTGATGGCCACGATGAGGGGGGCGAGGCAGTTGCGCAGGACGTGGGTGAGGGCGAGACGCAGCTCGGAGATCCCGAGGGCCCGCGCGCTCTCGACGTAGTCCGTCTGCTTCACGGAGAGCACGGTGGCCCGCACGATGCGCCCGTAGAACGGAATGTTCACGACGGCGACCGCGACCATGCCGTTGACGAGGCCGGGCCCGAGGGCGGCGATGATGGCCACGGCGAGGAGAAAGTACGGGAAGGCGAGCAGCGTGTCGATGGAGCGCATGATGAGCTGGTCGACCCAGCGCCCGATGAAGCCGGCGAGGAGCCCGCAGAGCGAGCCCACGAGCGCGGCCAGGGCCGTCGCGGTCAGTCCCACCACCAGGGAGATGCGCGCGCCGAAGAGGAGCCGGCTCAAGAGATCGCGCCCGAACTCATCGGTGCCGAGCGGATGCCCGGCCGTCAGGATGGGCGAGAGACGCCGCGCGGTGTCGATGACATCGGGGTCGCGCGGGGCGATCCACGGCGCGAGCACCGCGAGCACGGCCATGACGGCCACGAGCCCCAGGCCGAAGAGGGCCGAGCTGCTCTTGCGGAACATGCGGACGAGATCAGTCATAGCGGATGCGCGGATCGAAGACGGCGTAGAGGAGATCGACCACGAGGTTGACGAGCACGAAGGTCGTGGCGATGAGGAGCACGCCGCCCTGGACGAGCGGGTAGTCGCGCGCCTGGATGGCCCGCACCATCATGGAGCCGAGCCCCGGCCAGGAGAAGACCGTCTCCGTCAGGATGGCCCCGCCCAGGAGAAAGCCCACCTGCAGCCCCAGCACCGTGATGATGGGATTGATCGCGTTCTTGAGCACGTGCCGCGCGATGACGGCGCGCTCGGCCAGACCCTTGGCGCGCGCCGAGCGGACATAGTCCTGCCGGATGATCTCGAGCACGCTGGAGCGCGTGAGACGCGCGAGGGCGGCGGCCGAGGCGGTGCCGAGCGTCACCGCAGGCAGGACGAGATGCCACAGCACGTCGGCCACGCCGCTGCCATAGGGCGAGCTCATCCCGCTCGAGGGGAACCAGCGGAGCTGGAGCGCGAACAGGATGATGAGCATGATCCCCGTCCAGAAGACGGGCAGGCTCACGCCGGTGACGGCCACCCCCATGCTGATGCGATCGAGCCACGTGTACTGCTTGACCGCCGACACGATGCCCGCGGAAAGACCCAGAAGGATCGCGATCAGGAGCGCGCCCGCCGTGAGCACCAGGGTGGCCTTGAAGCGCAGGAGCACCTCGGGGAGGACGGCCCGGCCCAGCGGGATGGAGCGGCCGAGATCCCCCTGGAGGACGTGACCCATCCACCGCACGTACTGGACGACGAGCGGCTGGTCGAGGCCCAGGTCGCGATGGAGGCGCACGACGTCCTCCTTGGTCGCCTGGGCGCCGAGCATGATGGCGGCGGGATCCCCCGGCGCCAGGTGCAGGACGGCGAAGACCAGCACCGAGACCCCGAACAGCACGGGGACGGCGAGGAGCAGGCGACGGAGGGCGTAGGCGGGAAGCCCGCCGCCCCCTACTGCAGCCACACCTGCGTCAGCACGAGGTCGAAGTTCGGGTGGAGCTTGAAGCCCTGCATGCGCTTCCGGTGGATGATGATCTGCCGCCCGTGGTCGATGAAGATCCACGGCGCCTCGTCGCTGATGATGCGCTGGGCCTCTTTGTAGATGGCCGCGCGCTCGCCGTCTCCCACCGTGGCCCGCCCCTTGCGGAGGAGCTCGTCGACGCGGGCGTTCTGATAGAAGCCCGCGTTGAAGGCGGGCGGGAACCGATCCGAGGAGAGGAGCATGTAGGTGACGTGGTCGGGATCACCGATGGAGGGATTCCACGACATCTCCGCCATGTCCGGGCCGTCGAGGTACTTCTTCAGGTACGCGCCCCACTCCATGGTCTGGATCTTGGCCTTGATGCCCACGGCCTGGAGCTGCGCCTGGATGACCGTGCCCATCTCGACGGGCTGCTGCATGCCCGAGCCCGACTCGGGAACGAGGAAGACGACCTCGAAGCCGCCCGCGTAGCCCGCGTCCTTGAGCAGCGCCTTGGCCTTCTCGGGGTCGTACGGATAGCGCGTGGTCTTCTCCTCGTGAAAGGGGCCGTAGACGGGCGACATCGGCCCCGAGGACACGATGGCCGTCCCCTTGAGAATGTCGCGAATGATCGCTTCCTTGTTGATGGCGTAGTTCATGGCCTGGCGCACGCGCTTGTCCTTCAGGACGGCATGGCGCGTGTTCAGCGCGATGTACCACACGGCCGAGGAGTTCGACTCGGCCACGGTGATGTTCGGGTCCTTGCGCAGGCTGTCGAGGCTGTCGGGGGGCACGTCCATGGTCAGATCGATCTCACCCGTCTTGATGGCGGCGAGCCGGGCCTGGGCCTCGATGATGGGGACGTAGATGGCCTGGCGGACCTTGGGCGCCCCGCCCCAGTACTGGTCATTGCGCGCGAGGACGACCTTGACCCCGGGCTCCCACGTCTCGAGCTTGAAGGGACCCGTGCCCACGGGGTTCTTGACGATGTCCTTGCCGTGCTTCTTGAGCGCCTCGGGGCTGTAGATGAAGAGCGACTGGTGCGCGAGGTACTGGAGAAACGGCGTGAGCGGCGCCTTGAGCTTGATCTGCACGGTGAGGGGGTTGACGACCTCGACCCCCTGCACGTTGCCGAGGAAGCCCTTGACGTAGGGATACGTCCCCGTCTTGTAGTACGGCCCCTGCTCGTTGAGCTGGCGCTCGAAGCAGAACTTCACGGCCTCGGCGTTGAACGGGGTGCCGTCGTGGAAGGTCACGTTCGCCCGGAGGTTGAACGTGTAGATCAAGCCGTCCTTGGAGATCTCCCAGGAGCGCGCGAGGCCGGGCACGAGCTTGTAGGAGCCCAGCTCCTGGGCCACGAGCCCCTCGAAGATGCGCTTGGTCACCCGCGCCGAGTTGAGATCGGTGATCTGCGGCGGGTCCATGGTCACGGGCTCGGCGAGAAGGCCGATCACGATGGCGTCCTTGGGCGGGGCGGCGCCCGCGCCGGAGACGAGCGCGATGGCCAGGATCAGCGCGGCGATCATCCAGGTTCGGCGAGTCGTCATGGGGTGCTCCTCCGTTGGTCGGGCACTCGAGGTCTGCTCCTGGCGTCGCCTCTGACGCAACTCGATGGCTGGCCGGCATCTTGCCTCAACCCGCCTGTCCGCGCAATCCCGCCAGCGCCATCGCGTCGATGACACGGGCGGGACTGGGGGGCACCCTCCCCAGACCACGCTGACTCGCAACCCGCTGTCGCCTCTCGTAAGGGGCCACGAGACTCAGGTCGCTGGCTTCGGCAACGCGCAGAAGATACGGGTCTGGGGAGGGTGCCCCCCAGCCCCGCCCTCACCCTCCGTCGACGGGCTCGCGGCGCATGGGCTCGCGCGCTCTTTTGGCGGTCAATCAGCGAGCGGCGCCGGGTGGGGCCGGGGGCATTCCCGATCTCCGCGAGGATGTCGTCCGAGCGACGCCCAAAGGGCGCTACTCAAGGGCGCCGTTTCCACGCAGCGGCTTAGCCGTCCAGCACTTCGCGTACCTTCCGCGCGAGCGTATCCGGCGCGAAAGGCTTGGGAAGAAACGCGAGCTCCTGCTCCGAAATCCCGTGACGCAGGACCGTGTCCTCCATGTACCCAGACATATAGAGCACCTTCATCTCTGGCCGCGTCACGGAAAGACGATCGGCGATCTGACGACCGCTGGCTCCCGGCATGACGACATCGGTGAGCAGCAGATGAATCGGCCCTGAATGCGCGGCCGCGATCTCCAGTGCCTCGCTCGGCAAGCCAGCGACGAGGATCCGGTAGCCTCGCGCCTCGAGCACCTCTTGGGCGAGCCTTCTCAGCTCGGAGTCGTCCTCGATGAGCAGGATGGTCTCGCCACGCTCAGGGAGAGATGAGGGTGTGCGCGTATCCTCGGGCCTCACTTCTTCGTCGACCCATGGAAGATAGACACTGAACGTCGTCCCTTCCCCGACCCGACTCTGTACTTGGATAGCACCGCCACTTTGATGCACGATGCCCCAGACTGTGGACAGCCCCAATCCGGTGCCCTTCCCGGCCTCCTTCGTTGTGAAAAAGGGCTCGAAGATCCGAAGCCGGGTCGCCTCATCCATGCCCGTTCCAGAATCGGTGACCGCCAGCATCACATAAGTTCCCGGACGAATGCCCGGGAGGGCGAGGATATCTGTTTCGGCGAGCTCGGCAATCGTCGTCAAAATGGTGAGCGGGCCTCCTGCCGGCATGGCATCGCGCGCATTGACAACCAGGTTCACAATCACCTGCTCGAGTTGGCTGGGATCGGCCTTGATGCGCCCAGGAAAGGGATCCAGCCGAGTCGTCAAGCGAATATCTTCCCCGATGAGCCGTCGCAAGAGGCTCTCCAGCCCCTGCACGATCTCATTGAGAATCAGCACCTTGGGCTGCAAGAGTTGGCGGCGGCCGAATGCCAGGAGTTGCGTCGTCAAAGCTGCGGCCCGCTGGGCCGTATCGTGGATCAGTGTGAGATTGCGATAGGTCGCATGCTCAGGGGGGACGCTCGTCAAGAGGAGGTGGCTGCGCCCGATGATCACGGTCAGAAGGTTGTTGAAGTCGTGGGCGATGCCGCCGGCTAGCTGGCCGATGGCTTCCATCTTCTGCGCCTGGCGGAATCGCTCTTCAAGCTCTCGATGGGCCGTCATGTCCACCATGGTGGCGAGCGTCGCAGGTCTGCCTTCCCACTGCATGCGGGGAAGGGACGACGTTCAGTGTCTATCTTCCATGGGTCGACGAAGAAGTGAGGCCCGAGGATACGCGCACACCCTCATCTCTCCCTGAGCGTGGCGAGACCATCCTGCTCATCGAGGACGACTCCGAGCTGAGAAGGCTCGCCCAAGAGGTGCTCGAGGCGCGAGGCTACCGGATCCTCGTCGCTGGCTTGCCGAGCAATTCCTCCTCGCGCTCATAACCCAGGAGCCGAAGGAGAGCCGAGTTGACGAACCGGATCACTCCATCGGCTTGCACCAGGATGCCCTGGATCGAGCCCTCTATGATCGCGCCGTAGCGCTCCTGGCTATGCCATAGCTCGGCCTCCGTCCGTCGGTGCTCGCTGACATCAAGCAAGGTCCCCATGAGGGCCGGCTGGCCACCCCACGAAATGAGCGATCCCAGAACTTCCACCCATACGCTTTGACCGTCCCGCCGGCGCCCCTCGAACTGATAGCTCGATAGTACGGACTCGCCCAGGAGCCGGGCCGCGGCGAACGCCTGGAGGCGTTCGGCTTCTCGGGGAGCAACAAATCGTCGAAGGTCCTCGCCCACGAGCTCTTCGGGGTCGTCGTATCCAAACATATGGGCAAAGGCGCGGTTGGCCAAACGGATGATGAAATCCTGATGGATGAAGATGCCCTGGATCGAATGCTCGATGAGACCACGGTATCGCGCTTCACTGTCCCGCGCGGCAGCCTCGGCCTCCTCTGCCTCTCGACGTCTCGACTGTGCTTCCTCGAACAGGCGCG
>QHSC01000301.1 GCA_003220345.1 Candidatus Rokuibacteriota bacterium | reverse complement strand
AGGATGCTGCCCACCAGCATGCTGCGAAGATGCTCGGCGCCGTGAGGCGTTTGGTCCGCGACGAGGACCGCGGCCGCGGAGGAGACCGCATAGACTACCCCGATGATGGCCTCCTGGGAGACACGGCGCTCTCGGCTCCTCGTGAGGGCAAAGACGAGGGCGCCCAGGATCGTGAAGCTCAGGCCGAAGCCGTAGGAACCCCATGTGTCCAGATCATAGTTCCAGAGGAATGCTGCGGTCGACCCGAGCGAGGCGATCTGGGCGAGGGCGATGTCCACGAAGACGACCTCGCGCGCGATGACGTGAAGGCCGAGATAGGCGTGGATGCCGGTAAGCACGAGGCACATCAGGAACGGCACCCACATCAACGCGAGGAGGTCGTGGGCCACGACCCTATTTTAGGGCCTGAGCCAGCATTTTGACATTCGAGTCCACCCAGTTGATGTAGCTGTCCGTGCCCTTGAGCGCACCAACGCTCGAGGCCAGCACGGCTGCCTGCGCCCCCGCTTCCTGCGCCACCCGCTGGACAGTCTTGAGATCGCCCCACGGTTCGACGACGATCACCTTGATCCGTTCCTGCTTCATCTGGTTGACGAGCTTGACGAGGTGGCTCGGTGTAGGCGGGATGCCCGGGCGCTCTTCGATGCTGCCGGCCTGGACGAGCCCAAACCGTGTCAGGAAATAGAGCCACATGTTGTGGTTCACGACGACAGGGGCGCCCTTGTAGGGCTCGAGGAGCTTGTTCCATCGTCCCATGGCTTCCTCGAGACGGGCAAGGAACTGCTGGCGATTCCGCTCGAAGGTGGCGCGATTCTGCGGGGCAAGGCGGGCCAGGCCCTCGAGGATGTTCTGGGTCACCTGTGCGGCCAGACCAGGGTCGAGCGTGTAGTGGGGATTACCTGCCGGGTGCACATCGCCCATGGACCGGTCGATGCGCGACCTGGGCACTTCGAGCACGAGAAGACCCCGCGAGGCGTCGATCCGTCCCGGAGCTCCCACGATCACGTTGGGGTTGTTGGCGCCCTGAGCGACAACATCCGCCCAGTCGTCGAGATCGAGCCCGTTGAGGACAATGGCATCGGCTCGTCGGACCTTGATCATGAGGCTGGGCCGGGCCTCCAGGTCGTGCGCGTTCTGCGTGGACCGCGCCAGCGAGTCGACCTCCACGAGGTCGCCGCCCACGGCCTCGGTGAGAGCCTTGAGATCCGTGATGCTCGTCACCACCCTCAGCTTGTCCGCGGCCAGAGTGGGCGAGGCGCTGAGCGGACCGCAAACGGCGAGAGCCGCGAGCACGAGCAGGGTCATCCGTCGCATGAGCATGGCTCCTTTCAACTCCTAGAATGGATGCGTCGGGTGGGCACCCAGGATGAAGGTGGCCTGCAAGAAGATCTCGTCCACGCGTCGGGCGCTCCCGCCGTTATCCGCAAAGTTGAGGTAGCTGCAGCAGTTCGTGCGCTCGGTGTGCTTGTAGCCCAGGCGGAAGCGCAGGAACTCGGAGGGATAGTACGCGATGAAAGGACCCGCGGCCCATTCCTGACCCGGGTTGACCGGGTACTGGGTCCAGTCGTAGCGGAAGCCGAGGAGCCACTTCGAGAGCTCGCCGTGGGCGAAGGGCCGCACATCCGCGCCGACATAGAAGCCCTGGCGATTGCGATGTCGCGTCTGGTCGATCCCGTCCGAGTCCGTCACGAGAACATCGCGGAGGGAGACGAGGTACTCTCCGTAGGCCGTGAAGAGCGCGCGCTGCCATCCCGTGGGCGTGTACTTGTACTTCATGTCAAAGCCGATGATGGTGCTCGATTTCTGCTCCGGCGTGTCACCGTTGGCGATGGACGAGCCGAGCTGGATGGCGCCGAAGTCTCCAAGGTCGAAGAAGGTGCGGATGCGACCTGTCGCGAGCGGGTGCCGGAGCGTGTTCCGGCCGAAAGCGACCTCGTTCTCGCCATTGAAGACGCCACCAAGGAGCTGCAGGTAGAAGGGTAGGGCGGGCACCCACGTCGCTTCGAAGCCGTTCTCGCGCAGCCCCTCGCGACCGAAGAACTGCACGAGCACGTTGGGATCGTCGATGAAAGGCCGATCGTGGGAGTGCAGCTCGTTCAAGAGGCCAAAGCGATTGCGGACGCGGCCCATCTTGAGCTGAGTGCCGAAGGGCAGAGTCATCAGTGTCAGGTTCGCCTCGGCGAGATTTACGGTTAGCTCGCCGTTGCGCGAGTCCTGACCGGTTTCAACGCGAACCTCGGCGCGCGCATAGGGATCGATCTGGCCGAAGAAGGACAGCTCGACCTCACGAGGAAAGAAGAGGTTCTCCAGGCCCGAGAAACTGCCGCCCTGGTTCTTCTCGACATTGCTCTGGGTCAGATTCCCGATGAAATCGCCCGTCACGCCCATGTCGAAGAGGAGCTGCCCCGTGCCGCGCCGCTCGTAGAGCGCGAACGGCTGGCGCGGTCGGATGAGATCCATGGGCGAGGGCGGACTGCCTCCGGGCAGCGTCGGGGGCGGCAGCTGCGCCGTCACGGGCGGGGCGGCCACGGGCGTGGTCGCCGTCTGCTGGCCCTGGGACTCGAGGCGCTGGAGGCGGTCGGCCATGGTCTCCATGGCTTTGCGGTACTGATCCTGCATGGCCTCGAACTGTTTGCGCATCTGCTCCATATCCCGGCGGATCGCCTCTGTGTCTTGCGCGAGGACGGGTATGGCCGGCACTAGCAAGCCCGCCACGAGGGCGACGGCAATGAGTAGACGCATGACTTTTCCTCCAGAGTGGCGAAAATGAGCGGCCGCGAGCGGAGAGACCTCCGCGTACTGGCCGACGACTACGAGATCAGCAGAAGGGGGGTCAGGCGAGGGGCGGAGCGCGCGGAGATGCCGAGCTCGTGAGCGGATTGGCGATGTCGCGTGACGCGGCGAAAATCGTGCCGAGGCCGATGAGGACGATCCCGGCCGACGCGGGCGCGGTGGGCAGAGCGCCCGCTGTATGGACTGCGGCGAGGACGGCCAGCGGACACTCGGCATTGTAGAGACCGAGCCCACCGTCCTCGTGGGAGTGGACGGGCTGGCTACCCTCCACGCCCAGGGCGAGCGACAGCAGGGCCAGCAGCACGAGCACGGTGGCCCGGGCCGCCGTCCGCTTCGAGAGAAGGAAGATTGAGGTGCTCATCGGTGGCCCCCCTTTATACCGGAGCGGGCCCCCATCCTGCAACTTTCCGGGGAGGCAGCCTCCCGGTCGCCGCGCCGACCGAGCTCAGCCCGTGCACGCATGAGACAATTGCGGGCGTGGAGGATCTGGTCTCCCTTCCCCGTGCCCATAGCGTCACGGCAGGCCGCCGGCTCCAGTACCTGACGATCGGCTGGAATTCTGTCGAGTGCGTCGTGGCGCTCGTAGCCGGGTTCGTGGCCGGGAGCGTCGCCCTCGTCGGGTTTGGCTTCGATTCCGCCATCGAGGTCGTCAGCAGCGTTGCCGCCCTGTGGCGCCTACTTCGCGACCACGACGAGACGCGACGAGAGACCTCGGAGCGATACACCACGCGAGTCATCGGGGCCTGCTTCCTGCTCTTGGCCGGCTACGTGCTCGTCAATGCCGCCGAGGTGCTTGCGAGAGGCGAGCTGCCCGAGCGCTCCGTTCCCGGTCTCGTCCTTGCGGCGCTCTCGCTGATCGTCATGCCTCTGCTCGTCCGATACAAGCGTCGCATCGCCACTCAGCTCGGCAGTGGCGCGCTCGAGGCCGAAGCGCGTCAGACGCGGATCTGCGCCTTTCTCTCGGCGATTCTCCTGGCAGGGCTCGGTCTCAACGCATGGCTCGGCTGGTGGTGGGCCGATCCGGTAGCTGGGCTCGCGATGATTCCCCTGATCAGCTGGGAAGGGTGGCAGGCGATGACCGGTCGGACCTGTTGCGCTGATTGAGCTAGGAGACGAGCCGGAGCTTCCGCTCGCTCCGCGTCGTCATCTCGTTCTCGGCCGAAGATACGTCTGTCTGCCCTTGGTGACCAGCTCATAGGTGGGCACGGAGTCGGAAAAGCCGGGAGGGCCGAGACCGGTCTTTGGGTCGAACTGGTATCCGTGCCAGGGGCACTCGAGATAGCCGTCGCGCACGAGACCCTCGCCGAGCGGGCCATTCTGGTGCGGGCACACATTGGAGAGGGCGTAGAGGGCGCCGTCCTTGCGCACGATGGCGATGCGCTCGCCGTTGGCGTGGACGGTGGTGGCGCGCCCTTCGGGCAGCTCCGTGAAGGTGCCGAGCAGGATGAGGCCGTCGCCCGCCGTGGGCGCTGGCCGATCACCGCGGGCCTCCTTGATCGCGGCCGCCACGTGGAGAACCGCCACCACGGCCGCCACGACGATGAACGCGGCCAAGGGGCGCCGCGCCACTGGAGGGTCGCCGAGAAGCCGCGCGAGGAAGTGGATTGCCACGAAGCCGTAGGCGACGTAGACGGCCATGTGCAGTCGCTTCCAGCCCGGCGCGCCCCAGGCGTGGAGGAAGTAGTCCCAGGAGGTCAGGGCCATGACGGTCAGGATCAGCAGGGCGGCCACCCCGAAGAGTGTGAAGGGGACACCCAGGAGCTTCTGGCCGGGCAGGACCTCGAGGAGGTTGGCAGGCTTCCAGCTATTGCCGTAGTGCATGACGCAGGCCGCGTGAAAGACGGCCAGCCCCCACGTGGTCACGCCGAGGTGGCGGCGGTTGTAGATGAAGTGCGTGGCCGGCCGCCAGAGCCGCGCGAGCGGGCCAAGGCTGATGGCCGCCGAGAGGAAGAGAAAAGTCAGGATGGCGCTCCCCTTAACGAGAAAGACGTCGATGTCGAGGTGCCGGAACAGCAGACGACCTACACCGAACCAGACCCCAATGATGACGGCAAGGACGAGGTCGAATCTCCACTTCGGCGTGAAGGTCATGGCTGCATCCAGACCAGGAAGGCCGCCGCCACGCCGACAATGAGGATCCAGGCGATCCAGATGTGACGGTGCAGCCGCCGGAGCTCACCGATCATGCTGCTCTCCTAGGAGTGCGACCCGAGGGGGCGCGACCCGAGCCGCGGCGGGTGATACGCGAGCTTAGGCCAAGGTCCAACCCATACCATGTCAGGCCACAACCGAGCCTAGCCCTCTGTAGCTGCCGTCGATACCATTGTGCACCAGGTTATCTTGACACCGGCTTGAGCGACAGGGTAACCTCCTGTTCGATGATTCGCTCCCACCGCTTGCTGTCGATTCCTTTGCGGCTCGTACCGATGCTAGTCTTACTCCTTGTGTTGGGCCACACCTGTGACCTCCCTGCTTACGTCGACCTTGTATCGCATGCCGACGAGGACGCCCGCCCCTCCGCGCATGACCATGCGGACGAGAATCTGATTTCGTGTGATGGAGTTGCTGTTCCGTCAAACACAGGTTACCTCCAGGAGGGTCCGGGCCTCGAAGTCGCGCAGGCGCCTCCAGTTGCCACTCTCGTTCCCGTTCGGCCGGTCACTTCGTCACTAGACGATCCGAAAAGACTGCCAAGTCGACCATCGTTGTTCCTGCTGTACGCGTCCCTCCTGATCTAGTCGCTCCCTTTCCTTAGTCGCGATTTACGCCCTGGTCTCGGAGTCTGGCTCCGGGCGTAACGCGTCCGAGCATACTCCGTCACTTAAGAGGAGGGGTCTGTTGACTCGTACCCGACCGTTCGTCGTCATCGCCATCGTCGGTCTGGTGGTTTCCGCCGCCTGGCTTGCAGAACTCACACTCCCCGACGCGCAGGCGGAGCAGCCGCCGACGGGGCCGCCCAAAGCCGCAGATCGTGGCCACGCCCATGGCGACCATGAGCATCCGTCG
>QHSC01000300.1 GCA_003220345.1 Candidatus Rokuibacteriota bacterium | reverse complement strand
GGCGTTGCTCGGAACAATCACGGTGTCAGGAGTCGCGGGCAAGAACACCGACGGGTTGTCGCTGGCCATGTTTGCAGAGACGTCCGGTGTGACGCTGCGCTGCGACACCACGAGCGTGACGCCGCCGGCGAGCACCAGCTCCGGAAACGCCTGCTAGTCGGTTACGCGCGCTCCCGCCCGGGCCGCGCGGGCGGGAGGGACGGCCGCGGGCGCGTCTAGAATCGCGCGCCCTGGCAGACCTGCGGCACCTCGACGCTGAGTGAAGTCCGCTCGCGGATGCGCATAAGTCCGGCGCACGCGGGCTTGCTCAGGTCGGGATCGAGTCGCAGAGCCTCGCGGAAGTTTTCGATCGCCAGCCGGTAGACCTTCGCTTTCTCGTAGACCTCTCCCATGGGCACGTACCACTGCGCCTTCCGCACGGAGAGACGCTGGATCTCCCGGTAGTGCACGATGGCCTCGGCGTAGCGGCCGGCGTTCTCGTAGGCCGCGGCCAGGTTGTAGTTTCCCGCGCGGGCATTGGGATACACCGCGACGTCGTGCTGCCACATGGTGACGGGATCGTGCCAGACGTGCACCTGCTGCCACGTCAGCGGCATCAGGGCAAGGATCCAGATCGCGAGCACGCCTCGCGTCACGTTCGATCCGACCCAGCCTCCCACCGCCGCCGCGCCCAGGAGCAGGGCCCAGCCGAGACACGCGAGGTACGTGTAGCGATCCGCCGCGGCCTGGGGCCCGTTCTGAAACGTTCCGAGGACGGGCGCGAGGGTCACGATGTACAGGGCGCCGCCCGCGGTGAGGGCCGGCCAGCGCCGGCGAAAGACGACGCAGACCGTGATGGCGGCGAGCACGAACGCGAAGTACCACCACGGCACGAACACCACGGCCAGCTCGTAGAGGGGCGCCAGCTCGAGGGGCGCCACCGTCTTCACGAGATAGAAGGTCAGGCCGTACACGGACAGCACGATCCGGTGGAGAACACTCATGTGTTCGAGCGAGCGCGTGTTCTGCAGCGTGAAGAGGGCCATGAAGGCGATCAAGGTCGTGATCGCGCTCAGGGCGAGATAGGGGAGCTTCTCGAGCCACACTCGCCACCGGAGCCACCCGCGCGCCCCGCCCAGGCGGCGCAGGGGATAGACGTCGAGGATCACGAGCGCGGCGGGGAGCGTGACGACGATGGACTTGGAGAGGAGGGCCGCGGCGAAGAGTCCAAGGGAGGCGACGTACCAGCCCGGGCGCGGTCGCTCCCGGCCGGCCACGGCCTTGAGATAGGCGAGGACCGTGAGGACGTAGAAGAGACCGGAGACGACGTCGCGCCGCTCGGTCACCCACGCCACGGACTCCACGCGGAACGGGTGCACGGCAAAGACGAGCGACGCGAGAAAGGCGCCCACGCGAAGGTCGAGGGGAGGCGCCTCGGGCCGCGCGAGCTCGAAGAGGCGGAGGGCGAGGAAGTACAGGGCGAGGGCCCCTCCGGCATGAATGAGCAGGCTGGTCAGATGGTATCCGGCGGCGTTCATGCCCCAGAGGACGTAGTCCAGACCGAGGGTGAGCCAGGTCACGGGGATGTAGTGGCCGAGCTTGGCAGAGGTGAACATCCACTTGATCTGCGGCCAGCCGAGTCCCCGGTAGCTCTGGTTGAGCGTGAAGTTGTCGAGATCGTCCCAGGCCACGAACCCGTTCCTGAGCGTGGGCATGAAGGCGGCCAGGGTCAAGGCGACGAGCAGGGCCGGCGGCGCCCAGCGCATCCATCGCTCGGGCGCGGGCGACTCTGGGCTCTGATCGTTCACGGCGTGGCCTTCGAGCAGGCGACGAGCTCCGGCGGCCCCGTTGCGAGCGTCTGCGCCATTCGTCGGAGGTTGTCGCAGGCGTCCCGGGACGTCGGGGACACACGGAGGGCGATCACGAAGGCGCTCACGGCCTCGCCGCTGCGTCCTCGCAAGGCATAGGCGACCCCGAGATCGTTCCAGGCCGCGGCATTGGCGGGAAGAAGCTCGGCGGCGAGCCGATAGAGCTCGAGCGCCTCGTCGAGCTGACCGTGGCGCCGCAGGAGCCCGGCCATGGCATGGGCGAGCCGCCCTCTGACCGCTCCCGCCTCGGGTGGCACCTGGGCCACCGCGCTCCGCAGCTCTCCGGCGTCATAAGCGCCCCACCCGGGACCGAGCTGCGCGGCCCGCTCGAGCAGGCCCTGGGCCTCGACGCTCTCGCGTCCCTGCAGGAGCGCCGAGCCTAGACGAATCAGCGCGACGGGATGATCGGGATCGACGGCGAGCGCCTGACGGAAGCGCTCCTCGGCAGCGGCCGGACGTCGGGCGCGCTGCTCGATCAGCCCCATGTGGAGCAGGAGCTGGGCCTTGAGGGCGGGCAGGCGGTCAGGAGTGCGGGCGAGGGCGCGGTTGAAGTGTTCGAGCGCGTCGTCGAAGCGGCCCGCGTCGGCGAGGGACCAGCCGAGGTAGAAGATCGGGATGTCGCTCTGAGAGTCGACGAGGGCGGCGCGAGACCAGAGCGTGACCGAATCGTGCCAGATCCGCTCCTGGCGAATGGTGAGCGCCGCCCAGCCGAGGAGGACGAGCGCGAGGGCGGCGAGCAGGCCGTGGGCGAGCGGGCGGGAGAGCCGGCCCGTCCGTGGCGCGCGACCACACCACGCCACCCCCGCACCCACGAGGAGAGCCCAGCTCATGGACGCCGCGTAGGTGTAGCGATCGGCGGCGATCTGGGGGCCGTTGTGAAAGAGCCCGGACACGGGCAGCAAGAGCACGACATAGGCAACCCAGGCGGCGAGTCCCGCGGGCCAGCGTCGGCGCAACGCGATCAGGACGGCCGTGACGAGCGTGACCGCCGCCATGGGACCGAGGTACATAGGATCCCACGGCCGGACGGGATGGAAGAGCGTGTAGAGGGGCGAGAGGGGCCACGGGACCACGGCCTTCCCGAGATAGAAGACGAGTCCATACGCCGTGAGGGCGAGCCGCTGGCCCAGGCCGAGGGCATCGAGAGCCGTCATGTTCCCGCGCTGCGCGCCCAGCGCGAGCATGAGGATGCCCACGGCGCCGCTCAGGGCGAGGAACGGCCACTTCTCGACGAGGCCCAGCCACACGATACGGCCCAGCCCGCGCGGATGCGCGGGCGGCCGGCGCCGAAGGGGGTAGAGATCGAGGACGAAGAGCACGAGGGGCAGGCCGATGACGAGCGATTTCGAGAGCAAGGCTCCGCCGAAGAGGGCGACGGACGCCCAGTACCAGCGCCGATCCAGCCGACCGTCCGCGCTTTCGCGGACCGCGCGCAGGTAGGCCAGCACCGTCAGGAGCGCGAAGAGACCCATGGTCACGTCGCGCCGCTCCGTCGCCCACGCCACGGACTCCACGCGCTGCGGGTTGAGCGCGAAGACGAGGGCGGCGGCCATCGCGCCCCGGCGGATGTCCCACCACGTGCTCGTTCCCCGATCCGCCGCCGTCAAGAGCGCCGCGGCCAGGCGATAGACGAGGAGCGCGTTGGCCGCGTGGAGCAACGCCGAAGTCAGATGATAGCCGACTGGATTCAGCCCCCACGCCGTGTAGTCGAGGGCGAGGGTGAGCCAGGTGACGGGAATATAGTGCCCGAGGTGCGCCGTGGTGAACATCCAGCGGAGATGGCTCCATCCCAGGCCGCGATAGTGGGGATTGTCGAGCAGATTGGCCTGGTCATCCCAGTTGACGAAGCCATTGCCGAGGATGGGAAGGAATACGGCCAGGGTCACCGCGGCGGGGATCAGGGCGAGCGCCCACTCGCGCCCTGGATGTGCGTGGGCTGGGTCGTCGATATTGCGCTCGGCGTGCCACGCATGCGGCAGCGCCGAAGTGTACGTTGAGGGCCCCGTGGTACCCGCGTCGAGCACGCTGGATTTCATTCTGCCTTACCCGCTCGCGGCAGCCGCGCGCTTTTGTTGACGGCCGCCGGGGGCGGCGATAGTATGCTTTTCGCACGCTTGGACGGGTGTTCGCGGCGACAGAGCCGCGAGAGGAGAGGGACATGGGCGCGGGCAAGATCCTCGTCGTCGACGATGACCGGGAGGTGCGCATGGCCACGCGCGACTTCCTCACCAGCAAGGGTCATGAGGTCACGCTCGCCGAGGACGGGGTTCAGGCTCTCAAGCTTCTCGCCACCGTCAAGCCCGACGTGGTGCTCCTCGACGTCGCCATGCCCGAGATGGACGGCATGGAGACGCTGCGGCGGATCGTGGCGGGCTATCCGAACCTGCCCGTGATCATGGTCACGGCCAATGCCGACATCGAGATCACCTCGAAGGTGCTCCAGCTGGGCGCGGCCGACTATGTGCCCAAGCCCTTCGACCTCGACTACCTCGACCAGGCCATCAACATCCAGCTCTCCGCCGGCCGCGGCGCAGGCGGCTGAAAGAGGCCCATCTGCGGGAGTGCGGCGGCTCGCATCTGGGCCTTTTGAGCCGCCTGCGAGGCTTTTACCGGCAGTTTAGTTGGTGATCGAGGCGGCCGCGGGCATGCCTTCCTGGCCCGCGGTGTCGAGGGTCCGATCCATCACGGTGTAGATCTTGACGGGGATCTCCTTGCCCTTGACGGTGACCTCGCCCAGATAACGCGTGTCGAACAGCTCCTTGACCTCGAGCCACGTCGCCTCGCTGATGACCACGGGCACGTTGAAGTCCTTGGTGATGCTCTCGAGCCGCGAGCCCAGGTTGATGGTGTCGCCGATGGCGGTGTACTCGAGGCGCTGGCGTGAGCCGATGGTGCCGACCACGGCGTCCCCCGTGTTGATGCCCACGCCGCAGCGAAGCTCGCTACCGTGCTTGACCGCGAAGCGCTCGGCGAGCGGCTGCAGGCGCCTCTGAAACTCCAAGGCCGTGCGCACGGCCTGGGCGGCATGGTCGGGCGCCTCGAAGGGCACGTTGTACAGCGCCATGATGGCGTCGCCGATGTACTTGTCCACGGTGCCGCCGTGCACGAAGACGGCCTCCGTCATCTCCGAGAGATATTCGCGCAGGAAGGTCACGACCTCCTCCGGCTCCATCTTCTCGGACATCGAGGTGAAGCCGCGGATATCGGAGAAGAGCACGGTCATGCGGCGCCGCCCCGCCCCGAGCCCCGCGTCGTCCTTCTGCCGGACGATCTCCTTCACCACCGAGGGGGAGAAGAAGCGCGAGAGCCGCCGCTTCTCGACCTGCTCTTTCGCGAAATTCTTGGCGACGACGCCGACGTAGGGCACGAGGAGGGCGATGGGCACCGGCAAGACCTCGACCCAGAAGCGCCCCCAGCGGAAGGCCCCATGGGTGCCTGCGACGTAGGCGAGGGCGACGGCCGCCACGAGAAGAAATGCCGTGAGCGGTCGGAAGGCCGTGGCCGCCCAGGCCGCGCCGCCGCCCGCCACCACGGCCAGTAGCGCCACGAGCCAGATGGGCGCCCGTCTGATCGGGATGCCCGCGAGCAGGGTGTCGAGGATATTGGCGTGGATCAGCACCCCCGGCATGGTGCGCAGCGGCGCGAACGGCGTGGGAAATACGTCCTGAAGGATCTGCGTGGTCGCGCCGACCATGACGATCTGCCCCTCGAAGACTTCCGGAGGGATCTCTCCGCTGACGATGCGCGAATAGGCGACGCGGGGGAAGGCGCCGGGTGGGCCCGC
>QHSC01000299.1 GCA_003220345.1 Candidatus Rokuibacteriota bacterium | reverse complement strand
CCGCCGCCCGACTCGGAGACCTGGAAGCCAAAGCTCGGATTCGCCACCACGTTGACCCATGGCGCCGGTGTCCACTGGCCCTCGCCCAGGACGGTGACGTACTCCCGTCCGTCAGCCGCGAAGCCGCCGAGCCCGTTGAAGAACTCGAGCTCCGGTCGCGGCGGTGGCGCCTCGGGCGCAGGGCGGGTTTGAGCGCGCCGCACTGGAGGCATCGAGGGCAGGGCCTCCGCGCGCTCCATGCGGGTCACCTGCTCGGCGAGCGTGCCGTGCCGGCTGAGCAGCACGGCTCGCGCCGCGGTCTGCAGCAGGAGCCGATCGCCGGGCGAGAGCCGGTCCCCGCGCAGGATGAACACCCCCCCGTGCGGCTGGTGTTCCTCGTGTCCGAGCTTCGACTGGCTCGCCCGGACGAGGGTCTCCACCGCCGCCTGGAGCTCCTGCGCATAGGAGGCGCCCTGCTCGTTCACGATCACGAGGTCGACGGCGAGCTGCTTCAGCCGCCAGTACTCGTGGGCGCGCAGGAGCTGGCGGACAATCTCCTGGTCCTCGGCGGCGTCGATCCGCACCAGCACGATCGGCAGGTCGCCAGAGATGCCGTGCGGCCAGAGACCGGACGGACCGCCGCTGGCGCGTCGCAGCACCTCGGGCGACGGCCGCAGCGACGGGTCCGTGTAGAGAATGCGGTTGCCGAGTCGCTGGAAGAGGTGACTCTCGTCGCGCTCGATGCCGAGGTGGCGGAGCTGGACCTGGGCCTGGGTGCGGGCGAGCGTGACCACGCGCTCGAAGGTCCCCGGATCGCGGTACTTGTCGGCAATATCGACGACGGCCTCCCGCGAGGCGGCCGCCACCGTGGAGAACGTGATGCGCGCGCTGGCACCGGCGGCGATCCGGATGCGCAGCCGCAGGCTGAAGATCGGGTCGAGCACCGGACCCGCCGTGTTGGAGAGCGGGCGACCGTCGATCACCGAGATCGGCGTGCGAGTGCTGCGACCGCGGCCGAGGAACCGGGCCCGATCGGTCTCATACTGGATGCCGCCCACTCTGTGCTCGTCGACGGCCACGACGTGCGCGGCCCACACCGGCGCATCCTCGGGGGACCGCGGACGGCGGGTCGCCAGCAGGGTGTTCAGCACCGGGTCGGCTTCCGTGTGCACGAAGAGGTTCGAGAACGCGGGATGGGCCGCGTCGGTTGCCAGCGGCGCAAGCACGACCTCGGCGTACGAGGTGAGCTCGATCTCGCGGGTCCGGCCACCGAGGTTCGAGATGGTCACCCGACGCACTTCGGCGTCGTCCTCGGGCGACACCACCACCTCGAGCGTCGTCGCGATCGCGCCGTCACGCCGTCGGATCTCGGCGCGGTCCTCGGAGAAGATGGCCTCGTAGGCGTCCGCCACGACGCCGCTCGGTTGATGGCCCGCTGACCAGACGTCGCCGCTGTTCTCGTCGCGAAGGAACAAGTACTGGCCGTACGCGTCGCGGGTGACGTCCTCCCGCCAGCGCGTGATCGCGAGGTCGCGCCACCGGCTGTAGCCCGACCCTGCCGCCGTGATCATCACCGCGTAGTGCCCATTTGACAGAAGATGCGTCCGAGGCACCGGGTCGTTCGGCGAGGTGAAGCGCCGCACCACCGGCCCGACGAGGTCGCGGACGTGGGCCGCCGTCTTCACCTCCTCGGCCCGCGGCCGGGCGACCGCGACGTCCCGCGGTGCCCGCTCCTGGAGCAACAGGTCGGCGGCCTTCACGATGGGCTCGGCGTGAAAGCGCGCCCGCATGGCGCCGTCGTGCAGCACGTTCGCTATCGCGACCACCGACATGCCCTGGTGGTGTGCCATGTAAGCGCGCACGAGGCCGGCGTCGTCGCCTTCCGGGAGACGGGTGGCCGTGTAGTCGAGCGCCTCGTAGAATCCGTAAGCCCCGCGGGCGCCGAGGGTGGCGAGCCTCGCGAGGTTCTCGGCCGCCGCGGCGGGGTCGATCATCGCCGCCAGGGCGGTCGCGTAGGGCGCGATCACCAGGTCCTCGCTGAGGCCGCGCTTCAACCCCAGGCCCGGAACGCCGAAGTTCGAGTACTGATACGTCAGCTCGAGGTCACGCACGTTGAAGGCGGATTCGGAGACGCCCCAGGGCACACCGCGCGTCGCGCCATAGCGCACGTGGCGGCGGACGACGAAGCGATAGGTCTGCTCGAGGAGGCTCCCGGGCGGTGACCGCATGACGAGCGCCGGCATCAGGTACTCGAACATCGAGCCCGACCAGGAGACGAGCGCCGAGCCGCGGTCGACGGGCGTCATGGCCCGCCCGAGCTGGAACCAGTGGGAGGCCGGGACGTCGCCCTTGGCGATCGCGATGAAGCTGGCCAGTCGCGCCTCGGAGGCGAGGAGGTCGTAGCAGTTCGGGTCCGGATCGCCCTCGAGTACGCGATAGCCGATCGTGAGGAGGTCGCGCGTGGGATCGAGGAGAAAGCCGAACTTCATGGCCTCGAAGTGCTCGCGCGCGAGCCGGGCGAGGGTGAGCAGGCGACGGACGAGCGTGCCGCAGGCATCGGCCGCGCGCTCGAGGCCCTCGGCGAGCGCGGCGTCCGCGGCCCGGCTCTCCGGCTCGGCGAGCGCCGCGGCGCAGCGGTCGGACATCTCGACCGGTGCGGGCACCGTGGCGAGGAGACGGTGATCGCCGTCGTCCTCACCCGCGTGACGTGCCCAGGGCAGCAGGGTGTCCATGTCCCGGGCGTGACTCTGCACGGTAGCGGCGACGGCCCGAGACCACGCGAGCAGCTCCGCCGCGGCCCCGTCGCCGCGCTCGGCGTCGAGCGTCCCCGCCACGTCGACCAGGGTGTGGGCCAAGCCATCCAGCTCGCCGAGCCAGCGCACCCAGCCGGCGGGCGTGTTCGGTGCCGCGCCGAGCGCCGTCGCCAGGGCCTCGACGGCGTCGGCGAGCTGCCGGCGGGTGACGATCTCCGTGCGCCGATCGTCGGGGAGCGCCGCGGCGGACTCCCGCACGAGCCCGAGAGCGTCCTCCACGCCGGCCAGCGCGCTCGGGACGAGCAGCGGGCGCTCGGTCAGCTCCCGGCAGGCCTGCGCGAGGGTGAGGAGGTGACCGGCGAGGTTTCCGCTGTCGACGGACGAGACGTACGGCGGCTCGAGCGCATGCAGCGTGCGGGTCTCGTACCAGTTGTAGTAGTGCCCATGAAACCGCTCCATTTTCGTCAGGGTTTCGAACGTCGCCTCGAGGCGCTCGACAGTGTCGAGGAGGCCGAGCCACCCGAAGTCACGGGCGGCGATCGTGGAGAGAAGATAGAGGCCGATGTTGGTGGGCGAGGTCCGGTGGGCGACCACCGGCTTCGGGTCTTCCTGAAAGTTGTCGGGCGGCAACGCGTGGTCCTCCGCCCCCACGAAGGTCTCGAAGAAGCGCCACGTCCGCCGAGCAGTGAGACGGAGGAGACGCGCCTGGCGCGGCGACAGCGGCTCGTTCCCCGTCGCTCGGGGTGGCAGGCTGATGCGCTGGGCCACGAGCGGTGAGAGGACCCAGAGGACGAGGAACGGCGCCGCCACCGGCCAGGCAGCCGGCCGGACGACGGCGACGAGCGCGGCAGCCCCGAGCGCGAGCCCCACGGCGGCGGCCATGCGGCGGTAGA
>QHSC01000298.1 GCA_003220345.1 Candidatus Rokuibacteriota bacterium | reverse complement strand
GTCCATGGACACGACGGTCCGGAGCCTGGGCAGTCGCGCGCTTCGAAGCGCTCCGGGCGCACTCCCGGCCAGCTCGGGACAGAGGCCATGGAGCGCGTCCAGGTAGGCGCGCCCCCGAAAGGCCGAGACCGTGATGAGCGCCACCGCCTCGGAATGCTCGAGCATCCACCCAAGCTCGCGGGCCGTCGAGAAGGTGCTGACCGCCGACACGATGGCGCCGATCTTGGCGATGGCGAGCGCGGCCACGACCCACTCCGGGCGGTTCGGCAGCAGTACCGCGACTCGATCGCCGCGCGTCACGCCCACAGCGAT
>QHSC01000297.1 GCA_003220345.1 Candidatus Rokuibacteriota bacterium | reverse complement strand
CCGATGCGGGCGGCCAGGGCCTGGGCTTCCGCCCGCACGCGGTCGGCGGGGTACACGGCCAGGACGAGGCCGAGGCGCTCCATCTCCCCCGCGTCGATCTCGCGGCCCGTGCAGATGAGCTCGAGGGCGCGCCCGCGGCCGACGATGGCGGGGAGCCGCACCGGCCCGCCCGCTCCAGGAAAGCCTCCCCACAGCGCCTCCGGAAGCCTGAAGGTCGCGTGGGCGGCGGCCAGCCGGATGTCGCACGCGAGGGCCAGCTCCGCCGCGCCCGCTCGCGCGGCGCCGTTGAATGCCGCGATGACGATCTGGGGCAGCGCCTCGATGGCATCGTAGAGCCGGTTCGCGATCCGGACCAGGTCGAGGATCTGCGCTTTCGTATAGCTGGCCCGCACGGCCGGGTTCAGGATACCCATCGAGAAGAACTCTGAGCCGCTTCCCGTGACGACCACGGCCTGGATCTCGTCGTCATCGCGGAGATCGTCGGCAATCCCCTGCATCGTCAGGAGGACGTCACGGGTGAGCCGGTTCTGGTCGCCCGGACGATCGAAGGTCAGCGTGAGGACGCGGTCAGCGCGCTCCACGCGCACGTCGGATGCTGACGGCGGGATCCCGGGGGTCATGATGCGCGTATGCTAGCACTCGCCACCGTTCCGGTGCAGCCGTCGTGGCGCCGGACGGGCCGCCGGTCACTCGTAGCGGGGCGGACGCTTCTCCCGGAACGCGGCAACGCCCTCGGCGAACTCCGCGCTGGCCCGCACCCGGTCGCCGAGCTCCTGGTCGAGCGCCTCGCGTGAGCGCGCGTGCTCGGCGATCGTCGCGCTGATCTGCTGCTTCACGGCCTGTACCGCGGACGGGCTGTTGGCCGCGATGACCTCCGCGGTCTCGAGCGCCCACGCCATGAGGTCGGCGGCAGGCACGATGCGGTTGACGAGACCCCGGCGCATCGCCTCCTCCGCATCCACGAGCCGGCCGGTGAGCAGGAGATCCATCGCGTGGACGTGCCCGATCTGCTGGATCAGCTTGATCGTGGCGCCGCCGAAGGGATAGATCGACCAGCGCACCTCGGGAAGGCCGAACCGCGCGTGGGGCGCGGCGGCCCGGATGTCCGTGGAGAGGAGGAGCTCCAGCCCGCCGCCGACGCAGTCGCCGTTGACCGCGGCCACGATCGGCTTCGAGTACGCGTCGGTCTTCAGGAGCGCGCGGCTGAGAACCTTGGCGGTCTCCGCGCGAGCCGAGAGGTCGCCGCTGATGTCGGCCCCGGCGGAGAAGGCGCGGTCTCCGGCTCCGGTCAGCACGATGCAACGGCAGTCGCCCCGCTCGAGCTCGTCCCACACCCGCGCCAGCTCCGCCATCATCGGCCTGGTCATGGCGTTGCGGCGCGGCTGGTTGTCGATCGTCACCATCACGATGTGCCCGTGCTGCTCCACGCGGATCTCCATCATCGAGGCTCCACCAGCACCACGACCTTGCCGTGGGCCTTGCGGTCCGTGAGCAGCCGGATCGCCTCCACGCTCTGCTCGAGCGGCAGGCGGTGAGTGACGAGCGGCCGGAGCTTGCCCTCGCCGTACCACCGCACGAGCTCCTCGACGGACCGGAGGAGCTTGTCCGGCGCGTGCCAGCGGAAGTACCGCAACGAGGATCCGAGCGCGGCGCGATGCTTCACGAGGAGCCGGTTGGCCGGGATCTGCGGCACGCCGGCCACGAAGCCGATGAGGAGGATGCGGCCGCCCCACCCGAGCGACGACAGCGCGGAGTCGAAGAGATCTCCGCCGACGGGATCGAAGCACACGTCGGCGCCCTTGCCGTTCGTCAGGGTCATCACGCGGTCCGTGAGCTTTTCCTCGACATAGTTGACGACGTCGTCCGCCCCGCGCTCCTGGGCCACCGCGAGCTTCTCGGCCGTGCTGGCCGCGGCGATCACGCGGGCGCCCATGGCCTTGCCGATCTCGACGGCGGTGAGCCCCACCCCTCCCGCCGCTCCCAGCACCAGCAGCGTCTCGCCAGGCTCCAGCCGGGCCTGCCAGCGGAGCGCGACGTGGCTCGAGATGTATGCGATGGGAAACGCGCCGGCCTCCTCGAAGCTCATGCGGCCGGGAATCGCGAAGGTTTCCGCCTCGGGAGCGGCCGCGAGCTCGGCGAGGCCACCGTGGGCGAGGATCGCCATCACGCGATCGCCCGGCCTGAAGCGCGTCACGCCGTCTCCGCAGGCGGCGACAATCCCCGCCGCCTCGAGGCCGGGGCTGAACGGCAGCGGCGGCTTCGTCTGGTAGTGCCCGGCCACCATGATGGCATCGGCGTAGTTGATCCCCGCGGCCCTGACCGCGATGACCACCTCACCGTCGGCAGGAATGGGCGACGGCGCCTCGCCGAGGCGGAGACCCTCGACAGGTCCCCACGCGTGACAGAGCACGGCGCGCATCGATCAGCCGTGCCTCATGAGGGGAGGCGTCGCGTCCACGCCGGGCCGCCGACGCGCCTCACGCGAGCCGAGGACGATCGCCCTCGACGATGATCCGCCACAGCACGCGGCTCTGGCTTCGGTCGTAGTCGCCGTGGGCCCGGTGCATGGTCGCGCGGTCGTCGATGACCAGGACGTCGCCCTTGCGCCAGACGTGCTGATAGACGATCTCCGGCCGGATCATCCGGTCGAGCAGATCGCGCATGTAGGCTTTGCTCGCTTCGGGCGTCATGCCGTCGATGTGCGTGGCCTTGGAGATGTGAAAGTACACCGCCTTCGAGCCATGCACGGGATGGGTGCGCACCATCGGATGCTCGACCGGCTTGCCGTACTTGTCCCGGTCCTCCGGGCGCGTGTCGGCGTGGCCGTCCAGGCCGTTGAAGGTGGTGAGCGACTCGAGGCGACGGCGCTCGCTCTCCGGAAGCGCGACGTACGCCGCGCGCATGCTCGCCACGCTGGTGCCGCCGCCGGCCGACGGGATCTCCACCCCGTACAGGATGGTGGCCGCCGGCGGACGCTCACGGTTGGTATGGTCGGTGTGCCACTGCTCGGCCGGCTGCTGACCGTTCCGGTGCCAGATCAGCCCGATCATCGGGAAGTCCGGCATGTTGTGCTGTGAATAGTGCTGCTCCATCGGCGGCCCGAATATCGACGCGGCGGCGAGATACTGGACCGGCGTCAAGGACTGGCCGCGAAACACCAGCGCCAGATGGTCGGCCAGCGCGCGCGTCAGCGCGTGCCGGGTCGGCTCGTCGATCGGGGCGCTGAGGTCGACGCCGGCGATTTCGGCGCCCAGCGAGGGATGGAGCGGCGTGATCTGAAAGTGTGCCATGGTCATGGGCGTGGCTTCCTCCATGCGGATCATACTCCAGGGGAGCACGATGTGGCGTGGCCGCGCGCCGGTCGGCCTCGCCCCTTGCCGCGCGGCGCGTCCTCGCCTATGGTGGATCCATTGCGGCGATCCGGCTGTCGCGTCCGCGAATCCCCGAGCTGTCGAGCCAAGGAGGCCTCTGTGAGCGTGAAGAAGAACTTCTACAGCGACAACGTATCCGGCGCCGCCCCCGAGATCCTGGAGGCGCTCGTCGCCGCGAACGCAGGCGACACCGCGCCGTACGGCGCCGACTCCATCACCGAGGGGCTCCAGGCTCGCTTCGCTGAGCTGTTCGAGACCGAGGTCGATGTCTATCCCGTGGGTACGGGAACGGCCGCCAACGGGCTCTGCGCGTCGATCGTCGCCGCGCCCTACGGGGCCATCTACATGTCCGAGGCCGCTCACCTGCACGGGAGCGAGTGCGGCGGGCCCGAGTTCTGGTCGGGAGGCAACGCCCGGCCGATCCCCGTGCCGACCGTGGACGGCAAGATCGTTGTTGCCGAGATGGCCCGGATGGTCGACGAGGCCGCCGCGCGCTCCGCCACCGAGGTGCCGCCGCGGGCAGTCAGCATCACGCAGGGCACGGAGACGAGCACGGTGTACTCCCTGAGCGAGGTGCGCGGCATCGCCGAGGCGGCGCGCGCACGGCGCCTGTGGGTGCACATGGACGGCGCCCGCCTGGCCAACGCCGTGGCCCGGCTCGGCTGCACGCCGGCCGAGGCGACCTGGAAAGCGGGCGTCGACGTGCTTTCCTTTGGCGCCACCAAGAACGGCGCGCTCACCGCCGAGGCCGTCGTGTTCTTCAACCGCGAGCTGGCCCAGACCATGCGCTACCGCCGCCGGCGCGGCGGCCACCTCTTCTCGAAGATGCGCTTCCTCTCCGTGCAGCTCGAGGCCTTCATCGCCAACGACCTGTGGCTCCGGAACGCCCGCCACGCCAATGCCATGGCCCAGCGGGTCCGTGAGGGGCTGGCGAAGATTCCCGGCGTTCGGTTCCGGAGCCCCACCGAGATCAACTTCGTCCTCGTCAGCCTGCCGCAGCCGGTCTGGGACGGGCTGGTCGCCGAGGGCTACAGCTTCTCCCGGCGCGGCGCCCCCAGCGAAGGCATCATCCGGATCGCGTGCGCCTTCGACACGACGGAAGAGGCGGTGGATGCCCTGGTGGCCGCCGCCCACCGCCATGCCGGCACTCGACAGGGCGCCGACCGTCCTGCCGCCGTCGTGAGGTGACACATGGCAGACACCGGCGCGCGCACTGGACTCCAGCTTCGTTCAATGGCGAGGAAGGAGGGCATCGTCGAGCTATCGCTCGTCAGTGTCCCCACGCCTGAGCCAAAACCGGAGGAGGTAATCGTCCGCATCGATGCCTCGCCCATCAATCCCTCCGACCAGGGACTCCTTTTCGCCGGAGCCGACATGAGCACCGCTAAAGCATCCGGCACGGCGCACAACCCGGTGGTGACGGCGAGCGCGTCTCCGGCAGCGCAGGCGCTGATGGGCAAGACCGTCGCCATCCTCGGGGGAGCGATGTACTCGCAGTACCGCTGCATCAAGGCCGTGCAATGCCTGGTGTTGCCGCCGGGTACCACCCCGGCCGAGGGCGCCTCCTGCTTCGTCAATCCGCTCACCGCGCTCGGGATGGTCGCAACCATGCGCGCGGAAGGTCACAAGGCGCTCGTGCACACGGCGGCCGCCTCCAATCTCGGGCAGATGCTCAACAGGATCTGCATCAAGGACAGCGTCGGCCTCGTGAACATCGTGCGCAAGCCCGAGCATGTCGATCTCCTCAAGAAGATCGGCGCCGCCTACGTGTGCAACTCGGAGTTGCCAACCTTCATGGATGACCTGACCGAGGCGCTCGTCGCCACCGGCGCCACGGTGGCCTTCGATGCGATCGGCGGCGGAAGACTGGCGGGGCAAATACTCACGGCCATGGAGACGGCAGCGAACAAGACGGCGAAGGAATACAGCCGTTATGGGTCCACGACGCACAAGCAGGTATACATCTACGGCGGACTGGACCGCGGGCCGACCGAGTTCAACCGAACCTTCGGCATGGCCTGGGGCATTGGCGGCTGGCTGCTCACCCCCTTCTTGCAGAAGATCGGATTCGAGGCGGCCCAGAAGCTTCGAGAGCGGGTCGCGGCCGAGATCAAGACCACGTTCGCGAGCACCTACACGAAGGAAATCTCTCTCGTCGAGGCGCTGCGAATCGAAGAGATCGCCGCCTATGGCAAGCAGGCCACGGGCGGGAAGTATCTGATCAACCCGAACAAAGGGCTCCGCTGAAGGCTTCAGGACCACTCTTTCGGCGGCCGGTCGAGCGCGGCGCGGTCCCAACGACTGAGATCAGCCCCCGCCTCGTAGGCGCTCTGATAGAAATCCAGGACCGTGTCGTCTGGCGAGGAAGTCGACCGGACCGCCTCGTACGGGAGGATGAAGTCGGCTAGCTCTCGGCTGTAGTAGGCTCCGACCGGACGGATCGAGGTCGAAGCGAGAGCGGGAGGCTCCGGACGCGTGTACGCGTAGAACGCAGGCTCGGCCACGGAGCCGCTTCCCGGCCAGAACCCCATGCTGATCTCCTCGTGTGAGCTCGACTCGCGCAGGACCCACCACTCGCTCTCCTTGGGCTCGGGAGCGCGCCGCCCGCTGAATCGCGTGAGGGCGAGATCCAGGGCGCCCCAGAAGAAGTGCACCGGACTGGTCTTCCCCAGGAACCGCCCCTGAAACCGCTTCGTGATTCTGTCCGCCTGGGCCAGCACGCGGAAGAAGCGGTTGACCTGTTCCGCGTCGTAGGCGGCGTGACGCCGGTCCTCGAGGAAGGGGATGGGGTTCTCGATCTCCGTGGGCACCGGCCGCATCTTCACGGCGATCCCGAGGCTGGCGAGGGTGCCCATGTATTCCTTGTAAAAATCCGCGACGGCCTGCGGTCGGAGCGCGGTCTCGCGAATTGCTCCGTCGCTCGTGTGGACGATGAGCCGGTGATCGATGAAGTCGAGCTCGACCTCGAAGGTGCGGAGGCCGTAGGGAATCGGGCTCGTGGTCAACCCCCGCGCGGTCACGTACAGCGGAACGTGCCACCAGTGGTTCTGCTTCGGCGAGAGGGCGAGACGGGTCTTTCCCACGATCTGGAGCCACATGTGAAGCGTGTCGCGGGTGTCCTGCCATTCCGCGAGGGGCAGGCTGGGCCAGAGGTCCTGGTCGGTGGCGGTGCTGGGGGTGGCCATTGGTCTCTCCATCGTTGTCGACGTGGAGTCGCGCGGGCGACGTCGTACGTGAATTGTATGCCCCGCGCGGCCGGCCGCAAGGGGAGCCGTCGCCCTGCTATACTCCGGCGGTGAGCTGAGATCTCTCATGAGCCTGCGTCCGATGACCGTGCTGATGCCGTTCTACACGCCGTTCTACGCCCCGCTTGCCGCCGGTGCCGCGCTCGGGCATTTCCGGGAGGAAGGGCTCGACGTCAAATGGCAGCCCGCGGCCCGGTTCGGGAAGAGTGCGGTCGAGGCCCTGCTCGACGGGAGCATTGAGATCACCCTGAGCGGCCTCATGCGGAGCTTCGATGTGGCGGACCGCCAGGGGCGATTCCTTCCTCACTTCGCCGAGGTATGCAGCCGGAGCGGCTTCTTCCTGCTCGGCCGGAAGCCCATGCCCGACTTCCGCTGGAGCGATCTTGCCGGCAAGACCGTCATCGGCTTCGCCGAGGCACCCACGCCCTGGCAGTGCATGCTGACCGTGCTACGGCGACACGGCGTAGATCCCGCCGCCGTGCGCATCGAGCGCAGCCGCCCGGTGCCCGAGGCGCTGGCCGCTTTCCGAGGCGGGCACGGAGATTTCTTCGAGCAGACGCAGCCCATCGTCGAGCAGCTGCTGGCGGGGGGTGAAGCCCATCTCGTCGCGTCCATGGGCGAGGCGACAGGGCCGGTCCCGTTCACCTCCTACATGACCACGCCCGAATTCCTCCGGCGTGAGCCCGAAACCGTGCTCAGGTTCACGCGGGCCGTGTATCGCACCCAGGGATGGCTCGCCGCTCAGGACTCGCGCGTCATCGCCGAGACAATCGCGCCCGATTTTCGCGACATCGACCGCGCGGTTCTCGAGCGCGCCGTCGCGCGCTTCAAGAAGCAAGATACCTGGGCGCGCGACCCCGTGCTCCGGCGTCCCGGCTACGATTACCTCCAGGAGATCCTCCAGACGGGCGGCTTCATCAAGAAGACCCACCGGTACGAGGATCTCGTGGACACCGCGATCGCGGAACAGGCAATGAAGGAGATGGAGGATGCCCCCTGATTCTTGAGGTAAAGCTGTTCCCTGCTATGTCACTGTCGAAGGCGCGGGAGGGGCTATGCGCGCCTCGACCACATTTGCGAGACGAACATTTGCTTGTGACAGTTCAGACCTACAGTCCACCTGGAGAGACTACCAACGCCGCCGGTAGGTAAGCGGAAGCGAAATAGTACCTAAGAACTTTTGGAGCTGGTCCAAGCTTGAGAAGATATCTCCGCTAGGGCCTGCATAGTCAGCCTGCAAAGTCTGAGTAATCCAGTTATTCATGTCTTCAAGGCTGTACGAGTTTATGTGGTGCGCTGATGCCGTCGCCGCTCCATTCCCCGAGAGGCCAGGCGTACAGAAGAGCAGGCCCTT
>QHSC01000296.1 GCA_003220345.1 Candidatus Rokuibacteriota bacterium | reverse complement strand
CCAACGCCAAGACGATGGTCGCCACCGTCTTCACGACCATCGAGAAGATCGACGCGCCAGACCCCCACACGGTGGTCATCCACACCAAGAAACCCGACCCGCTCCTGGCCGCGCGCTTGGCTTTCTACGGCGGTCAGATCGTGCCGAAGAAGTACCTCGAGTCCGTGGGCAACGACGGCTTCAACGCCAAACCCGTCGGCACCGGGCCGGTGCGCTTCGTCTCCTGGACCAAGGACGATCGGCTCACCCTCGAGAGCAATCCCGACTACTTCGGGGGCAGGCCGGATTTCGAGCGCCTCATCGTCCGTGCCATTCCCGAGACGTCGCCGCGCGTGGCCGCCCTCCTCAAGGGCGAGGTCGACATCATCACCCAGCTGCCCCCCGACCAGGGCCAGCGCGTGAACAGCAATGGCTCCACGCGGGTAGCGGGGGCGCTGTACGGCGGCCTCTACGTGCTCGCGGTGAACAGCAAGCGGCCGCCCCTCGACAATCCGCTCGTCAAGCAGGCGCTGTCGCTCGCCATCGACCGCGACCTCATCGTCAAGGAGCTGTGGAAGGGCCGCGGCATCGTTCCCAACGGCCCCATCGCCAAGGGCGACAACCACTACGATCCCAAGCTCGCCCCCCTCGCCTACAACCCCAGCGAGGCGAAAGAGCGGCTGAAGAGAGCCGGCTACAAGGGCGAGGAGATCTTCATCGAAACCACCGTGGCCTACGTGGCGCAGGACAAGGCCATGTCCGAGGCGATCGCGTCGATGTGGAAGGACGTGGGCGTCAACGTCAAGGTCGAGGTCATCGAGTTCTCCGTGCGCGCCCAGAAGAACCGGGAGAAGAGCTTCAAGGGCGTCTTCTGGTCTGACCCCACCTCCACGCTGGGCGATCCCGACGGCATGATGTGGCGCCTCCTCGGCCCCGGCGGACCCCAGGACTACTGGCGCGAGGCCCGCTTCGACGAGCTGGGCAACGCCGCGCGCTTCTCGGTGGACGAGAAGTTCCGCGGCGACGCATACCGGGACATGACCCGGATCTTCCTCGAGAACTTCCCATGGCTGCCCGTGATCCAGCCCTACGAGGACTACGGGCTGCAGAAGTACGTGGACTTCACGCCCAACCCGAACCAGCAGTTCGAGATCCGGCGCTTCAACTTCAGATTCCGCCGGGTGTAGACGGTCCCGTGGTCTCGGGAGCCGGGGAAGCTTGGGCTGTTCGGCGGTGTGCGAGAAGCCTCGAGGCGATCTGTGATGGCCTCGTGACGGAGGCTCACAGTGGCCGGCTCCGCGACTAGGACCGCAGGCGAAGGCCGCCGGTCAGCCGCTTCGATTGCCCGCGCCTCCCTCGAGAGGCGGAACGGCATGAGCACGCCGAGCTCTCGGCGCGCCAGTCGGGAGTCGCCCCGGGGGAGAGACGGTGCAGCGCTGCGAGAGTACTTCCTCTCCGCACTGGTCTATGCCGGCCTGCTGATCTGCCTCGTCTATCCGTATACCGACTACGACTGGGGCTGGCATTACCGGTATGGCGAATATCTGGTGACCCACGGGCAGATTCTTCGCCACGACATCTACTCCTGGACAATGCCGGGCTTCGAGTGGGTGAATCACTCCTGGCTCTACGACCCCCTCCTTTACTTCCTCTACAATCGCGTCTCGTTCTTCGGTCTCGCCATCGCGGGGGCCGTGGCCGGCGTGGCGGTCTTCTATCTATGTATCAGACAGGTCCCGCTCGCCTTCTGGCACAAGGCGATCCTGGCCGTGTTCTTCGCCGCCCTGAGCAAGGAAGCGCTGCTCCAGGGTCTCCGCACCCAGGTGGTCGGCTTGCTCGTGCTCGCCCTGTTCGTTGATCTTCTGCATCGGGAGCGGCAGGGGCACTGGTGGATCTACTGGGCATTGCCGGGCCTGTTCTGTCTGTGGACGAACCTGCACGGCTCCTTTCTGCTGGGGCTCATCGTCTTTGGCGTCTACGTGATGGGCGACCTCGCGCTCCTGAAGATTCGCGGCACGGCGATTCCGCGCCGGTGGTTCATGTTCGCGGCCTCACTCCTCGCCTCGGTCGCCGCCTCGCTCGTCAATCCCTTCACGTATCACGTGTACCTGGAGGCGTGGCGGCATTTCGGGGACCCCATGCTTCCGGTCGTCCTCGAGTGGGTGCCCCCCGATTTCTCCGAGATTCTCGGTGTCCTGTTCCTCGGGTACACCCTCGTCCTCGCCGTCGGCTTCGTCACGAGAAGGAAGCTGTCGGACGTGCCCATCTTGGTGATGGCCGTCCTGACATTCTATCTCGCCGTTTCGTCCAGGCGGCATGTGCCCGTGTTCCTCGTTCTGACCCTCCCCTTTGCCGCCCTCGTCATCGCGAGCATCCGGGTCCGCGTGATCGGGCTCGCGCGAACGAGTCTCGTCGTGGTGGCGATGATCGCCGTCTTCGGCACGGCCGTCTTCTTCAGGTGGCCCGCCTACCAGGCGCTGTGGCGCGATCCAGCCCAGGCCTATTGCACGTGGGGCAATTACTGCTCCCCGGACCTGGTCCGGTTCCTCATCAAGCATCCGCCGGAGGGGCGAGGATTCAATTTCTACGACTGGGGCGGGTATCTGATCGGGAGCGGCGTGCCGGCGAAGCTCTTCGTCGACGGGCGCATGCATCTGTGGGAACGGGACGGCTTCCGGCCGATGGAACCCTACATGCTGATGTACCGACGGCTCGATCTCGACGAGTTCGAGCGATACAAGTTCGACTGGGTGATCGTGCCCCGCGGCTCGCAATTCGCGAAGGAGTTCGCGGCGTACCGATCTCCGTGGACGGGACGGACAACGGACGAGGTCTGGGAAATACCCTACGTCGATGACCGCACGCTCTACGCCGTCCGGAAGAAGCCCCGCGGCGCCTGAAGGCGCTGGCTCCTAGAAACTGTCGCGGAAGACCCAGGCCCGGTACAGCACGAAATTCCACGCCATGCTCGCGCAGGTCGCGAGCGCGAAGGCGGCCGTCTTGATGGCGGCGGCCTCGGTGATGATGCTCGGAGCAAGCGCAGGCACCCCCACCTGGCGGAGCGCGGCAAAGCCGAGGAGGCCCGGGATCGGCCACACGCTGGAGAACAGCTGGGTGAGGCCGAGCTGGATCCCCCAGGATCCCGAGATGGTCGTGACGAGGAAGCGCGTGACCTGGCCCGCGCAACCGACACCCCAGGAGGCAAAGACCCAGCGCCGGTTGAGCAAGAAGCTGACGACCATGGCGAGCCCGCCCGACACGAGCTTGGCCGTCCACACGCGATTGAGGGGGATCGAGAAGATCCTCGTCAGCATCATGAACACCACGTAGTCGGTGAGCGTGTTCACCACGCCGCTCGCGCCAAAGCGGCGGGCCTGTGAGGTCCAGGAGCTCGTCAGCGCCCAAGCCCCTCGGAATGTGCGCAGCAGGCAATACAAGGAGGCACGGCCCCTGATACAGCGCGGGCAACGGTCCTGTCAAGCTGAAGCCCCGTCGTCGGGCGTGGAAAGGGAGGTCTGGAAATCTTGGGGCTTGCGTGGGGAACCTCCTTGCGGTAGATGATCGTGCGGACACGGAGGTCCAATCGTGCGATGTCCAGGTCGGGAAGAATGCCTGGAGCTTGGGGGCGACGGTGAGCCAGCGCTTGCCTCCCGCGTCCCGGTAGGCCTACGACCAGGCGAGGGGTCCTTCCACGAGGACCCGGCCGTGACCGCCCAGTCGAAGAGGGGCCCGTTGTTGTCCGGCATTGCGCCCGCGTCGTGACGAGCCCTACCATCTCAGTTTGTGTCCCCGTATTCAACGGGGCCGCTCACATCCGGGAGTGCCTCGACAGCATCGCCGCCCAGACTCTGGCCGATTTCGAGGTCCTGGTGATCGACGACTGCTCGACGGACCGTACCGTCGAGCTCGTCCAATCCTATGTCCGGCGCGATTCGCGATTCCGGCTGCTCCAAAACCCCACGAACCTCGGGATGAGAGGGGTTCCCAATTGCAATCGGTGTTTCTCCGAGGCGGCGACCGACTGGATCAAGTTCGTGTTCCAGGACGACGTGGTCGCGCCCGACTGCCTGCGCGCCCTGGCGGTGGCGCGGCCCTCCTCCCCCGCTCTCGTCTTCGCCGATCGCGGCTTCATTTTCGAGTCCGGGACGGCGCCCGAACTTCGGGAATGGTATGAGCGTCATCGGACAGCTCTGCGGATCTTCCACGCCCAGACAAGCGATATCCCCGCGCAGCGGTTCGCCGAGCTTGCCCTCGATCATTTCGGCATGAACCTGGTCGGCGAACCCACGACCGTGTTGCTGCATCGAGACCTGGCGGAGCGTTTCGGCGTGTTCAATCCGCACATCACCAGTGTGGCGGATGGCGAGTATTGGACCCGGATCGGCACGAACATCGGGGCCGTGCGAGTCGACCGCGAGCTCGCCTCATTCCGCGTTCATTCCGCCTCGACGAGCGCAAGGAACCTGACGCGGGAGCGGAAGTTCCGGGTCCGCGTGTTGGATCCGGCCGTCATCCGCCACGAGTTCGCGTTCCATCCGGCGTACGAGCACCTACGCGAGCTCGCCCGCCTTCGAAACCCCCGGACGGACTTCGAAGACGCTTTCTGGATCGCGGCCAGCGAGGCGCACTGGTGGTTGCGTCGCATCGGCCGAGCAGCCGACGGCGAGCTGGCGTCGGAAATCAGCAGTGATTGGACAGAGGTAACGACTGCCTATCCACGGTTTTGCCAGATCCCGCTCCGCTACCGTATCGAGGCAAGGATCCGTGGCGCGCGGAGCCTGGTTCGCCGGGGGCGTGCGGGCACGCGTGAGGCCGGTACTGATTGACATGGGTCACGGATAGCGCGCCACATCCTGCCTCCTCAAACTCCCTTGCCTTTCTG
>QHSC01000032.1 GCA_003220345.1 Candidatus Rokuibacteriota bacterium | reverse complement strand
TTGACGAGCGAGGTCTTGCCATGATCGATGTGCCCCGCGGTGCCTACGACCACATGCTTACTGGGGACACGGGCCCCGTCCATCATTGAGCTGCGGGGGCCCAGACATGGCCCCCGCACTCCCCCACATGCTTACTGGGGACACGGGCCCCGTCCATCATTGAGCTGCGGGGGCCCAGACATGGCCCCCGCACTCCCCCATCTTCGCGCCTGGGCTCGCCAGGCTCGCCATTTCGGCACTCACCGCTCTTGCCATGGCTAGAGCGACGCGAGGATTGCGGCGAGAGCGGGGACGTCGGCGGGAAGCACGGTCCGGAAGTCGAGGAGCAGCCGGTCATCGAGGAGGCGGCCGAGGACAGGCGGTCGCGCGGCCCGGAGCCGGTCGTCGAGATCCTCGGGGCGGCGCTCCGCGCTGCCGAGGGCGAGGGCGACCGTGGGCAGCTCAACCGTGGGCAGGGCGCCGCCTCCGACCTGCGAGGTCACGTCCACCAGCACCGCGCCCAGCCGTGACTGGACCTCGGCGGAGAGCCGACGCAGGAGCCCGCGCGCCCGCCGCCGGATCGCCGCCGGCGGCTCCGTCAGCATCCGCAGCGTCGGAATGGTCTCGAGCGCTTCTCCCGCTTCGTAGGCGTACAGCGTTGCCTCCAGCGCGGCCACCGTGAACTTGTCGATGCGGAGGGCGCGGTTGAGAGGGTTCCTGGCGAGCCGCTCGACGAGCTCGGCCCCGCCCACCACGATGCCGGCCTGGGGCCCGCCGAGGAGCTTGTCGCCGGAGAAGGAGACGATGTCCACGCCCGAGGCCACCACCTCGGGCACCGTCGGCTCGTACGGAAATCCATAGCGCCGGAGATCGACCAGGCAGCCCGAGCCCAGGTCCTCCATCACGGGAATCCCACGCTCACGCCCGAGTTGGCTGAGCTCGCGGGACGACACGGCGGCCGTGAAGCCGACCACGCGGTAGTTGGACGTGTGCACCTTGAGAATGAGTCCCGTCTCGGGGCCGATGGCCTGGGCGTAGTCCTTGAGATGGGTGCGGTTCGTCGTGCCCACCTCGCGCAGCACGGCGCCCGAGCGGCGCATGATGTCCGGGATCCTGAACTCGCCGCCGATCTCGATCAGCTCGCCGCGCGAGACGATCACTTCCTTGCCGCGGGCCAGGCTCTCGAGGGCGAGCAAGACGGCGGAGGCGCAGTTGTTGACAACGAGGGAGGCGGGGGCGCCCGTCAGGCGCTGGAGGAGGCCCTCGACATGGGCGTAGCGCGAGCCCCGTTCCTTCTGCCCGATGTCCATCTCGAGATTCGTGTAGCCGGCCGCCGCCGCGCGCAGCCGCTCCTGCGCGAGCGGCGAGAGCAGCGCGCGCCCGAGATTGGTGTGCAGGACCACGCCGGTGGCGTTGATGACTCGATCGAGCGAGAAGACGCCGCTCCGTGTCAGACGGTCGACCACACGCTCCGCGAGGGTCGAGGCTTCGGCGACGGAGGACGCGCCCTCGAGAACCCGCCGTCTCTCGGCCGCCAGCACCTCGCGCGCGGATTCAGTGACCCGCTGGCGCGGCATGGAGCGCAGATCCGGATGCGCGGCCGCGCGCCCCACCAGCGCGTCCACGCCGGGCAGTCCGCGCAGCAGGGCCTGGGCCTTATCCGCCCGCGGCAAGCTCGGTCTCCACTCGCGCGCGCACCCGCGCGATCACTTCGCGGGCCTCGTGGCGGATGGCCTCCGTCCCCGCGCGGCGCGCCTCGGACTGCAGGAGGCGACGCACGGCCTCCTCCGTCAGGCCCGCCCACAGCTCGTCGAGATCGCGGGCCGAGAAGCCCTGGCCCTTGAGGGCGCGCGACCACTCGCGCGCCAGCTCCTGTACGAGTCGATCGCGCTCGGTGGCCAGGCGCCGCGCGCGCTTGACCAGCTCCGGCAGCTTGGGGGGCATGGGCTACTCCCTCACGTAGCGACGCACGGAGTCCACGAGATTCGGCTCCCAGCGCGTGGTGGAGACGCATTCGAGACCCGGCTCCATCCGGAGCTTGCCGGGCTGGCCGAGGCGAAGGGTGCGCATCTTGCTGTTGATCTGAATGTCGGTGGTGGCGCCGCTGGGCCGCACGAACACCGTGAAGGCGGCCAGGGCCTCGCCCTCGAGCGGCGACTCGCCCTTGCGACCACAGTCGGCGTAGATGCCGATGGGGGACACGAAATCGTCCGACGCGATCACGCCCGAATCCTTGGCAACCACACGCAGGGGGACATTGTCGAAGGCAAGTGCCCGGATGAGGGCGCCCCAGGTCCGGTCGTATGAGGCCGCGACCTGGTCACGGTACGGCGGCGGCTGGAGGGGCGAGATATACGAGGCGCAGCCGCCCGGGCCGCTGAGCCCGACGAGGACGATTGCCAGGACCGCCGTGTGAGGCCTCCGCATGACCGCATTTTACCCCGGGTGATGGTCGATCCCGCGATAGGCACGGATGAAGCGGCGGATACGCGACTCATCGACCTCGTCGAAGGCGTCGAGACGGGTCCATGCCGTGAGCACTATGCGCGTTTTCATGCCTGGATAGGGGGCGAGAATGACCTGCCGATCGTAGCTCGACACGATGGCCGTGAGCTTGGCCACGAGGTCGGGACAACCCTGGGGACAGTGATACTGGACCATGACGCCGCCGTCCTCGAGATTGTGGACCTGGAGCTGGCGCGGGATGGGCTCGGTGTGGATGCCCCACGGCGCGATGTAAGGCATGTGGGGCCCCGAGGTGGGCGGATCCGAGTTGTACGGCGGGATGGCCTCGCTGAAGGTCTGGACGTGGCGGTTGCCCTGATCGGGAAATCGCTGGCCGGGAAGATCGGCGGCCGCGCGATACACGTACACGCCCACCACGATGGCGGCGAGGAGGGCGATCCCGCCGCCGAGAAGCCAGGGGGCGCTCCGGCGGCGACGCCCGACCGTGTCCTGCGCCTTGGGGTGTCGCGGTTCCTTGGTCATGGCTGTGACCTGCGATCGAAGGGCTGGCGGAAGCGTGTGGGAGTCGAACCCACCTCCGACTTGTCTAGAGCCGGACGCCGGATTTGAAGTCCGGGGCGTGCACCGGCGCCGCAAACGCTTCCATGGAGCTGACCCTGCGCCAGATCGGCACAGGGAGTGTACCATCGCCCCGCGCTCGCGGGCACTGGGTGTCGCCGCCTTCGAGGGGATATACTCGAGCGCATGGCGCCATCTGACGAATCGAGCGCGTATCTCGCCCCCGCGGCATTCGTGGACAGCGACGACGCGCGGGTGATCGCCTGGAGCCGCCAGGTTTGTGGAGACGGGCTGGACGAGACCCAATGCGCCGTCCATCTCTACTACGCGGTCCGTGACGACATCACCTACACGCCGTACGCGGATTTCCGCTCGCCCGAGACCTACCGGGCAAGCGCATGCCTGGCGCGCGGGGCGGGCTTCTGCGTGGCCAAGGCTGCCCTCCTCGCCGCGGGGGCACGCGCGGCGGGCATCCCGGCCCGTCTCGGCTTCGGGGACGTGCGTAACCACCTCTGCACGCCGCGGCTGCGTAGGCTGGTTGGTGGCGACGTCTTCTACTACCACGGCTATACGGAATTCTCGCTCGGAGGACGATGGGTCAAGGCGACCCCGGCCTTCGACCGCGCGCTCTGCGAGCGCTTCGGCGTTCGCCCGCTCGAGTTCGACGGGCTTGCGGACTCCCTCTTCCATCCCTACGACGCGAGCGGCCGGCGGCACATGGAATACGTGGGCGAGCGAAGCCCGCGCGCCGATGTTCCCGTGGCCGAGATCATGGCGACCTTCGAGCGCGCCTACCCGGGCCTCATGAGCGAAGGCGCGACGATACCGGTCAAACGGTTTCGCGACGAGGCCGAGCCGCAGCGCTGACGCCCCCGCCCACCTTCTCGAACACGCGCCGGCAATTGCCCCCGAGCATCTTCGCGACCTCCTCCTTGCCGTAACCGCGATCGAGGAGGGCCTGCGCGAGAGAGGGCCAGCGATCGTAGCTCGTGAAGATCGCGCCGGGGCCGATGCCGTCCATGTCGGTGCCGATGCCGACATGCTCGACGCCGACGGCCTCGACGAGCCGGGAGATGTGGTCGACGTAGGCGGGGATGTAGTCGCCGCGGTATCCCCTGACATACGGCATGGCGCCGATGACCCCGCCCGTGCGCGCGATCAACCGTGCGTGCTCGACGGTGATGAAGCGCGCCCAGCCGCTGCCGTCCTGAATATTGGAGTGGGAGAGGATGATCGGCTGCGTGGTCGTCTCGGCCACCCCGCGCACGACGTCCAGGGTCGCGTGGGCGACATCGACCACGATGCCGAGACGATTCATCTCGCGCACTGCGGCGCGGCCGAACGGAGTGAGCCCACCGTGCACGGGCGCTTCGGTCTGGATGTCGCCGAGCTCGTTCACCCGGTAGTGGACGAGCTGGAGGGAGCGGATTCCCTTGTCGAAGGCCTCCTGCACGCGCTCCACCCTGCCCTCGAGAAAGTCGCACCCCTCGACGGCGAGGATGCCGCGCACGGGCGCGGAGGCGGGCACGCCGAGCTCCTCGGCGCGCAGCACGAGGGGCATCCCCGCACCCGCGCTCCAGGTCCGCAGCAGGTCCATCTGGCGCCACATGGAGGCATAGAGCTCGCCGGGCTGGGGCTGGCGCGTTGCCCGCAGACCGCCGCTGGCACTCCTGGCGATGACGGGCGCGTCCGAGGTGGCCGTGAGGCTGATCACCTTCACGAGTCCGGCCTCCGCGCTCCGGCGGTGCCCCGCCAGGGTGTCGGAGGCCGTGCTCGGGAACAGCCCAGGATGCGAGTGGAGATCGAACGAGAGTGTGGTTTCCAGCAGGTCTCGCGTCGGCCCCGGTGGCGGCGGGAGCGCGCGGGCGGCGCAGGCCGCGGCCAGCACGGGCGTGGCGGCGGCGGCGAGAAAGCCCCGCCGGCTCAGCCGACCAGACGGCGGCTCATCTTCGCCCGCGCGGGCGAGCGCAAGCAGTCGCGTCCACGAATCGAAGCAGCTCGCCCTGCACATGCGTCCACCCTCCTCCGCGACGGCGACCGCGCCTCGCGAGCTCTCCTGATTCTACTCGGATCGTGTGATGGCGAGCGTGGCCCCTGCGAGGAGCGCCCCGGCCGCGGCCAGCGAGGGCACGACGAGGGTCCCGGTGGCGTCGTAGACGATGCCGGCGAACACGGGGCCGACGATCTGGCCGAAGCCGAAGGCGGCCGTCATCATCGCGAGAGTGCTTCGTGGATCCCCCGGGGCGATCCGGCGGGCCCAGGTGAGGCCGAGGGCGGTGATCCCCATGAAGGTGGCTCCGAGGAGCGCGGCGGCGAGGAGAATGCCGGTCGGGCGAACCCATAGCGCGCTGGCCGCGACGCCGACGGCTTCCAGGACGCACGCGAGGGCAAACGATCGCGAGATCCCGACCCGGCCCTCCACGGCCGTCCACACGCCGACAGACGGCGCCGCGGTCAATCCGACGAGGAGCCAGACGAATGCCTCCAGGGCCCGCACCTGGGGCGAGGCGCGCACGATGGCCACGAGAAACGTCGCCGTGATGATGTAACCGAAGCCGAAGAGGCCATAGGCCGTGACGAGGGTTGCAAGAGACGGCGCCGGCCCGCCAGAGGCCGAGGGTGCGGGCGCCGTGACGTCGCCTCGATCCGGAATGAGCGCGGCGACGATCCCGACCGCGACGAGGGACGTGAGACCCGCGGCGAGCCAGGCCGTGCGCCAGCCCCCCGAGAGAAAGACGACCATGGCGGAGACCGCGATGCCCGTGCCGACGCCGGCAAAATGCACCGCCGACAGGCCAGGTCGACCTCCACGACCGATCCGGTCGAGCACGAGCGCCGAGGAATACACGAGTCCGAAGGCGCTCGCCACACCACCCGCGAAACGCAGGAGGAGGAAGGCGGGACTCCAGGATGTCACGGCCATGGAGGCCGTGGTGAGCGCGCTGACCAGGAGGGCGACGAGGAGCCAGCGGCGGCGGGAGCCGGGCAGGCCGGGCATGGCGGCCACGAGCGCGCCGGCAAGGTAGCCGGCGTTGTTCGCGGAGGCGAGGAGACCCGCCGCGCTCCTGGTCATCCCAAGATCCTCGACCATGAGGGGCAGGATCGGCGTGTAGACGAATCGCCCGATGCCGACAGCCGCGGCCATGGCCGCCAGGCCTCCGAGGGCGAGCGCGAGCAGCCGATTCGGTGCGGCCGCTGGAGACGGACGAGCGCCGATGTCGTGGTCCTCGTTGTGACGTCAGCCCGCGTATGGCGCGCGAGTCATGAGGCGGTGTTCGGGGGGGTGTTGGGGGTCGCGGGGCGGATCGCGGGGGAGCGAGGGTGAGCGGAGGGACGGAACGGGTAGGCGAGCTGCCGAGCATAGTTCTCGGGGACAGGATCGCCCTCCAGGCCGTAGCGGGCGGGCCACCGGTTGCCGGGCAGATGGAAGGTCCCGAAGACGAGATCGATCACGGGCAAGTGCACGGCGAAATTCTTGTCCAACGCTTCGGACTCGGCGCTGTGGTGCCAGTGGTGGAACTGCGGCGTGGCGAGCACCCACCGCAAGGGGCCAAAGCGGAAATTCACGTTCGCGTGGATCAAGATGGCCTGGAAGGACACGAAGACCAGGTACGCGTAGGTGGGGCCCGTGGCGAATCCAAGCACGTAGACGGGCACGAAGCCCACGGCGCGCGTGACCACGATGTCCACGAGGTGCAGCCGCGAGGCGGCGAGCCAGTCGAGACACTGCGCCGAATGGTGCACTTGGTGGAAGCGCCAGAGCCAGGGCACGGCATGAAAGAGGCGATGGGTCGTGTACTGGGTGAGATCGGCGATGACGAGGATCTCGGCGAACTGAAGGAGCACGGGCTGGCCGGCGATGGCGGACTGCAGGGTCGGACTGACGGCCCAGCGAAAGAACACGGCGGCAGGCACGAGGGTGAGAAGCACGGTCGCCTGGACGAGAAGGTGACTGACCCCGAAATGGGCGAGGTCCGTGGTCCATCCCTTGCGGAAGACCCTCTGGGCGGGCAGCCGCGCGAAGAGATGCTCGAGGGGCACGAAGACGGTGGCGAGGATGAGGAGATTCAGGAGAAACCAGTCGAGGCCGAGATGATCTGACGCCCGCACGGGAGTGCTGACCTCGACCTGTGAGCCGCCCATCAGCGTGGCCAGCCCGGCCAGGCCGATACCGGTGAGCCCGAGCGCCTTGCGGCGCTTGAGGAGGAGGCTGGCCGTGCCGCAGAGGAAGGCGGCCAGGAGTCCCGCCTTGATGAGACCTCGGATGAGGGTCATGTCGTAGATCTCGCGCAGCTCGGGCGTCGTCAGCACGGAGGGAAACCAGAGACAGAGCACGGCGGCGAGTCCGGCCGCGCCCAGGAGTACCGAGAGCACGCCCGTGATCCAGCCGAGAGGTCCGAGCCATCGTGACCGCGAACGCGGTCGAGCGCTCGGGAGAAACGGCATGCTCCATCATAGCAGGGCGGGCCACGTGGTAGGCTGCCCGGAGATGAACCGGATGGTGTCCCTGGTGTCGCCTGCGATGCTTGTCGTTCTCGCCATGTCCTCGCGCGCGGAAGCGCCGCCACCCCTGGCGGAGGGCCCTTCCGCGGCCGAGCAGGAATTCATCGCGCGACACTGGCGGCGGCCCATTCCCCCCCAGGGCCCGCCTCCCGCTCGCTTCTCGCCCATCGAGCGATCACTGCAGCCGGAGGCCTGCGGAGCCTGCCATCCCGTGCAGTTCGCGGACTGGCAGGGCTCGATACACGCCCGGAGCATGGGGCCGGGCATCGCCGGCCAGCTCGTCGACCTGGTGAGGACCGATCCCCTCTCGGCGCGTTCGTGCGCGACTTGTCACGCCCCGATTGCCGAGCAGCGGCCCGAGCTCCTCGAAGGAGGCCGCTGGATTGCCAATCCCGACTTCGATTCCGCCCTCCAGGGGCGCGGCGTCGTTTGTGCGAGTTGCCACGTCCGCGAGCATCAGCGCTTCGGGCCGCCGCGTCGCGACGGCTCCACGGCCAGCCGAGCGCCCCGCGCGAGCCTCCCCCACAATGGACTGACGCGGACCACGGCTTTTCTGCGCTCGGAGTTCTGTGCGAGCTGCCATCAGTTCGCGCCCGACGGTCTGGCCCTGGCGGGCAAGCCGCTCGAGAATACGTACGAGGAGTGGCGCGGGAGCCCGGCGGCGCGCCGGGGACTCCAGTGTCAGAGCTGTCACATGCCCGATCGCCGGCATCTCTGGCGTGGCATCCACGACGCCGACATGGTCCGCTCTGGACTGGACATCGTCCTGCGCGCAGCGCGGCCGCGCTACCGCTCGGGCGATATCGCCCGGGCGACGCTCACCATCACGACCCCGCGCGTTGGCCACGCCTTCCCGACCTACGTCACGCCCGCCGTGCTCGTCCGCGCCGAGCTGATCGATTCCGATGGCCGGGCCGTGCCCGGCAGTCTCGAGGAGCGCCTCATCGGCCGCCAGGTCCCGCTCGATCTCTCGCGGGAGATCGCGGACACGCGCATCCCTCCGGGCGGTCGCTTCAGGCTCGACTACGCTCGGCAGCTCCCGGCGAGCGGTCTCAGGCTGCGCGTCACCGTTACCGTGCTACCGGACGAGTTCTACACGCGCTTCTTCGAGACGATGCTGTCGGCGGGCGCGGGAGGAGGGGACGACCAGATCCGGCTCGCCCTGGAGGCGACGCGCCGCTCCGCCTATACGCTCTACGAGAAGGAGCTGGCGTTGAGCTAGAGGAACGGCTGCGCTATCTCGCCGGCCCTCCCGGGGCGGGCGTGGAATCCTCGGGCGCAAGATCCCCCATGTCGGGCTCAAGCTGGAGAGTGTCGGCGATCTTCGTATAGCTCGAAAACATCTGCGTCACCCCGACGATCTCCATGACTCCCCGCGGGCCGACTCCGAGGCGACGCATCTCGCCCAGGTGAAAGGCCGTCCCGGTTTCCGAGCGCGTGGTCAGCGAGACGGCGAAAGCGAGCGCCTCCTTGACCCGGCGCGAGAGGCGATTGTCCGCATAGGCGCGTCGCGCGGCCGCCCACACGTCTGCGGCATAGCCGGGGTCATGGGCAATCAGCCGGAAGGCTGGCGGCACGTCGGGCGACTCGTAGAAAGCGCGGATCTCGGCGAAGAGGGCGCGCGTTTCGGGCGGCGCGTCCGCGTCTTCGACCATGCCGAGGGCGCCGAGTGCATCCGCGGCCACATTGAGCGCGTTGGTGATCCCGACCACCTGCGCTGCCTCGTACCAGACCGCGTCTCCCGTCATTCCCTGCAGCTTCCCGGCTGCAGTGTGCGCGGTGACTCAGTATTCGCAGGCGCTGGCGCCGCTGACTGCGGCGGCGACCATCTCCTTTTCCGCCCGCGTGAACTCTCCCGGGCTCATGGCGCGCTTCATGGCGCGGCCGTGCGGCCCGCCGAACTCGGGGTCCCAGGCCATCACTCGGCTCATGGCGGGCGGCTGGCCGAAGTCGTGATTGAACCACGCTTTCGAGAGCTCGAAGAGCCTCTGGGCCTCGGGGGGATACTCGGCTGCGTCTCTCAGTCTGACCGTCGGCATGGCATCCTCCTGGCAGGCTGCTGAAAAGGCCCCATCTGCGGGAGTGCGGCGCCCTCGGTCGCACGCTCAACGAACAGAGAGTACGCCTCGCGTGCGGATCTGCTCAGTCCTCGTCTCACGACGCCTAAGATCCGCCGCTCAACTCGAACGGCGGGGCGCCGCCTCGCATCTGGGGCCTTTTGAGCAGCCTGCGAGGGTCGGACCGAGAGAATCAAAGGCCTCCGGCCAGGGGGGGAAACATGGCGACGACGTCACCGGGAGCAAGGACCTGGTCCGGCGGGGCGTCGTGTCCGTTCACCACGGTAAGACATGGGAAATCGTCGGGAATATGGAGGGCGGCCTGGACCTGCGCCACCGTGCTGCCATCCGGCAGCTCGAGGAAAGCCTGGTCGCCAACGGCGTCCGGCGGCAAATAGGGCTGGAGCGTGGCGAAGAGCTGGACCTCGACCTTCACGGTCCGGGGCTAGTCGAGGGGAGAGGCGGCGGCGATGCGGAGCCGGTCGCCGGGCCGAATACGCGCGGCTTCATTGAGATCATTCCGCCGGGCCAGCTCGGCCGCAGAGAGGCCATACCGCCTGGCGATGCCCCTCATCGTCTCGCGAGGCTTCACGACGTGGACGTCCGATACGCCGAGCCGGCCATGGCTCGCGAGCGATCGCTCACGCAGGCGAGCTTCGGTAAAGCGCTGCGCGCCGCCCGAGGGAAATTTCAGCAAGTACGCTCCGCCCGGCGGCGTCTGCTTCAACCGGAGCTCGGAGTTGAGCTCCTCGAGCTCATCCGCGCTGACCCCGGCAAGGGCGGCAACATGCTTGAGGGTGGTGACCGCGGGGACGGGCGCCTGCTCGTAGGCCAGCGGCTCGGCGAAGGCGGCCACGAAACCATACCTCTCGGGCTCGCGTCCGATGAGGGTCGCGGCCTGGATGGCCGGAACGAAGTTCTTGGTCTCCTCGCGGAGCACGCTCCCGCGCGTGAGATCCCAGAAGTCCCTCGTCTTCAGCGCCTTCATGGCGCGGATTACCTTCATCTCGCCGGCGTTGTAGGCAGCCTTGGCGAGCTCCCAGGAGCCGAACATCGCGTGGAGGTCGCGGAGATAGCTGGCCGCCGCCACCGTGGATTTCTCCGGATCGAGACGCTCGTCAACCCAACGGTCGACACGGAGACCGTAGCGGCGCGCCGTCGGCGCCATGAACTGCCAGAGACCTTTGGCCCCCGCCCGGGAAACGGCCACCGGGTTGAATCCGCTCTCGATCATGGCGGTGAACATGAGGTCCTCGGGCAGTCCCTTGCTGCGAAGGACACCCTGGATCATCTCGGCATATCGGCCCGAACGTCCGAGCCAGCGCTCGACGAGGGCCCGCCGATACCCCGTCTGATACTCCTCGAGGAAGCGCCGGACCTCGGCGTTGTCCCGTATGAGCAGGGTCGGAGGGGCATTCTGGAGGCCAGGTTCGCTGAATGACCAGGCCCGGGGCTCGTCAGAGGAATACAGATTGGCGTCAAGACCCGGCTGGGTTGGGTCGGGCGCTTGAGATTGCAAGGCGCTCTCCGCGGCCGAGGCGAAGGAAGTCTCCCCTTGGGGAGGCTCGAGGGCCCTGGCCTCGATGGGGGGAGCGCCAGCCGGTCTCAGAGGAGGGAAGCCTTCCTCCGCCCCGGCCGGTCCCGGGAGCCCGAGACTGGTCAGGCAGAGCAGAGACAGAACGCTCAGCCTGGATCGATGGTCGAAGGACATTGGGGGGGAGACTTGAAGAGTTTTACCACGGTCAGACAAACGGGGTCAACCCTACTTGAAGCGAAAGAACCCAGATAATTCTTGACAGGCCCTCGGGGCTGCCCATATCGTAACCACGCGCAAACTAAGCTGGATTTGACGTGGAGTCAGAGGAAACGCCGAAAGGAGGTGACAACCACATGAAAAAGATCATCGCCATTGTGATGGGCATTGCCTTCGCTTTCGGCACCGCTGGCTTTGCCGCAGCTCAGGCCCCGGCCCCCAAGGCCGAGGACAAGATGGACAAGAAGGACGACAAGGACAAGATGGACAAGAAGGGTGCCAAGAAGGGCACCAAGAAGAAGAGCGGCGACGCGATGGACAAGGACAAGGACAAGATGGACAAGGACAAGAAGTAAGGTCGATCCAGCTACAGAGCGTCATCCAGGGCGCCGCCCTCGTACTAGCGGGGGTTGGCGCCCTGCTGTTTCCCGGGGGCGACGCGCTTCTCGGGGTCTCGGGCGCTCCGGTCCTCGCGGATCGCGGTGAGCCACACGTTGCGATCGTGCAATCGCACCTGGGTCTCTTCCCCCGCCCTGACCTCAATCGGCACGAGCCAGTAGATGACCGTGAAGGATCCAACAACTTCCGTTCGGTCCGGATAGCGCGCCGTGTCGTTCCTGCTCAGCGGCGGTTTTTTCTGCCGGCTGGCCGTTTCCTGCCACGCGAGGAGAGTCCAAGTACCTTCCGGCACGTCGAGGAGACGGAAGAGGCCGCCCTCATCCGTCATCTCGCCCTTGATCAGCGCGCCTGCGCCCGCCTCGATGAGCGCGCGCTCGCGCGAGGCACGGGCGGCGCGGACTTTCGGGTCCGCCTCCAAGAACCGCTCCGGTGATTCGCGACGGCCGGCCTTGATGGCCGCCAGCTCGCGTTCCAAGCCCCCCGCGTCCGGGAGGAGCAGCACCGACACGCCCGCGTAGGGCTTCGGCTCCTCCCCCGTACGGCGGGCCTCCTCGTACGCACGGCCAACCACGACGCCCACAGCTTTCCGCTCCCGGGCGGCCATATACGGCGCCGTCATCGCGCTGATGTCCGCGGCGCCCGCCGAGAGGGCGAGGGAGATCAGGACTCCCGCCAGCGAGACGACCGCAAGCTCGCGCATCAGGCGACCTCCGGACGGGGCCGCGTCTTCCACCGCTTGTGCAGCCAGAACCACTGCTCGGGCGCGCGCCGGATCGCCTTCTCGATCGCTTCGTTGAAGCTGGTCGTGAAGGCAACCACGTCTCTCTCCGGGGGCGGCACGACGGGTCCGACCTCGATGAGATGCCGGCCTCGCTCCAGTCGCCGGATGAAGACCGGCACCACCGGCGCCTCTGTCCGCAGGGCGATCACGGCAAGGCCCCGCGATGTCGAGGCGGGGGTGCCGAAGAAGGGAGCGAAGATCCCCTCCGCGCGCGTGGCGTTCTGGTCGAGCAGGATCCCTACCATGCGGCCGCGCCGGAGCGCATCCAGGACGTCGGGAAGCGCCCGACGCTTGCTGATGAGCTCGGCGCCGGTGCGTCGCCGGAGCCGCTCGACCACCCGGTCGAGCCGCGGCTGGTCGAGCGGCCGGAGCACGACGGAGAGGGGCAGGCCCGTGAGGGGCTGGGCGGCGGCCAGAAGTTCCCAGTTGCCGAGATGCGCCGTGAGGAGGAGCACGCCACGCCCCTGCACGGCAGCGTCCTTCAAGTGCTCCAGGCCGTCAATCTCCACGCGACGGAGGAAAACATCGGAGGGACGGAACAGGAAGACGCAGACCTCGATCAGGTTCATGCCCAGGTGCTCGAAGGATCGGCGGCCGATGTGGCGGAGCTCGGCATCGCCGCGCTCCGCACGGAAAGCCAGGCGCAGGTTGTCGAGGGCAATCGCTCGACGCCGAGCCAGCAGGACCCAGGCCAGATCGCCGAGGCGGCGGCCGAGCCACAGGCCGAGCCGGGGGGGAAGATGGGCCACCGCCCAGGCCACCGGAACGAGCAGGAGAACACCCACCGCGGCGACAGAGGAATCTTGCCGTCTCATCCGTGGGGCAGGAGGAGCCACGTCAGCGCGGCGAGCGTGCCCGCGAGAGGAATGGTGAGGATCCAGGCCCACACGATGTGCCCGGCGAGGCCCCAGCGGACAGCCGAGAAACGCTGGACGGCTCCGACGCCCATGATCGATCCGGTAATGGTGTGCGTGGTGCTGACGGGGATGCCACCTACCGCGGTGCCGATCAGCATCACGGCGCCTGCCGTCTCGGCGCAACAGCCACCGACCGGGCGCAGCTTGGTCAGCTTCATGCCCATGGTCTTGACGATGCGCCAGCCGCCCGCCATGGTGCCAAAAGCCATGGCTGCGTGTGCCGCGAGGACAACCCAGAACGGGACATAGAACTCGGGGCCGAGGTATCCGCTCGAGAAGAGGAGGATGGCGATGATGCCCATGGTCTTCTGGGCGTCGTTGGTGCCGTGCCCCAGGCTGTAGAAGGCCGCCGAGATGAGCTGGAGACGGCGGAAGAGCTTGTCCACGCGACTCGGGCGGACGCGCCGGAAGATCCACAGTGTGGCCACCATGAGAGCGAAGCCGAGGACCATGCCGATCACCGGGGCAAGTACGATGAAGACGGCAATCTTGAGGAGGCCACTCGGAATCAGAGCTCCCCAGCCGGCCTTGGCCAGGGCGGCGCCCGCGAAACCGCCGATCAACGCGTGGGAGGAGCTCGAGGGAATGCCGTAGTACCAAGTGATGAGATTCCAGGCGATGGCGCCGGTGAGGGCGCCCAGGATGACCCATTGGTCCACCACGGTGGACTGCACGACGCCCTTTCCCACCGTCCTCGCCACCTGTACCCCGAATCCGAAGGCCGCCACGAAGTTGAAGAAGGCCGCCCAGGCCACGGCCTGCATGGGTGTGAGTACCCGCGTGGACACGACGGTGGCAATGGAATTGGCCGCGTCGTGGAAACCGTTGATGAAGTCGAAGACGAGGGCTACCGCGATGATGAGCGCCACCAGCAGAACGGCCCCACTCATGTCCGCGTGGGTCGCCAGGCTCAGGCCATCTTGAGCGTGATGCCCTCGATCACGTTCACGACGTCTTCGCAACGATCGGTGACGGACTCCATCGTCTCATACAGCTCCTTCCACTTGATGATCTCGATGGGATCCGTATTGCCCTCGAAGAGGCTCGCCAGCTCGTCGCGCAGCAGGCGGTCGGCCTCGTTCTCGAGACGGTTCACCTCGATGGCGTGCTTGTGGTAGAGGGGCGAAAGGGTGCGCAAGCAGTGTACGGCGCGGTCCGTGGCTTCCGCCGTCTTCACGATGATCTTCGCCATGGCTATACATCCGTCCGTGGGGACCTTGATCTTGTACAGGGCGAGACGGTCGGCCACGGCGTCGATGAGGTCCAGCACGTCGTCGAGCCGGTTAGCCAGGGCATAGATGTCCTCGCGGTCGATAGGCGTAACGAACGTGGTGTTGAGCCGTCGGACCATCTCGTGCGTGAGGGCATCGCCGGCGTGCTCGAGGTCACGTATCTGCTGGACCTTGGCGGGGGCGCTCGGGTAGTCGAGGGTCAGCTCCTCCAGGACCCGTGAGGCCGAGACGATATGGCCGGCCTGCTGCTCGAAGAGCTCGAAGAAGTTCTCGTCGCGGGGGAGAAGCCGAAACACGCCTCATCCTCGCTCGGCGCAACGACCATGTCAACGGCCCACGCAGTTTGACATGGGGGACGAGGGCTGGCTACCATGCGGCCGTGAACTCCGAGCAACACGGCGCACCACGGACGGTGTCCTGTCCCGCGTGCGGCGCCCGCGCCGCCTGGCGTGGCAATCCGCAGCGCCCATTTTGCTCGCTCACGTGCCGTCTCATCGATCTCGGCCAGTGGCTGGACGAGCGTTATCGTGTTGCGGGAGACCCCCTGCCCGACGAGCTACCGCCTGACGACAGGTCGTCTCGCCGGACTGAATGACCGATTTTCTCGGCGATCCCGCCGTCTTCCTCCAGCGCCTCGTCTTTCAGATCCCCGCCCTCCTCATCGCGGTCACCGTCCACGAGCTCGCCCACGCGCTCGTGGCGGACCGCCTGGGCGACCCCACCGCGCGTCGCTTGGGACGGATCACGCTCAACCCGTTGCCACACATTGATCCCCTCGGCGCGATCGCCTTCGTCATCGCAGGGTTCGGATGGGCGAAGCCGGTGCCGGTGAATGCCGCCAACCTGCGTCACCCCAGACGCGACATGGCCTGGGTGGCCGCGGCGGGGCCCCTGTCGAACTTCCTGGTGGCGTTTCTGGCTCTCGCCATTCTTCGCTTCTCGGCAAGTCAAGGACTCATCGCCGCTCGAAGCGACGCATCGGCGCAAATACTGCTGTTCATCTACTACTTCAACCTCGGCATCGGCATCTTCAACTTGATCCCGCTCCCGCCGCTGGACGGCGGACATTTTCTGCCCTATCTTCTGCCGGCACGCGCCGCCGGGCTCGTGCGAGCGGTCGAGCAGTACGGCGCGATCATTCTCCTGCTCCTCGTCTTCTCAGGGGCAACCCGCTGGATCGTCGGCCCGCTCTTTCGGTGGGTCGACCAGTTCATGAGCGCTGTCGTCCGCTCGCTCATCTGAGCAACTCCGGACAAAACAAAGCGCCCGGACCTTTCGGCCCGGGCGCGCTTCCGAGCGCCGGCTTCGACGGCGCAATCGAATAGGGGGACGCTCGAAGGGGGCCTCGGGGGCCCCTTCGATCTAAATTACCCCGGCAACGACCTACTCTCCCACGCCGTTACCAGCGCAGTACCATCGGCCCTGGAGGGCTTAACTTCCGTGTTCGGGATGGGAACGGGTGTGGCCCCTCCGGCAACGCCACCGGGAATCCGGCGTCAACTGAATACGTTGATTCTCGAGTGCAGCCAAGCGAGTCGAAGTTATGAGTGCAACGTGGTCAAGCCGCACGGCCGATTAGTACCGCTAAGCTGAACGCCTTACGGCGCTTACACCTGCGGCCTATCAACCTGGTAATCTTCCAGGGGCCTTCAGAGGGCTTACGCCCTGGGAGGTCTCATCTTGAGGCGGGTTTCGCGCTTAGATGCCTTCAGCGCTTATCCCTGCCGGACATAGCTACCGAGCGGTGCTCCTGGCGGAACAGCTCGCACACTAGAGGTCCGTCCACCCCGGTCCTCTCGTACTAGGGGCAGCTCCCCTCAAACCTCCTACGCCCGCGACAGATAGGGACCGAACTGTCTCACGACGTTCTAAACCCAGCTCACGTACCGCTTTAATGGGCGAACAGCCCAACCCTTGGGACCTGCTCCAGCCCCAGGATGCGATGAGCCGACATCGAGGTGCCAAACCTTGCCGTCGATGTGAACTCTTGGGCAAGATCAGCCTGTTA
>QHSC01000031.1 GCA_003220345.1 Candidatus Rokuibacteriota bacterium | reverse complement strand
GCTGGCGCGCACACGCACCCTGGAGTTCCTGGCGAAGAATATCTAGCTCTCCATCCCTCTCCCCCCTGGGGAGAGGGCAAGGGTGAGGGGCAGGCTTGACGCCGAGGTCATCGTCCCCTCACCCTGCCCTCTCCCCCGATGGGTGAGAGGGATGAACAGAAGCCTGCAGAGAAGACCTCGGCTCTTGTCTGACTCTCGATCTGGGCGACGGCTTGTCGTCGAGCTGGCCGCCGCGGCCCTCGCGCGTTTCGTTCTGAACACAGCGCGGCGCTTCACGTATCCCTTCGGGCCGGCCCTGGCTCGCGGGCTCGACGTGCCGCTCACGCGCATCACGTCGCTCGTGGCCCTCAACCAGGGTGTGGGACTGCTGAGCCCGTTCATGGGCACGCTCGCCGACCGGTGGGGGCCGCGCGTGATGATGCTCATCGGGCTCGCCTGCCTCGGGTGCGGCATGCTCGCGGCGGCCGTGCTGCCGCTCTACGCAACGGTGCTCCTCGCGCTCCTGATGGCCGGGCTCGGGAAGAGCTGCTTCGATCCCGCGGTCCAGGCCTATGTGGGCGCCCGGGTCCCCTGGGCGCGGCGCGGTTTCGCCGTGGGCCTCATCGAGTTCGCCTGGGCGGGGAGCTCGCTCATCGGCATTCCGACGGTCGGCTGGCTCATCGGCCGCTTCGGCTGGCACTCTCCGTTTCTCGCTCTGGGTCTGCTCGCCGCATCGAGCGTGGTGCTCCTCGCCATGTTACTGCCGCGTGTTCCCGTATCCCGGGATTCCGCGCCGCGCTCGGTGCCTGCGGGGCAGGGGTGGCGACTGCTCGTGCGCCGGCGGCCGGCGCTCGGTGGCCTCGGCTATAGCTTCTGCTTCGCCATGGCGAATGACTTCCTGTTCGTCATCTATGGGGCCTGGCTCGAGCTCGACTTCCGGCTGCCTCTCGCCGCGCTGGGCTCCGTCAGCATCGTCATCGGCGTGGCCGAGCTGATCGCGGAATCGCTGACCGCTTTCCTGTCCGATCGCGTTGGCCTCGCCCGCGCGGTGACGGGGGGTGTCGCGCTGACGGCGGCCGCGTATCTCCTGTTGCCCGTCGTGGCCCGCACGCTCCCCCTTGCCCTGGCCGCGCTCTTCCTCGTGTTCATCACCTTCGAGTTCACGGTGGTCTCCGCGAACGGGCTCTTCACCGAGCTGCTGCCGGACGCGCGGGGGACGATGATGGGCGCCGTGGGCGCCACCGGGAGCTCGGGACGCATGGTGGGCGCGCTCCTGGGCGGATATGTCTGGCTGTGGGGTGGTCTCGCCGCGACCGGCTGTGTCGCCGCGGCTCTCTCCATCCTGGCCCTTCTCTCGCTCCGCTGGGGGCTTCGCGGCTGGCGACCGCCCTCCCGTATGATGGAGATCCCATGAGCGACGTTCTCCAGGCGCCGTTCGATGTCTATCGCGACCGGGTGCGCCCGGAGTGGATCGACCACAACGGGCACATGAACATGGGCTACTACCTCGTGGTCTTCGATCTCGCCACCGACGAGTTCTTTCGCTGGGTGGGGCTCGACGAGGCGCATCGACGCGCCCGGGGCGTCACCACCTTCTCGCTCGAGACCCATGTGACCTACCAGCGAGAAGTCGGCGAGGGCGATCCGCTTCGCTTCACCACGCGGCTCATCGGATTCGACGCCAAGCGCCTCCACTACTTTCACGAGATGTGGCATGCGGAGGCTGGCTACCTGGCCGCCACCAACGAGCTCATGTCGCTCCACGTGAGCCTGGAGACGCGACGGGCGGCGCCGATGGCGCCCGAGGTCCTGGACCGTCTCGGCGCCATCCTCGCATCCCACGAGAAGCTCCCGCTTCCCGCCCATGCGGGTCGCTCCATCGGCCTCAAGAAGCGTCCCACGGCCTCGTAGCGCGGCTCGCCCGCAGTCACTTCGGCAAATAAAATCAGCCGATTACCCCTCGTCCAAGATCGGTGACTGATCTGGGGGTCACCCGCTATAATCGTCTGACGGTCGCAAATTGCGTCCGGATCCTCCGGGCGCCGACGGCCTTCGGAGAGTTCGTGAAAAATCCGCTCGCGCTCCACACCTGGACACTCGACACGACTCCGCTCGGCAGCGTCCTCGACATCGTCAAGACCACCGGCTGGCAGGGCATCGAGCTCCGCCGGCTGGATTTCAAGCGCGCGGCCGACGCGGGACAGCCCGCGGAGGTGGTGCTCGACCTCGTCAAGCGAAGCGCGCTCGGGGTCTCGTGCGTCGGCGTGGAGCTGGGCTGGCTCTGGGCCGAGGGAGCGGAGCGCGCGCGGCTGCTCGCCGCCTTCGACGAGTCGTGCCGCTGGGCCAAGAGCCTCGGCTGCGGCACCGTGATGAGCCCCGTCGACCGGGGGGAAGGCACCGTCGCGCGCGCGGCCGACAGCGTCAAGGAAGTCGGCGAGATCGCGGGGCGCCACGGCGTCAGGCTTGCCCTCGAGTTCAATTCCCAGTGCGCGCAGATCAACACGCTGCGCAGCGTGCGCGAGGTGCTGGCGAGGGCGGCGCACCCGCGCGTGGGCCTGCTCCTCGACACCTATCATCTCCAGCGCAGCGGAGCCACGCCGCGCGATCTGGAAGAGGTCTCGCCCGCCGAGATCGCCTACGTCCAGTACAGCGACGTGCCGAAGAGCGGGCTCGTGGCGGGCCAGGCGCTCGACCGGCTCCCGCCGGGGCAGGGGAGCGTGCCCTTCGCGGCCTGGTTCTCCGCCTTCGCGGGGAAGGGCTACACCGGCTACTGCTCCTACGAGGCGCCCAATCCCGCGGCGTGGGCGCGTGATCCCGCCACCGTCTCGCGCGAGGCGCTCGCGGCCACGCGCTCGGCGGCCGGAGGGAGCGGCGCATGAGCCAGACCGGCTGGCGCGACGTCGGCAGCTCGCTCAAGGCCAAGATCTCGCTGATCATGACGGCCGTGCTCATGCTCGCCATCCTGCTCGTCGCCTTCTTCCTCCTGCGCCAGCAAGAGCAGAGCCTGACCGTCGAGATGACGAAGCGTGGGCTCGCCATCGCCCAGAACCTCGCCGCGGGGGCCAAGACCTCGCTGCTCCAGCGGGACGACCTCTCGCTCAGCGTCCTGATCAAGGACGCCATGAAGGACAGCGACCTCGCCTACGTGATCATCACCGACGAGAAGGGCAGGATCCGGGCCCATTCGGACGTCGGATTGACCGGCGAGCTGCTGGAGCGCCCCGCTCCGCTCGCCCCCGCGCGCGACCGCCTGGCCGTGACGACGTATCGGGCGCCGGGCCGCGGCGGCATCATCGACTTCGCGGTGCCCCTGACCTTCAGCAAGGTCCGCTTGGGCGCGCTCTACCTGGGCTTCAGCGAGGAGTCCATCACGGCCGCGGTGCGGCGCGCGCAGTGGCAGACGAGCCTGATCACCCTCGGCATGGTGTGCCTCGGCATCGGGGCCGCCGTGGGGCTCGCCATGCTGCTCTCACGTCCGATCTCGCGGCTCGTCGAGGGCACGCGGGCCATCGCCGCCGGCAACTTCCAGGTCGCGCTGCCCGTGACCTCGCGCGACGAGCTGGGCACGCTGACCGAGTCGTTCAACCAGATGGCCAGGAGCCTGCGCGAGAAGGAAATGATCAAGCGCGCATTCTCGCGCTACGTGGCACGGGAAGTAGTGGAGCAGGTGCTCAAGGACCCGGACAGCCTCCACCTCAAGGGCGAGCGGCGCGAGGTCACCATCCTCTTCTGCGATATCCGGGGCTTCACCACCATGTCGGAGCACCTGGACCCCGAGCGGGTGGTCTCGCTCCTCAATGACTTCTACACGGTCATGATCGACCTTACCTTCAAGCACGACGGCACCCTCGACAAGTTCCTGGGCGACGGCATCATGGCCATCTTCGGCGCGCCCATCGCGCATCCGGATCACGCCCTCATGTCCGTGCGCGCGGCCCTGGCCATGCAGGAAGGGATGGAGGCGCTCTCGGCCGCGCGGGTCAGCCGGGGCAACGAGCCCATCTCCGTCGGCATCGGGATCAACGCGGGCGAGGTGGTGGCGGGCACCGTGGGCACCGAGGACCGCATGGAGTACACGGTCATCGGTGACAACGTCAATCTTGCCTCGCGTCTCGGGTCGAACGCCAAGCCCGGCCAGATCCTCGTGAGCCGCCGCATCTGGGAGCTGGTGAAGGAGTCGTTCGACGTGCGCACGCGAGGGCCGCTCCGGGTCAAGGGCAAGGACGAGGAAGTCGAGGTCTTCGAGGTCATCGGGCCGAGGCAGCTCGGATGAGCGGGCGCGGGCTCGGCCTGGCCATCCTGCTGGGGGGCGTCGTGCTGACGGCCGGGGCCTGCGCGACGTCGGCGCCTCCTCCGCCGCCGCCGGCCGCGACGCCGAAGCCGCCCGCCATGCGACAGTCCGACGACTTCCTGGTCGTGATTCCCAATACGCCGGAGACTTCGGCGAGCCTGGCCGCGCAGTATCTCGGCGATCAAAGCAAGGCGTGGATGATCGAGGACTATACCGGCGCCGCCGCGTTCCCGGGTGGGCAGGCCGTGGTCATTCCGAAGCGCCCGTGGAACCTGACGGGGGTGACGGCCACGGGCTACCGGCTCGTGCCGATCCTCGTCTATCACAACCTCGACCGGGCGGCGAAGGGCAAGCTCGTCCAGTCGGCGGCCAGCTTCGAGCAGCAGATGCGCTACCTCAAGAACGAGGGCTATCGGCCCATCACCATGGGCGAGTTCCTCGAGTTCACGCGGATGGGGCGACAGCTCCCGAAGAAAGCCGTGGTCCTCACCTTCGACGACGGCTACAAGTCCTTCAAGCTCTTTGCCTATCCCGTGCTCAAGGAGCTGGGCTTCTCGGCCACCCTGTTCGTCTACACCGACTACGTCGGGGCCGGCCGCAACGCGCTGTCCTGGCAGGAGCTGAAGGACCTCCAGGCGGAGGGCTTCGACGTCCAGGCGCACTCCAAGACGCACAGCGATCTTCGCCGCGCGCCGGGGGAGACCTCGGCGCAGTTCGAGCGCCGCATGCAGGCGGAGCTGGCCCTGCCGCGCGACATGTTCAAGCGCCAGCTCGGACAGACGCCGGAGACGCTTGCGTATCCGTACGGCTGGTGGGACACGGACGTGCTGAAGCAGGTCAAGGCCTCGGGGTACATGGCGGCCTTTACCGTGCGCCGCCAGGCCAACCCCTCGTTCGTCTCGCCGCTCACGATCCACCGCAGCCAGATCTATGCGGACATGACCCTGGAGGACTTCGCGAAGAACCTGACCGTCTTTCAGGAAGAGGACCTGCGGTGAGCCTCCGCCGGTTCGTTCTGCTGGGCGCGATGGCCGTGTCCGCGGCCGCCTGCGCCACCAGTACCCCGCCACCCGTCGAGCAGGCCGCTCCGGGTGGGATCGTTCCGACCCAGCGGCAGGCCCTGGTCGCCTCCTACAACGAGCGCGCCCAGGCCCTCGAGACGGACGGGCGGCTGCGCGAAGCGCTCGAAGCCCGCAAGATCGCGCTGACCGTCGATCCTGACAATGCCGCCGCGCGCGACGGACTGCGGGCGGCGCAGGCGAAGATCGACGGCTTGATCTCGCAGCGGCTGGCGGACGGGCGGGCCGCGCAGGCCCGCGGCGCGCAGGTGGCGGCGCGGCGCAGCTTCCTCGGCGTGCTCGCTCTCGACCCGGAGAACCGCGCGGCCTTCGAGGCCTTGCGCGAGCAGACCCCCGACGTCGAGGGCCTTCCGCACATCGTGCGCGCGGGCGACACTCTGGCCGGCCTCGCCCAGCAATACTATGGCAACCGCGCCCTCGGTGAAGTGATTGCCGAGGCCAATCGGATGGCGCCCAATGCGCGACTGGCCGCGGGCACCCAGCTCAAGATCCCCGAGGTGCCGGGCGTGGCCCTGATCCGGCCGGGGACGCGAAAAGACCCGCCGCGCGCGCCACTCCCGAGCCCGGGCGCCCCGCCAGCCCCCCCGGCCACGCCGGCGTCCGTGCAGCGCGAGGAGCCCGCCGAGGTCAACCCGCTCCTCGCCGAGGCCCGCGAGTCGCTCGAGCGGAAGGACTATGCCACCGCGCTCGGCGACGCCGACCGCCTCCTCGCCTCCACGCCCAGCAACGCCGAGGCCCAGGGCCTCAAGCGATCCGCGCTGTACGGGCTCGGCAAAACGCAGTACGATCAGAAGCAGTACAAGGATTCCTACGCGACCCTGGGCCAGCTCGTGAAGCTCGCGCCCAATCACGAGGATGCGGCCAAGCTCCTGCGGCAGAGCCGGAGCCGGCTCATCGACGACCACTTCGGCCGCGGAATCCGCTATTATCGGGAGGAGAAGCTGCCCGAGGCCATCGCGGAGTGGAAGGCGGTGCTCGGGATCGACCCGCAGCACATCGCGGCGCGCAAGAACCTGGAGCAGTCGGAGCGACTCCTCAAGAGTCTCGAGGAACGTAAGCAATAATCGACGAAGTCGGCAGCCCCTCTCGGAGAGCTAGACCAGCATGAACGGCATACCCGACCAACGACGGCGGGTCATCATCGGCGCCGCCTCCCTCATCGCCCTCGCGGGGCTCCTCTACGGTGGCTGGGCCTGGTGGCATTCCCGCAGCCACGTCTCGACCGACGATGCCTATGTCGAGGGCGCCGTGGCCGTGGTCAGTTCGAAGGTCATGGGCAATATCGCCGAGCTCCTCGTCCAGGACAACCAGCACGTCAAGGCGGGCGATCTCCTCTTGCGCGTGGATTCGCGCGACTTCCGCGCCAAGCGCGACCAGGCGGCGGCCGCGGTCGCGGTGGCGGAAGCGGCGGCGGTGAGCCTGCGCGCGGAGCTGCCCATGACGCGCGGGGTGACGGCGGCGCAGGGTGACGAAGCGCGCGGGGCGCTCGAGGGCGCGCGCGCGGGCGAGTCGGCGAGCCTGGCCGCCGTGGAGGAAGCCAAGGCCAAGGTGGAGTCGATGCGCGCGGCCGCGGCCGCCGCGGCAGCGGACGCGGCCGGGGCCAAGGCCACCGCCGTCCAGGCCGCCCGCGAGATGGACCGGCAGAAGAAGCTGGTCCAGGGCGGTCTCGTGGCGCTGCGCGACTACGAGCAGGCCGAGGCCGCCGAGGCGTCGGCGCGCGCGGCCATGGAGTCGACCGACCGCCGGAAGGTCCAGGCCGAGCGCGCGGTGCAGCAGACGGAGGCCGAGCTCTCCTCCAAGGTGCTCGGTATCCAGCAGGCGAAGCAGCGGGTGGCCGAGCTCAAGGGCTCGCTCGCCAGGGCGGAGAGCCAGCGGCATCAGGTGCCGATGAAGGAGGCCGACATCATCCGCGCGGAGGCGGCGCTGGCCCAGGCGCGCGCGGACCTGGCCTTCGCGGAGCTCCAGCTGCAGTACACCGAGGTCCGCGCGCCCGTGGAGGGTATCGTCTCGAGACGCACGGTCGAGCTGGGGCAGGTCGCGCAGATGGGGCAGCCCCTCCTGGCCATCGTGCCGCTGCACGAGGTCTGGGTCCTCGCGAACTTCAAGGAGACGCAGCTCGCCCGCATCCGGCCCGGCATGCGCGCCGAGATCAGCGTGGACACCTTCCCCGACCGCGTCTTCCGCGGCACGGTGGACTCGCTCTCCGCGGGCACGGGGGCGCGCTTCTCGCTGCTGCCCCCCGAGAACGCCACGGGCAACTGGGTGAAGGTGGTCCAGCGCCTCCCCGTGAAGATCCGCCTCGACGCCGGCCAGTTCGGCAATCCCCACACGCTGCGCGCGGGCATGTCCGCGGTCGTCACCGTCAAGCTTCGCTAGTGCCCCTCGGCCCAGGACGCCAGCGGCACTTCCAACGAGTTGTCAACACGCGGTGCCGGGCGGGGCAGGGGGCCTTCCCCGTGGACCCATGTCTTCTGCGCGTTGACGAAGGCGAAGCCCGTGCTCTCGTGGCCCCTTCCGAGATTCCACCGCGGGCGGCGAGTCAGTGTGGTCCGCGGGGAAGGCCCCCTGCCTCGCCCGGCACACTGTCGGCATGTCTCCGCGGACGGGCCACGGCATGACGGCGGCGGCCGTCGGGGAATTCTCGGGAGCGCAGAAGTGGCTCATCACGCTCTCCGCCATGCTGGTCACGGTGATGCAGGTCATCGACACCAGCGTCACCAACGTGGTCCTCCCGCACATGCAGGGCTCGCTGTCGGCCGGCGTGGAGGAAGTGACCTGGGTCATCACCTCCTACCTGGCCGCCAACGCCATCATCATCCCCGCCACGGGATGGCTCGCGGGCTACATCGGGCGCCGCCGGTTCTTTCTGATCTGCACCACGATCTTCACGGTCAGCTCCTTCTTCTCGGGGCTGGCCCCCAACCTGACCTTTCTCATCATTGCACGGGTGTTCCAGGGTATTGGGGGCGGGCCCTTGATCCCGCTGTCCCAGGCCATCCTGTGGGAGATCTTCCCGATGGGCCAGCGCGGCCTCGCCATGGCCGTCTGGGGCATCGGCATCATGATGGGGCCCATCTTCGGGCCGACGCTGGGCGGGTGGATCGCGGACAACTGGTCCTGGCGCTGGATCTTCTACGTCAACCTGCCCATCGGCTTCCTCGGCTTCGTCATGGTCAGCGCCTTCCTCTTCGACCCGCCCTATCTCAAGAAGCCGGGGCGCATCGACGCGCTCGGGCTCGTGCTCATGGTGGTGGGGTTCGGCTGTCTCCAGCTCGTCCTCGACCGCGGCGAGCACGAGGATTGGTTCGACTCCTCCCTGATCGTGGCCCTCTCGGTGGTGGCCGTGGTCGCCGTGCTCGGCTTCGTCGTCCGCGAGTTGACGGCGCGCGAGCCCATCCTCGATCTGCGCGTCTTTACCGACCGAAACTTCGCCACGGGCTCGACGCTCGTCATGATGGTGGGGCTCGGGCTCTACTCGAGCATGCTCCTTGTCGCCCTCTACACGCAGAAGCTCATGGCCTACGACGCCTGGAACTCCGGCGCCGTCCTGGGGCCGGGCGGAGTGGGGAACCTGATCTCGCTGATCATCGCGGGCCGCCTGGTGACGCGGATGGACCAGCGTATCCTCGTCGCCGGCGGCTGCCTGATCAACGCGGTCAGCCTCTTCATGATGACGCACCTGACGCTGACCATGGACTACTGGTCGCTCACCGTGCCCCGCTTCGTCCAGGGCCTGGGGCTCGGCTTCATCTTCGTGCCCCTCGTGACCCTGACCCTGGCCACCATCGCCCGCGACAAGCTCGGCAACGCCACCTCCGCTTTCAACGTGCTTCGCAACCTGGGGGGCAGCGTGGGAGTGGCGCTGGCCACCACGTTCCTCGTGCGCCGCAGCCAGCAGCACCAGTCGACTCTGGGGGCCAACGTCAACCTGTGGGATCCGGAGACGGCGGCCCGCCTCAAGCAGTGGACCCTGCACTTCGCCGCCCGCGGATCCGACAGCTTCACCGCGGAGAAGCAGGCCACGGCCATGCTCTACAATGACATCGTGGGCCAGGCGCAGGTGCTGGCCTACTCCGACGACTTCTGGCTGCTCGCCGTGCTCTTCGCCGTGCTCCCGCTCGCCGTCCCCCTCATGCGCCGCGTGCGCCCGCCCGGCGTCGCGTCCAAGGAGGAGGAGGAAGGTTCCGGGCGAGTCGAGCCGCTACCCGCCGCCGAGTAGCCGCGTATCAATCTTTGGGCATTGTGAATCATCGCCTCGCCGTTCATGCTGTATTCGAGGCGGGGCGATGGCGCTACGGCTGATAATTCTGCTGCTGTCTCTCGCTCTGTTCGCAAGCTCCTCGGCCACGGCGGAGGAGTGGTCGAGAGCCCGGATCTCGAAACTCCCTAATTCGGCCTTTGCCGTCGTCGAGATCTCGGCTGACGGGCGGAAAGTGCGCCATCTACCCCATCACGACGAGAGCGGCGCGGTCGACCCTGCACATCTCAGAGCCGCCCGCGCCCGCCTCGCGCAGGTGAAGTGGCTGGACCCCGCGAATGAATCCCTCGCCCGCCGTCATCTCCAAAGCCATCCACTCGAGAGCGGCGGGTGCCGCGCCCGGCGATGAAAGTGGCGATGATCGCGACCATGAGGCCGACGAAGCCCACGAGCTCGGGAGTCGGATTCGGTCGCATGGCGAGGTGAGAATAAGCGTGCCACGCTTCGCCGATCGCCTGCACGATAGCTCCCGCCGCCGCGAGGAAAGGTGCGCGGCCGATCCCTGATCGCCTCGCGTGGGCGAGAGCGGCCCAGGCCGTGGAGACGAGCAGACCGGCCACCCCGAGGTAAAGGGGGAGATGGACCGTGCCGAGATGTCTCACCATCTCGTCGAAGGTCTGGGGCTCGAAGTCGGGATGAAGAAGCCCGTGCCACACGACATCGATGCCCAGACCGACGAGCTGGACGATCACGAAGGCCCATACCCAGAACCTCGGTGTCTCGGGCTTCATCGTCTTCGCTTCTTTCCGCGCCGATCCATCAGGCCCGCGATGGCGGCTGGTCCCGACCGTGCACCTGGGCGGGCGGGCTCGTGGCCTCCACGGCAAGAAATTCGTCGATGATCCGGTAGCGATGCCTCGCCCCCCGCGGGACCACCCAGGAATCGCCCTGACCGAGCGTGATGAGTTGCCCTTCGCTCTCGAACTCGGCGGCGCCCTCGATGACATAGCCGACCGTCTCGTAGTTGCGGATGGTCTGCTCGGTGGTCTGACCGGGCCGCTCTTGCCAGAGCCGCATCGACACCGACTTGCCGGAGGCGAGGTAGACCTGGCCCATGTCGCCATGGGGGGAATGCCTGGATTCGACTTTGGTGATGCTGGAGTCACCCATTCGATGCCTCCCTCTCGGCCCAGAGCGGAGCTTGGCAGCTCGGCCGGCCACTGGTCTCGGCGAATCGAGGGTCCTCGGACCCCTCGGGCGCTGCTGATCTGCCGACCCGAACGGCCTCGCGATCCGCGAGCTGTTCGGTCGCCGCACGGGACAGCGCGAGGCCGCCGATCGCCTTCATGGCCCTGGCGGCCATGGAGGCTCGACGGGGGGCGGCCATGAGCAGCATCGCGCCCGCGGTGCCGACCAAGGCGCGGGAGCTCGGTGACGCCGTCGCGCGGTTGAGCCGTCGCCTCGCCGAGGCGAGGCGCTTCCGCACCAGGGCCCGCCGGCGCGGACCCGAGACGGGGTCGAGCACGTACATGAGGCCAGCGCCCACGGCCACGCCGGCGATCGAGACAAGCTTCGCCATCGGGTCTCCTGCTGGATGTCGCTAGCTGGCCTTGCGTCGTGAGGCCGATCTCGATTCACGCCTCGGGGCAGCGGGACGGGCGGCGGCCCGCCGCTCGTCGAGCACGACCTCGTGCCATTCGTGCTGCTCGGGCTCCATCACCAGTCCCTCGAGTTCCTCGCGCGTCTCGGCAAACTCGGGATCTTCGTGCCACTTCTCCCAGTCGTCCCGCGTCTGCCACGTGCCTATGATCACCCGCCGCATGGGATCGTCCTCGGGTTCGAGCATCTGACCGCCGACCCAACCCAGCTGCCTCTTGGCCGCGGCCATGCGTTCGCGCATCGCGGCGTCCCAGTCCTGCTCGCTGCCTTCCTTGAGGTGAACGTCCGTCACGATGGTCACCATTGTTCCGTCCTCCTGCTGGTGGTCGTCCGAGAGTGGAGTCATCGGTCGTCATGACCGGTTCGATCAAGGCGCTGAGGTCAGCAAGGGCTATGCCAGAGAAGGAGATGGCGACTCTTCGGCCGGAATCCTTCCGATGCTCCTCTTCCGACCGCGCAAAATTGCGCGGGAGCCGTCCCGTTTACCGAGTGAATCTTACAAGGCGCAGCCCGAGCGTCACGATAGGGCCCGAGCATCACGATAGGGTAGGATGCGCGACATGGATCGCCTGCGGACACTGATCAGATTGTGCTCGGGGCTGGGGCTCCTCGTGGCGGGCTGGATGGGTTGCGCGCGCGCGCCCGGCGTAGAGGTGCCCTACGTCCAGACGCCCTCCGAGGTGGTCATGGAGATGCTGAGGCTCGCCCGCGTCACTCCGGACGACGTCGTGTATGACCTGGGCTCTGGTGACGGCCGCCTCGTCATTGCGGCCGCGCGCTACTTCGGGGCGCGCGGCGTGGGCATCGAGCTGGACCCCGCCCTCGTCGCCGAGTCGAAGAAGATCGCGCGACGCGCCGGCGTGGCCGAGCGCGCGCGGTTCGTGGAGCAGGACATCTTCGAGGCCGACATCAGCGAGGCCACCGTGGTGACGATGTATCTCTCGCCCAGCGTCAACGCGCGCTTGCGGCCGAAGCTGCAGAGCCAGCTCAGGCCCGGCGCCCGCATCGTCTCCCACGACTTCCCCATCGGCGACTGGGCGCCCGAGCGCGTGGTCCAGTTCAAGGGTCCCGAGCGCACCCACGCGCTCTCCCTCTGGACCATCCCTTCGCGCTAATTAGCGGACGAGCTTCGGGACGGGCCGGCCCGCGATCCAGTCGGCAATGACCTGGATGACCTGGCGCTCGCGGCCGAGAAAGCCGTGCGCGGCGAGCGGCTCGCAGGAGTCCGAGATCGCCGGATCGCCTCCCGACACCTCGACGAAATCCACCCGCGGCGCCTTCTTGAGCCAGCGGGGAAGGGACAGCGCGGCGCCGATGGGGGTGGCCCGGCAGTCGTCCTCGCGATGGTGCACGATCAGCACGGGCGCCCGGATCTTGCCGAGCGGCGTCTCGTACACCGTCGACCAGCGGCCACGCCCGTGCTCGACCATCGAGGAGGTCAGGACGACACCGGTGACACGCGGATCGTCGAGGCGGGCCGCCACGGCGGCTGCCGAGAGCGTGCCGCGGCTCGTGCCGATCAGCACGACGCGGCCCGGGGCTCGCGCCTGGAGCGCGTCGATGACCTTGCGGGTATCGGTGACGTGCTGGGGGCCGAGCCTCCAGTCGTCGGTCATGCCGCCCGGTTGATCGGATGGTGTGTCGATGGCGGCCGCGAGCAGCCCCTGCTCGGCGAAGAGGGGCGCGCTGCGCACGAGGAAATTGTCCCCGAGCTTCACGCCGTCGTCTTTCATGCCGAAGTGGCGAGCGCCCCGGCCGCCCGGGAAGAGCAGGACGGTGGCCGTCGGCGCCTCGGCGGGCGCGACAAGGAGGACGCGCACGGTGACGCCGTCCCGGGTGGGGACCTCGATGATCTCGGGCGCCGCCCCGGCCGCCGTCGGGGCTGCGGTCAGCGCCGTCGCCAGGAGAGCAGATGAGACAAGTCGCACCCACATATTGCGAGTATAGTGCCGAGGTGGTGAATGGAGGACTCACTCATCCTCAAGCCATCGATCGAGCCGTCCCACAGGGAGCGTGAGATGAGCCGTCTCAGCCGCCGGCAGGTACTCGGAGGCGCGGCCGCGACGGTTGCTGCCGTGACTCTGGGCGCGCCGTCGGTCCACGCCCAGAAAGATCGGCAGACCCTCCGCTTCGTGGCGGAGGCCGATCTGAAGGTCCTCGATCCCGTCTGGCAGACCGCCTACATCACGCGCAATCACGGCTACCTCGTGTACGACACTCTCTTCGGCACGGACGAGAACCATCGGATCAAACCGCAAATGGTCGATCGGACCACCGTGTCTCCGGACGGCATGAAGTACACGTTCACGCTGCGTGATGGCCTCCGGTGGCACGATGGACAGCCCGTCCTGTCGGAAGACTGTGTGGAATCGCTGAAGCGCTGGGGAAAGAAGGATCGCTTCGGCCAGCTCCTCATGGCGCACACGGGGAAGATCGCGCCCGTCGACAAGAAGACGTTCACGCTGGAGCTCTCCGAGCGCTTCGGCCCCGTGCTGGACGCCCTGGGAAAGCCGTCGAGCAACGTGCCCTTCATGATGCCGGCGCGGATCGCATCCACGTCTCCGGAGGAACAGATCACGGAGACCGTGGGCTCCGGACCGTTCAAGTTCGCCAGGGACGAATGGCAGCCGGGCAAGCAGGTCGTGTACGTGCGGAACCCCGACTACATCCCGCGCGACGAGACGCCGAGCGGCTCAACCGGCGGCAAGAAGGTGTACCTCGACAAGGTCATCTGGCGGTACATCCCCGACCCTATGGATGCGGCGGCCGCCCTCGCCGCGGGTGAGGTGGACTGGTGGCAGGAACCGCCGCTCGACTTCATCCCCAAGATTGAACAGAACCCGGATCTACAGACATTCCTCTTCGATCCTCTCGGCACGCAAGGCTGGCTCAGGCCGAACTGGCTCCACCCGCCATTCAACAACAAGAAGGCGCGCGAGGCATTGCTCCACATGGTGGACCAGGTGACATATCTTGCTTGGGCCATCGGGCAGTCGAAATATTATCGGCCCTGCTATTCGGTTTTCGCCTGCGGCGGTCCTTACGCGACAAGGACCGGTGCCGAGCCGATCATGAAGCACGATCTGACAAGAGCGAGGCAGCTCGTGAAGGAATCGGGTTACGATGGCCGGCCGATTGTGGTGATCCACGTCACCGATAGGCCGCACATGAACGCCGCAGCGATCGTCACTCGCCAGCGGCTCGAATCGATCGGCTTCAAGGTCATCCTCAAGGGGGTGGATTGGTCGACGAACCTGATCGTGCGGGCGCGCAAGGAGCCGCCGGACAAGGGCGGTTGGAGCCTGCTTCACACGTGGTGGGGGGCTGCGGACGTCGTCAATCCTGCCGTCCACTTTGGCGTGTCAGGTGCGGGCTCGCGCGCTTGGTTCGGCTGGCCGGACATCCCCCAGCTCGAGAAGCTCATCGCCGACTGGGTGCGCGCAACCGATCAAGCAAAACGGAAGCAGCTCGCCGACGAGGTCCAGAAGGTCGCCCTCAGCGAGGTGGCGTACGTGCCGTGGGGAGAATGGTTCCCGCCGACGGTCTTCCGAAAGAACGTCCAGGGCATCCTCAAGTTCGCCGCGCCGCTCTTCTGGAACGTGAGGATCGCGTAGGGCCGACCTGGGAGTGTCCGTCGGCCACTCGCGCCGATATTCGCGATTCGGTGAGTATAATGCAGTGGATGGCTATGCTATACTCCGCGCGGTTTTCTACGATCTCTGGAGGCTCGTCGTGAGCGGGTATCTGCCGGTCGTCATCTTTCTGGGGCTCATCGTGGCCTTCGCCGTCGGCTCGCTGGCCGCGGCCTTCGTGCTGCGTCCGTCCCGCCCGTACGCCTCCAAGCTCGAGAACTACGAATGCGGGGCCGAGCCCATCGGCGAGGCCTGGGTGCAGTTTCCCGTCGGCTTCTACCTGGTCGCGCTGATCTTCATCGTCTTCGACGCCCTCGCCGTCTTTCTCTTCCCGTGGGCCCTCGTGCTCCGCGGGCTCGGCCCGGAGGGCGTGGGGATCATGGGCCTGTTCATCGGAATTCTCGGGCTGGGCTGGCTCTATGCGCTCCGCGAAGGGATCCTCGAGTGGAAATAAAGGCGCCGACACCGCAGATCCCGCCCGCCGTCTGGACGGAGTTCAAGGACCTCCAGGAGTGGGAGAAGCTCCACCAGGAGCGCCAGGAGGGCGACAAGCACTCGGCGCTCTTCGAGAGCGTCACCGAGGGCATCTTCAACTTCCCCGGCGGCTTCGTGGTCACCACCCTCGCCGACGGCTTCCTCAACTGGGCGCGGAAGTCCTCCGTGTGGCCCGTCACCTTCGGCCTCGCCTGCTGCGCCATCGAGATGATGGCAACCTTTGCCTCGCGCTTCGACGTCGAGCGACTGGGCATGGTGCCGTGGGCCTCGCCGCGCCACTCCGATCTCATGATCGTCTCGGGCACCGTCACCATCAAGATGGCGCCCATGCTCAAGCGGATCTACGACCAGATGCCCGATCCGAAGTGGGCCGTGTCCATGGGCTCGTGCGCCAACTCGGGCGGCCCGTTCCGTCACGGCTACCACGTGGTCAAGGGCGTGGACCGCGTCATCCCGGTGGACGTGTACGTGCCGGGCTGCCCGCCCCCGCCCGACGCGCTCCTCTACGGCCTCCTCAAGCTCCAGGAGCAGATCTCTCACTTCCGCAAGACGGGCCAGCGCGCCGCGCCCACCGAGAAGACCGACTAGGGTGCTGACCCACACGCAAGCGCGCCCCCTCATCCAGGAGCGGTTGGGCCTCGCCGCCTCTGGCGAGGGCCCGCTGCTCGTCGTCGAGGCGCCGCCGGACCAGTGGCTGGCTCTCGGCCGTTTCGCCAAGGCCGAGCTCGGCTGCGGCTACCTGAGCT
>QHSC01000295.1 GCA_003220345.1 Candidatus Rokuibacteriota bacterium | reverse complement strand
GGATCAACGGCGCCGCCTACGGTGTCTCCAAGGCCGGGGTGCGCATGTTCACGAAGTGCCTGGCCCTGGAGCTGGCGCGTCACGGGATCACTGTCAATGCCGTCGCCCCGGGGCCGATCGACACGCCCATGCTGGGACCCGAGAGCGATCAGCAGGTGCGCGCGCGCTTTGTGGCCGGCACGCCGGAGATCTTCCGCCTTGGCGTCCCGCTGGGGAAGCTCGGCAAGCCGGAAGACGTGGCCTCCGCCATCGTCTACCTCGTGTCCGAGGAGGCGAATCACATCACCGGGGCCATCCTCAACGTCGACGGCATGGCGCAGCTCTCCTGAGGGGAGGACGAGGAGATGCCGGGTCGGGACAGGACGGTGTTGATCACGGGCGCGGGCTCGGGCATCGGCCGCGCCGCCGCGGAGACGTTCGCGCGTCAGGGAGCTCGGGTGGCGGTGGCCGACGTCAACCAGGGCAGCGCGGAGGAGACGGTTCGGGCCATCCGTCAGGCCGGGGGCGAGGCGACGGCGTTCGCGGCGGACGTGAGCCGGCGCGCGTCGGTCGATGCCCTGGTGGGGGCGGTGCGCCAGACGTACGGGCCGATCCACGTGCTCGTCAACAACGCGGGGATCGCGCTGCCCTCGATGTCCATCGTCGACGTCGAGGCGGCGGCCTGGCGGCGTGTGCTCGACGTGAATCTCAAGAGCATGCTCTTCTGCTGTCAGGCCGTGGTGCCCTCGATGATCGAGGCGCGCGGCGGCCGCATCGTCAACACCGGCTCGACGGCGGCCCGGGTGCCGCGCTGGGAGATCGGCGCCTACTGCGTGTCGAAAGCGGCCGTGCTCCACTTCACGCGCTGCCTCGCCATGGAGCTGGCGCAGTACGGGATCACCGTGAACGCGGTGGGGCCGGGCGCCACCATCACGAACCTGCGGCAGAACTCCGGCGTGCCCGAGCCCGCGGGCAGCGCGGAGGCGAGGCGGCAGGCGCAGCTCAAGGGGGACATGGCGACTTTTCGCATCGGCGTGCCGCTCGGGCGCCTCGGGGAGGCGCAGGACCAGGCCAACGCCATCGCGTTTCTCGCCTCCGACGAGGCGAGCTACATTTCCGGTGAGTGCATCTACGTCGACGGGCTGCAATCGCAGTGCTAGCCGGCACAGAGGAGCCATCATGTCGATCCGACTCGTCGTCACGATCAGCGCCGTCCCGGGAAAGGGCCCCGAGCTGGCCCAGGCGTACAAGGCTCGCTGCGCGGATGCGATGAAGGAGCCCGGGTGCGAGCAGTTCGAGATCTTCCAGAGCGTGGCGAACCCCGACCGACTGGCCCTGCTGGAGCGCTGGGTCGACCAGGCCGCCCTCGACGTGCATGCGCGCTTGAACAGCACGCGGCCCGCCCTTCGACCAGAGCTGCGAGCGGGGTCCGGTGAGCGTGAGGACTACGAGTACAACCGGACCCGGTAGCCCCGATAGGGGTCAGGTCTCACAATGCAACATCGTAGCCGTGGCTGAGGACGCTGCCATCGGAAAATGTCGTTTTGTGAGACCTGACCCCGCTATTCCGCGGGGGCGGGCAGTCCGGGATCGCGCGCGACCGATTCGTCCGCCGTGCTCCGCCGGCCCCGCGCGCCCCCGCCGGAGCGCACTCGTCGCATGAAGGGGATCAGGAGCAGGACGGAGCAGTAGACGGCGAGGAGGAGCCAGAAGTCGTCGGCGTACGACAGGATGTTCGCCTGCGTCACCGTCTCGCGGTACAGCATGGCCATGGCCTGGCGCCCTGCGGTGTACGTGTCGGCGCCCCGAGCCACGAAGTGGTTGGTCCACACCTGGAGCCGTCCCGCCATCTCGAAGCTCCACGGGTCGAGGTGGCCCATTAGCGTGGCCTGGTGGACCTGGCTCCGTCGCGCCAGGAGCGTCGTCACCAGCGCCACCCCCATGCTGCCTCCGATGTTGCGGGCGACGTTGTAAGCCGCCGTCGAGTTGCCCAGCCGCTCCGTCGGGATGGTGGCGAGGGTCAGGGCCTGGAGCGGCACGAAGATGAAGCCCTGGGAGAATCCCTGGAGGAAGCGTGGCCAGGCGAGGTTCCAGAAATCGATGGTGGAAGTGAGTTGCGTCATGAAGAAGAGGGCCACCGCGGCCAGCGAGCAGCCTCCCGCCAGCATGAGGCGCTGGTCCATGCGCGACACGAGGCGTCCGGAGATCATGAGCGCGATCATCGTGCCGAGCCCGCCCGGGGCCAGGGTGAGCCCCGCCGTCCACGCGTCATACCCGAGGATGGTTTGCGTGTAGAGCGCCAGGAGGAGCAGGCTCGAGTTGAATCCGAGACCCACCAGGAAGATGGCCAGCGTGCCGATGCCGAAGTTGCGGTCCCTGAACACGGTGAGATCCAGGATGGGCTCGGAGGCCATGAGCTCCCGGATCACGAAGCCGGCCAGCATGCAGGCGGCGAGCACGCCGCACATCAGGACCAGCGTGGAGTCGAACCAGTCGCGCCGTTCCCCGAGGTCGAGCACGAGCTGGAGGCATCCGAAGCCCACGACCATGAGGACGATGCCGGCCAGGTCGACGTGGCGGGGCCGGCGGTGAAACGGCGCATCGAACAGGAACGCGCTGACCATGAAGAAGGCCAGGATGCCGATGGGCAGGTTGATGTAGAAGATCCAGCGCCACGACCAGTTGTCCGCGATGTACCCGCCCACCGTCGGGCCAAGGATGGGCGCCAGCATGATCCCGGTGCCCCACACGGCCATGGCGGTGCCCCGCTGCTCGAGCGGAAAGATCTCCCACATCACGGCCTGGGACATGGGAACGACGGGGCCGCCGCCCAGGCCTTGCAGGATGCGCATGAGAATGAGGAACTCGAGATTGGGCGCGATGCCGGAAAGGAACGAGCTGGCCGTGAAGGTGACCGTGCAGATGAGATAGAAGCGGCGCCGGCCGAAGACCGAGGTCAGCCACCCGCTGGCCGGGATCACCACCGCGTTGGCGGCCAAATAGGACGTGATGACCCACGACATCTCGTCGATGCTGGCGGAGAACGATCCCTGCATGTGGGGGAGGGCGACGTTGGTGATGCTGGTGTCGAGCACCTGCATCACCGTGACGAGCATCACGGAGAAGGTGATGGCCCACTTGTGCGTGGAGCCGAGGGGCGCGTCGGGGTCTCCGCGAGTCCACGGAGAGGCATTCTGCTCGGCGTCGGGCCGCGTGGCCATGTGGCGGGTAGTGTAGCTGAGTTTCCTGGCGCGATTTTGCCAGGCCCGCGGCTCCGGAGAGCGGCGCGACGCCGCGGCTGTGCCTACTACTTGGGCGAACGCAAGGCTTGGAAAGGCTTGCAGCCCATGGCCTTGGCGATCAGGTTGAAGTCTCTTGCCGGTATCTTGAGCTGACCGAAACGGAAGGTGGCGCCCCAGTGCGTCTTGCTCCTGATGAACGACAGCTTGTCGAGCAGCGGCCTGATCGGCGCCTCGTGACACTTGAGGAACTTGACGTCAACTCGATAAGGCCTGAATTCGGGGGTCATCTCGACCTGATAGATATGTCCAGACGTGACTACGCCGATCGCGGTGAACGACTGAAGCACCTCCCCATCCGGATAAGAGATGCGAGGTGAGTACATGATCAAGCCATCGCGAGGGCGAAGCCTCTGTAGGGGCGCCTTCTTTCCGTGACCGAGCTGGACGAAGCCGCCCTTCACGCCGACCTGGACGTGAGACCGTGAAACGACCCCGATCCAGAAGTTTCGCTCCGACCCGGAGGAACGGCCAGGCGATGGGCGCTTCTTAGTCAACGTGAATCAGACCCTCGCTTACGAGGACGCAGGCCAGGGTACTCCGCCCACCAGGATGTTGTCTTGTGAGACCTGACCCCGCCCTGTCACCGCAGGAGAGACTCACCCTAAGCGACGTCGAAACCGACCTCCGTGAGACGACTGACGAGCTCTTCTGCTCCTTCGAACCGATATGCCGTGAGCCCGGCTGCCCGTGCCCCGGCCACGTACGTGGCATCGTCGTCAAAGAACAGGAGCGTCTCGGGGCGCACGCCGAGACGGTGGGCCAGGCGATGGAAGGCCTCTTGATCGGGCTTGACGGCGCCGAGATCGCTCGAAAAGATTGCCCGGTCGCCGAAGACTTCGAGGACCGCGGGAAACACCTCCGCGATGTGCCGTTTGAGCAACGAGGGATTGTTCGTAAACACGCCCACGGGAAGCTTCGCGCGGAGCTTCCGCGCGATCTCCAGAACCGCCTCATCCGGTTCCATCGCCGCCTTCCTGGCTGCGATCCAGAGATCGACATCCAGCGAGGTGCCAAGACGCTCGCCGAAGAGCCGCAGATACTCGTCCGCACTCCACTCGCCCCGCTCGCCGGCGTCCTCGAAGCCTGATTGCCAAATCGCCGCATAGACCGCCTCAGGTCGCTGGCCGGTGAAGCGGGCGAGCAGCTCGAGTCTCCGCTCGATGCGATATCGGCAGAGCACCCCATCCATGTCGAATACGACCGCCTCGATCAGTTGTCGCCCGCCTGACTCAAGTCGACGCCGCCATCGCTCCACCGTCGGCGATGATGTGAGCGCCCGAGATGAAGGAAGCGTCGTCGGAGGCCAGGAAGAGGGCGCACCGCGCGATGTCCTCGGGCTCGCCCACGCGGCCGAGGGGGATGCCGTGCCCCTCCTTCGCCGCCTGCTCGACCCGGTTGACGATGTCGGCGGTCAGTCGCGTCCGGATCGTGCCGGGGCAGATGGCGTTGACGCGGATCCCGTCGCGGCCATAGGACGCGGCCATGGCCCGGGTCAGCGAGAGCACGGCGCCCTTCGAGGCGGCATAGGCATGACTCGGGCGCTCGACCGAGCCGCGGAAGGCGGACACCGAGGCGATGTTGACGATGGCGCCTCCCGCGCTCCGCATGTGCGGCACGGCGGCGCGGCTCACCAGATACATCGCGCGCACGTTGACGTCCTGGGCGAGATCCCAGTGCTCGAGGGTGATGCTCTCCACGGTGCCGCCCACGACCATGGTCCCGACCCCGGCGTTGTTGAGCAGGACGTCGAGCCGGCCGAAGGCCCGCACGGCGGCCGCCACCACCGCCGCGCAGTCGTCGGGACGCGCGAGATCGGCCGTGATCGACGCGACCTCGCCCCCGGCGGCGCGCACCTCCGCCTCGGTCCGCGCGAGCTCGGGCTCGCGCAGGTCCGCCAGGGCCACGCGCGCCCCCGCCCGCGCGAAGAGCAGGGCGCTCGCCCGGCCGATGCCGGTGGCCGCGCCCGTGATGATGGCCACCTTCCCCCTCAACGCGCCGCTGTCCGCGAGCCCCATGAACTTGCCTCCTCGATGGACTATACTGACGCAGGTGACGACGGTGCGATACCCCCTGACCACGTACAGGCGCCCCTGAGCGCGGGAGCACAGCGATGATTCGAGCCCGCAAGCTTGGCCACATCGTGTTGAAGGTTCGCGATGCCCAGAAGTCCAAGGAGTTCTACACGCGCGTGCTCGGCCTCAAGCTCGCCTACGAGGACCTGGAGCACGGCGCCGTCTTCCTCAGCTTCGGCAGCCAGCACCACGACCTCGCCCTCTTCCAGCTCGCCACGGGCGAGACGCCCGAGGCGGCCCAGCCGGGCCTGCACCACTCGGCGTGGCAGCTCGGAAGCTTCGAGGAGCTGCAGGCCGCCCATCGCGAGCTGCGCGAGCTCGGGGTGGCCGTGGAGTCGGCCATCGAGCACAACGTCACGCGCAGCGTGTACTTCCCCGTCCCCGACGGTAA